>JAAYBW010000195.1 GCA_012729975.1 Clostridiales bacterium
ATCGCCGCGTTCAGACTCGCGGCCGCCCGCTTTGATAAGGTTGACCTTTAACGATGGATATTATCATTTCAACGGCATCCGACGAGCCTATATACAGACAGATAGCGCAGCAGATATCCGCGCAGATACTGCGGGGCGATCTGCCCGCCGGGTTTTGCCTCCCGCCGATACGCACCGCAGCCAAGGAGCTGCGCGTGAGTATTATAACCGTTAAAAAGGCCTGGGAGGAGCTCGCGCGCGAAGGCTTTATAGACTCGATAGTCGGCAAGGGCTGCTTTGTCGCCTCCCACCGGCCAGGGAGACTCGATTCGATGCGATTTCAAAAGGCAAGACAGCGGCTGCTGAACGATATCGAATACTGCCGCTCGCTTGGCCTGACGAGGCAGGAGCTCGCGGAGCTTATCGATGAGCTTTACGAGGACTGAGGCGCAACGGCCGATAATTGTGGCGGCATGCCCGCTTTTATGCTATAATAAGGAATACAGATATCCCGGATATCTTACACATATGAAACGGAGGACAAAAATGGAATACACATACGGGTCGGGAACAGCCCGGAACGGCCCGCCGAACAGGAAGCGCTACGCAAAAATAGCCGTCGCGGTAGTCGCGATCATTGTGCTGATAATACTTGTGTCCACGTGCTGGTATACGGTGGACGACAAGCAGCAGGCTGTGGTGACCACTTTCGGAAAGGTTACCGACGTAACGCAGGCCGGAGTTCATTTCAAGCTCCCCTTCGGCATTCAAAAGGCCCACAAGGTTGCGGTGAACGTATATCAGTCGATAGAGCTCGGATACAGAAGCAACCCATCCGCGCAGCAGGGATACACCGTTGTTGAAGCCGAAAGCAAGATGATAACCGGCGACTACAATATAGTCAACGTTGAGTTTTACGTTGAATATAAAGTCTCCGACCCGGTGCGGTACCTTTTCGGCTCTTACGCGCCGGAGATGATACTGCGTAATCTGGTGCAGAGCCAGGTGAGAAACGTCGTCGGATCGACAGACGTGGACTCGGTGCTCACGGACGGCAAAGAAAACATCCAGATGCAGGTCAAGGAACTCGTTATCGAAGTGCTCTCGCAGTATGATATCGGCCTGATGCTCGTGGACGTGAGGATACAGGACAGCGAGCCGCCCACGCAGGAGGTCATAGAGGCGTTCAAGGCGGTTGAGACCGCAAAGCAGCAGGCGGAGACGGTGCTCAACGAGGCGACGGCATACCGCAACTCCGAGCTGCCCCGGGCGGAGGCTACCGCCGACTCGCTTATACAGAACGCCGAGTACTTAAAGCAGGCCAGGATAAACGAGGCCGTGGAGCAGGTGGCCATGTTCAAGGCCATGTACGCGCAATTTAAGCAGAATCCAGACATAACGAAATCGAGAATGTATTACGAGGCGATTATGGACATCCTTCCGGATGTTAAACTCTATATAATAACCTCGGAAAACGGCGTTGAGACCGTCCTGCCGCTTGAGAGCTTTGTGGACGGCGGAAACGGAGGCCTGCAGTGAAAAAGAAACTTGTAACCGCGGCGATAGTCGTTGTGATACTGCTCGTCATAATAGGAGTAAGCGGATCGGTGTATACCGTGCAGGAAAACGAGTATGTGTGCACCGTGCGCTTTTCCAAAATAATCGATACCGAAGAAAACGCCGGACTGCATTTTAAGGTTCCGTTTTTAGACAGCATTAAGGTTTTTCCGAAGGCGACCATGCTATATGACATATCCCCTTCCGAGGTGCTCACCGCGGACAAGCAGAACATGACCGTTGACAGCTACGTGCTGTGGCGCATATTTGACCCGCTTTTGTTTTATCAGACGCTGGGAAGCATAACCGTGGCCGAGGAGCGCCTTGACTCCATCACCTACAACTCCTTTAAGAACCTGATGGGAACTCTCGCGCAGTCCGATATTATAAACGAGGACGACGCGGCTGCGAGAAACGCCATATACGCCGGAATAGCGCAGAACGTGGACTCGCTCGCCAAAAACTACGGCATCCGGGTAGTGGACGTGAAGATTAAGCGCTTTGACCTTCCCGAGTCCAACGAGAACGCGGTGTATGCGAGAATGATATCCGAGCGCCAGCAAAGGGCCGCGGCCTACACCGCGGACGGCAACTACGAGGCCTCGCTTATACGCAACGACGTGGACAGGCAGGTTAACATCATGGTATCGAACGCGAACGCTCACGCGGCTCAGCTTCAGGCTGACGGAGAGGCCGAGTATATGAGAATGCTGGCGGAGGCCTATGACAGCGCCGAAAAGCAGGAATTTTACGAGTTTATACTCGCGCTCGACGCTCTGAAGGCATCGCTGGACGGCAAGAACAAGACCGTTATACTGGGACCGGATTCCGCGCTGGCGCAGATGCTCATGAACCCGTAAGCTTATACCCGATAAGTCACCGAACAGCGCCGAGGCAGGCCGAGTACTGCCTCGGCGCTTATTTCGGTTTGGGGGAGGCGCTCTATGTACTGCTTTTCTGTGCCTCCTCTTCGTCCAGCCTTCTGAGATACTCTTCGAGCGACTCTACCCTGGGTTCCTCCGGAACCGGATCTTTCTTGAACATGCCGAGAGTCTGCCCCATCAGCTTGAGCGCTTTGAGAGCGCCCTCGCAGTCGATCTTCGTCTGCCCGCTCGGCACCATCGCGCGCTGCTCGGTGCTCCATACCAGCTCCGGCTGCTCCTGCATGCACCGCTCGTATAACATCATGAGCCTTTTGGCTATCGTTTCTTCATTTATACCCAGGGCCGCGTACTCCTCGCGGGCACAGACACGCCTGTACGCACTTACCTTTTCGTCGCTGAGCAGCTCGCTCGCCGTTCTCTGCGCGTTTTTGCGCTGATACCCGGCGCGTATGGCTGCCTCGGCTGCACCGCAGCCATTAGCGAGCTCCTGCGCGAATAGGCGCTGCTTTTACGTAAGCAGCCGTTCGAGCTCTTTGCGTGTCTTTTTTTGATAATCGGTTTTAGTCAGCATATCATCGGTTCCGGTCTATTTATTTTGAAAATCAACTCTTTTTTATCAGTACATCAGTTTGTTTTCGTTGCTCTTTTTGATAATGAAAGCACGCTTTTTCCCACCCTGTAATATAAAAAACGTACACCGCGTGACTAAGGAATTTACCCGCTGTAGCTCTGGTTGGGCGCGATGGTGAAGCTCCGGTTGTTGCCAAGGGTGCTGTATGTGTAGATGGCTTCCTCCGTGTACTTCTGGCGCGCTATTTCCTGCGCGATGGGAGGCAGTTCATACTGGATGTAGAGGTTAAAATTGTAAGCACCGAGTCCTCCGTAGATTAAGGGATAGTCATTTCCGTCCACCGGGGCTGTGCAGCCGGGGAAGGGGATTCCGACGTATTCCTCCAAAATCACCGGGACTGTCAGATGCTGTCCGGGCTCCAACGCCGGGATTTCCATGCCGAACACCGGCTTATAAAGGGATATATAGGTGGAGCCATAAGCTGCATACAGACGGGTCACAGAAGGGTTGTATCCATTCTTCGACATATCCATAAGCGTTTCGGCGGTAAAGGACAGATATCCCTTCGGCGTTGCGAAATCATAGGGGTTGTAGAGATCCACCAGCAGGTATGCGGGGCGGTACAAATAGTCCGGATCCAACTCTATAAAGTCCCAGCCCATGGGATTTGGGGAGCCCTTGCTTGCAGAATCCGCCAGCGCGTCGGCGACCTTCCCGGACAACTCCTCCAATCCGTATTCGGTGAGGGAGCCGGCCGGAATGCCGGCCTGCTGCATGGCCATCGTCGCCAGATAATCCGTTCCCATTTCTGCCAGTTCGTCAAAGTTGGGCAGCGAGGGCGGGATGCCTATGGAGGCCAAACCGTAGTCCACGAGGGCTGTCAGAGCAACCCGCAGGGGTCCCTGCAGGGAAGAGGGAAGCGCGGAGACGACGATATTGATAAGGCCCGACTTTAAATCGGCATAAGCGGTGCTGACCCAGTTGACTATCGCTTTCAGGAATTCCACAACGCTGCCGAAAAAGTCCGTGATGGCGTCCCAGGCCTTTTCCCACCAGGATTTATTCTCGGGCTGCGGTGTAAAATCCAGCTTCGTACCGACGGTATAGGGCGCGTACAGCGTATCGTCACCAATAATCGATCCGAACACTTCTTTCTTAGTCGGCTGACGTGTCACGACATAGTGATACTGCCAGTCGGTCGCCTCCCACTTCACCGGCGTATAGGTGACCTTTTCAAGGGTTGGGATAGGCGGTGTGATCTTGACCTGCTCCAGGATCTTGACAGACGGGGATTGATCTTTGCCGTACTGTATCATTACGGTTTTTGAGTAGGACGCCGAGGCCGTGCCCGCCCGCGCTCCATCCGCGAGGGCGACGGCCCGGATATAATAAGCTATGTAGGAATCATCCGGCAGCTCGCTGTCGGGCGGAACGAACTCATCGAAATCGATGGCGATTCCGAGAGGAGAAGAATCGGACAGATTCATAAAGGCTTGATCGGTGGACAGCAGCGTTTTCTCATAGACAAGCCCGGCCACATTGCGCCAGCTGTCCTGTGAGGTGCTCACGAAATCGACAAGGCTCACCTGGATCCGCAGTTCCTTCGTGTCGGCGGGAAAATCCGACGGAAGAACGGACCAGGAGGATGATGAGTTCGCGTTTGTTAAAGTCTTTTGCGTCTCGTCTGTAAATTTATTCGGGAATTCGGTAGTGTAATAGACATCTCCCGCGTAATTGGCAAGCTTCAGGGAGAACAGCTTCTGGATAAGCGAAATATTCATGGTGCCGGAGGCGGAAAGAGGATCGCCGTATAAAACGGGCATGCCGCTTCCTGCGTCGCCGATGCTGTTTCCCGCGGCGTCCACAGGGTAGGCGCGGACATAGTAGGTTTGCGGCGGCATGGCGGAGGTATCCCCATAATTGGACAGCAGCCAGTTTTTCTTGATCCCCGGAAGCTGGATGTTGTTGAGCAGAGGGGCGGACGGCAAGAAAATATTTGGCCGGGCGTTTGGGTTTTGAAGCGTCTGCTCGGCGGCGTAGACCTCTGAAAAGTCGACGGTGAAACTTTTCGCACCGACGGAGAGCTCACCGGAAAGCAGCAATCCGCCGGGTTTCGCGCCGGCACTTGTCACGGGAGCACCGTCAAACGGGACTGGAGACACCTGCCAGACGATTTTCTGCGCCCGTGCCAGCGCGCCGGAGCGCGTATGCAATTGGAAGGTCGCCTTTTTATCCCCGTTTGGCGAAATGACGGTGTAGGGTGACGTCGTCTGTTGGCCGGAAGACGATCCGTCGGATACGGAAAGGGAGATGACAGGGTTGTAAAGGGGACGGAAAACGCGGTTATTAAAATCAATAGCCGAAAGCTTCTCCGTTTCACTCTGTTTTACGGGGGTGTTGTCAATAAGCGCTTCCGCGAAATCCTCCTCGTAGCCCGCGGAAGCGTAAGTATCGTAAATGCGCGCGGAAATGGCGACGGCCTGCTCCCGGGTCGTAGTGCCGTACCCCGAAGCCTTCTGCGCGTCGGTGATAGCCTGGGGCATAAATTTGCCCTCGTTTGAACCTTTGATGATCCCCATCTTGCTCATGAAAAGCACGTGGTCGAGGGCCCAGGCGGAGATATCCGCCTGATCGGAAAATGTGGGCGCGCCGACCGTACTGTAATCGTCGTTCGGGAACATCTCACGGATCGCGCGGCCGAACATGGTGGCCACTTCCTGCCGGTTCGTCTTTTCTCCGGGAGAAAAAGTCGTGTCCGAAGTCCCCTTCGTGATACCGATGGCATAGGCCTTGAGGATCGCCGGATTGGAGGTGTCCGTAAACGGATTGGGGGAGAAGGGTGTCACTGTTTTTCCCGTCATCTTCTCATAAAGGAGCGTAGCCAGCTCGCAGAGTTCCTCGCGTGTGGCGGGTTCCGCCGCCTTTTTAGACAGGAGTCCGGAGGGGATCAATCCGTTATCCCAGGCGTTTGAAATTTCCGATTTTGCCCAATCGGATGCGGATATGTAGAGGGTCTGATTTGCGATGGATGTCGCTGCGGCGGCAGGAACTATCGACAGGAACGTTAACAGGGCAAGGATGACGGCAACAGTTTTTTTCCATCCCATGGCGGCGTAGTCCCCTTCCATTTTCTTCTTTTCATAAAGCTCGTTGTGTATAGTATACAAATACCTCTCGATACCGTCAAGATAATTTAACATTTTATGCTATTTTATAAAATCTATTGTCAATTTGTCGGCCACTAGTTTCATTTTGTTGATATAGCGCATTCGCTCTGATTTTTCGGATTTATCGAAGTTTTCAACACATTCTTCGAAAAGCAACGCAAATTATATAACGCATCCCTTCCATCAATAGCGTCCAGAGCGCCCTTGGTTACTCGCTGCAGCTCCTTGTTGATATAGATATAGGCTTTCTTGCTGCGTATGCTTTCCGGCGAAATGTCTACACAGTCCCATGTCAGGCCAAGCATCTCGCCCATACGGAGTGAGCAGGAGAACGCGAGATTAAGTGCCAGTGAGAGAATATCGTTCTCGCACTTTTCGAGAGCATAGACAAGCTGTTCCGGTGTCCAGATGTCACGGGGCTTTTCCTCACATTTCGGCAGCGTACAGTTTAGGACGGGGTTTCTGGACATAAGCTCCCACTTGACAGCTTGATTAAAGGCGTTCCGTAAGACCTTATGTATCTCCTTTAAGCCTGCAGGGGAATGGAATCAACGCCGGATCAAATAGTTGCAGTTTTATTGTAAGGCTTTGCCGACTTGCATTGAATAGTATAATAGAGCCAAACATGAGATGAATCGAAAAGAGGGATGGAGGTCAGCGTAATGGGCGATAACGAATTATTGCTTTTGCTAAAGGAACACCCAGATAAGGGTATTGAACAGTTTATGAGGCAATATACTGGGCTGATATATTCAATTGTTTCTGGCAGAGCCGGAAATGCTGTTACTGTACAGGACATAGAAGAATGTGTGAGTGATGTTATCTTTGAGATTTATCAAAAGGCAGAAAGCTTTGATTTGTCTAAAGGGACGCTACAAGCATACGCATCAGTTGTGGCAAGAAGTCGGGCTATTAACCTCTTTAATAAAGGGGTAAAGGAACTTGCCAGGACATCATCAACCGAAATATATGACGATTCAATAAATATAAGCGGCTTTGAGGATGACGTGATTGAGACTGATGAGCGAAGACACTTAATAGAAATAATCAAGAGCCTCGGAGAACCGGACGGCACAATAATATTCAGAAAATACTATTTCGGTCAAAAATCTAAGGATATTGCTATTGACTTGGGCTTCACTACCATCGCTATAGACACACGTATATCAAGAGCGAAGGCTAAGCTGCGTACCATATTGGGAGGGAAACTATAATGGAACAGTATTTAACAAGGACATTCGACAAGCTGACTGTAGAGGAAATCAAGCTCATTTGTCCGAAAAGCATGTCTTTTGAACTCTCGCCGGAGACGTTTCAACGTATTCACAGCAAAGTTTTAGATCAACTCCGGGGCGTCAAAAATGAACCAACCGAAAGGAGAATTGACGTGAAACCCACAAACAGCCCTGTTTCTACAGGGAGCAAAACTCACAAAAAGTCAAGAGTTTTCAAGGTCCTGATTATCGCCGCAATTATTTGTGCGCTCATCGCGGTCAGCGCGATGGCGTACTATCTTGGCGGCGGAAGATTTCTTGCCAACCTTTTCGGCGAAAAAAGCTTCAGCATCATTGACGAGTATGTGATGAGTGACGTTTCACATGCAAGTGATGAGCATTTATGCCTCACACTTGAAAGCGCACTCACGGACGGACATTACTATTATGTCGTGTTTTCGGTTAGTCGTATGGATGGCGGAAATATTGTTGGCCTTACGCCTGATGCCGAATTGAAGTTTACCTACGCGACGCCGTCCCGCATAAAACCCGCTTATCAAATTGAACGATTGGACACAGATGAAAGCACTGATAGCTGTGTGTATTATATTGCGCTAATCAGAAGCGACAATGACATTTCCTCCATGAATATGAGCTTGTCGCGTATGTACGCCTCCGACGGCAGCACGGCGGAAATCAGCACTGATTTGACCGTCGAGGCGGATTTCATATCCTGTCCGCTTGCAACAGGCGGCGCTGCGGACAGCGTTTTTAGAAATATTGAGCTTTCGCCGTTCTGCCTCTGGATAGACGTCTACGAAGCATGGGAAAATGATGATTCTCTCTCCGACGGTCTCCCAATTTATGATATATATATCAAGTTTGCGGATGGAAACACAGTGGGAGCCACCGCTGAACAGTTCTCAGATTTTGAGTATTTGGAAAGCATAGGCTGGGGCGGCATTCAGTATCCAAACGGCACCAATCAATCGTATATTTCAATAAGCTTCGCTGAATTCATTGATATCGGCAAGGTCGATGCGGCAATTATTGACGGTATCGAGTATCCGGTAAGCGTCAGCGAGTAGCGGAAGTCGTGCAACTCGTATATGTCGAGATTGTTGTAACGGAGGTGTATAATGGGATATTTTTCGACAGTAGATCCAAATTTTGTTCAGGAACAAAAGCGGTTTTTCCTTCTCAGGGCATTAGTAACGACGAAAAATGCAACTGCCATATCAACGAAGAAAGCACTTCTGTTTGTCTTGCCCGTGTTAGCAATTGCTCTTGCCGTAGTTTTTGTGTTCAGTGGAATTTTCGATAAAGGCTATATCGTATGTGTTAACGATGAAATATACAGGATAACGGACAATATTGTCTATGAACTGCCGGAGGGGTACGCTTTTGTAGGCTCAATAGTTTATTCAGATGAACCCAAGGAAGCATCCGATCGTTTTGCGTCAAACTGGACTCTTGATGCCTCAATCTACGTCAATCCATCTGAAAACGAAACTGCCTATATTACTGCTTATGGAGGCTACCTGGAAATAGACAGAAAGTAGACAGCTAATGCCAAACGTTATAAATAGTAAAGGGGGCGATTCCGATGTTTTGAATGTGTTGACCCAGCCAAGCGCACAAGCGAAAACCCATCGAATTATGCGTATCAGTATTGATAGAAAGGGTATGTTATAAAATGAAACGAATTCTTGCGTCAATTGTCTGCATAACCATGCTACTGTGCAGCATATCAGTATCCGCACTGGCCACAAATACCGAATTCGTAGACACAGCCATAGTTGAAGATGTTATTTCTTCTTTTTCTGAGATAGCCGAAGTTGATATAGATGCAAATGCAACAGTTTCAATAACCGACAGCTACATAAGTATCGAAAAAGAGAACATTGATGGAGTCCCGGAAACAACCTATATTGTCGGTATTGAGAAAACAGAAGATGGTTTACAGAAAATCAATCCGAATGCTTTGACGAAGGAAATCCAGAGCAGAGGCTCATACCAGCAAACAGTGTACTACAGAAATCTGCTAATTACGAGCAGAATATACATGACCGTGACCTTTACTGTTACTTATTCCCAATATAATGGTACAGCATCGTCTTACATTTATAGGCCAAGCGGCGTTTCTGCATATTGGACGGCAGGCTCGTATACCCCAAACATAACAGTATCCGACTTTTATGTGTACTATGATAGTTGTGGAGAATTAGTACAGTTCCCTGCATGCAATACCGCATCTGACTTGTCGTCGCTTGTAGTCGAATCGGACTATTCACACACTATTACGTTATATAGAAGCTCACCGACAGCGGGAACAACGTATTCGTCATATTCATCCTTAGCGTCCAATCGGGCTCTTTGGTTTGCAAATGCATATTTTCATGGATCAAGTGTCTCATTTGACATTGATACAAGTCAGGGGACATATACAGACTCCGTTGACCTTGGAAGAAGCTACTAATCGCAATACCATTTTCTCGCGGATTCATTGAATGACCATAGATATGTAAGGCTGTTCAATGAAACAATACTTCTCGTAACGGGGGAGGTAACAGTAGCATTAGCTGTGCGTCACTTCGTATTGGGTATTACCTGCCGCATTGATGTGACAGGGGTTTCGGCTTGTTCGTCTTATCCCATCAACTTATTTCTCAGGAGAGAAAACGCAATGAAACTCACACGCCACAACGGGCGAGTCGGTAAAAACGGCACTTTCAATCCCAAACACAATGACCGCTGCTTCAACGTCGAGAACAGTGAGCACATTGACCGAAGGCGTCGCGGAGGTCGCCTACAAAAAAGCAGTGGAGACCGTCACCGAGACCGTCAGGGAAGAAACGCAAAAAGAGGATTTGAAGGTCGTTGCCGCGTTTAAAAACCAAGCGACAGCGCCGAAGCGCGATGTTCCGAAAAAGGAAAAAGACATCGTGAGCCGCTATCTCGATTCCCTGCAAAACAGGATGAAGGCCGCTGCGAAAAAGATGCTGGCGGCAATTCAGGAAACGCTGCTCACACCCAATGTCAAGGAGGCGAACAAAGCGCTCATCAAGCAGGCGGCGAGAGCGTCCGTCATCGCCATGCTCAGGAAGACGCCGGAGCAACGACAGGCGGAGCGTGACCGGCAACAGCAGACTAAAAAGAGGAAAATCGAACAGGAGCTTTAACGAGGAGGAAACCGCAATGTGGTCGATACATTCTGCTGTATTCTCTGTAAGCATACGAATCCGATTCCGGTTGAAGCACTGTCGAAGGGCGGTTCTGGCATTATGTGTGAAATAGGTATTGTCTGCAAAAGTGCAGTTAAAGTCGCCGCATATGCAAAGAGCGCGATTTCCGGCTGACAGAGCGTCTATATCGTTGATCTGACCCAACAAGTCACTCTCGAATGAAGCCTCCCGGTTGCCAAAGATTCCGATTATGGTTCCGTATACCAGGAGTCGCCCTTTTTCCGTCTTGACTTCAATGCACAGCGCCGTATATGGGTCAAAGGTGGGATGCTGACCTAAGCATTCATAGTTGGTAAAGATGGAAACTCTGTTCTCGGTAGGCAAATATATAACCGGAGATGAATAGCCTTTTCGATATACGGCCTGCGGAGTAGGCGTATGAAAGCTGTATTTGAAATTCGGACGGAGTCTCTCGTCTGTTTCGGTAAGGACAAGGATATCCGCATGGGTCTGTTCACAAAGAGATTTGATTTCATGAAGCGATTTATGGTGCTTTAGGCGCTCAACATTCCATGTTGCGATTTTCATTTTTCCTCCCGGTGTCGAATCAACTCAAGGACAATTCCTGCCCGTCGGCCAAGTAGATAATCTGACAATCCAAACCCAACGCATCCATACCTTTCGGCGCATCGCTGTGAATAGGGATTACTCCGATTCTCGGCTTGACGGTCTCGCAAACCGCTTGTATTACTGCGGTTGAAGCATGTCCGCTGGTATGGAAGGGTTGGAAATCGAAATTTGCTGTAAAGTCAGAGATTGACTTGCTCCGATTCTTTCCTTTTCTATATCCCTCCCACATTGAGAACAGGAATGTGGCATCCGGATATTGCCGCATGATGCGGTCAAAGTATTCGCTGCACCGCACAAGCATACAAAAGCCCCGCTCTCGAAGCCGCTCGTCAAGGTTGCTGCCATATGTCAATACCTTCTGGAAATTGTAGAGCGGCGTTTTGTCCTTTGCGTGCTTTGTGACAATATCCAGGATACGTTTTTGGTATTCATCGCAGATAAAGTATTTGCCTCTCGGCGTTGCATGGTAAAAGGCCGCAATTCGGTCAATATTCGTTGAGGCGCAAAGCACGAAAACATATTTGTTCTCAGACAGGACGTGATTAGCCAGTGTTTGAAGCTCCGCTTCCTCCAACAGCGTGTCGCTGTCCCGTGATAATGCCGTACCTTCCGTTATAAGCAAGTCAACAGTACCTACATACTTGCGGATTGTGGGGAATACGGCTTTCCCACGGAATCCATGTACGCGAAAATCTCCGGTATGCAGGATACGCTTGCCGTCCCCCTCAATCAAGAACATATATGCGTCAAAAGCACTGTGATCGACCAATAACGGTGTAACGCTGATGTCCTCAATCACGATCCTGTCGAGAGCCTGAAAAGTGTTAAAACCGCGTATCCGCTCAATTCCTTTGTCGTTTGTTCTTTCAGCAAAAGCAAGCAATATTTCTTTTGCAATCTCGCCCATGTATACAGGAACATCGGGAAGAACGCAATTATATGTAATCGAAGATGCGTACATCCTTCAGGTTCAGCGTCTGCTCTACGATTTTGTAGCCGTTGATGCGTTCTGTGCCGTAGGTGCTGTTGGAGTTGATGTTGCCACGGTCATAGGACTTGCCTTCAATGTTCCACTCGCCGGTGTACTTGGCATAGTGGACATGGATGTTGGCTCATATGTTTTTTCCTCCCTTCAGATAGATTTAGCCACCCCGTCCTGGCAGAACGAGTGGCTATGTATATTTCTTTTTACTACAATGAAGATTGTTGACCTCATACCTTATGCTATTTCAATTAGCAGGAGAGGCCTTTTTGTTAGCAAAACTCCGAAATCCTGCTAATCAACGTTAGCAAGGTTTAAGAAGACGTATACACACTTCTGACTACATACTTCACTATTTTGCAGTATAGAAACTAAAGATTTCTGCTATAAAAAAAGCACCGAAAATCAACGATTTTCGGTGCTGCTGGCACCCATGAGAGGATTCGAACCTCCGAACCCCTCGCTTAGGAG
>JAAYBW010000196.1 GCA_012729975.1 Clostridiales bacterium
AAATAGTCCTCCGCGAGATATCCGTATTCGCAATGATCGCAAATCCCCAGATTATTAAACCCTGCCTGACGTTTTGCCGCTTCAAACGTGAATCCCGCTTTGCGCATAACAGCGCCGCTGTTCGGATTGCGCGGGTCGTGAATCGCGTTCATGCGATTGACTCCGACATCTTCAAATAAAAACTTGACGATGGCGCGCAGGGCCTCGGCAACATAACCTTGTCCCCACCACGCCTTGCCGATGCAGTATCCTATTTCGACAGAGCTGACCTTATCGTTCGGATTCATCGCCGCTATGGAACCGATCGGCTCACCGAGTGATTTGAGCTCTATCGCCCACGAGTAATGTGATAGCTCTTCGTAGCTGTTAACCCATAAGTCAATGACTTTCCGGGTGTTATCTATTGTTCCGTGCGGAGGCCACGTGAGAAACCTCGTAACGTCGGTGTCGTTTGCCCAGTTACGAAACATCGGTTCCGCATCCTCCGGCGTGAACTTTCTCAGTATAAGCCGCTCCGTTTCGAGCAAAACCGTGCCTTTGTGATTCATTCTGTCGCCTTCCCATATCCGGATAATAGTGCCGTAAATAACCATGACTTCGCAGTTAAATCAATTGTAAACCCAAATCGAGCAATTTTACAAGGGAACCGAATCATAAATCTCTCCGGCCATACCGCGCATAAGCAAAGCGAGCCCGTCGGTTAGGACAGGGCTCTCTCTTTGGCTTTTCAAACCGGCAGTATAATCACAGCGGAGAAGCAATGACTATCCTTCTCACAGTGGCTTACTTTCTTTTTTCAGTTGCTCTTCATAGGCCAGACGCGTGCATTTGCCGCACATTGTGCATTTCTTTCCGGGCTCAAGGCGGCAGGATCTCCGGCTGTTGATTTCATTTCCCATATAGACGAATTTTGCGCTGCCCTCTTCATCATCAATTCGGGAAACGCGCCCGCAGGTGCCGTCCAGATAGGCAGCCTGAAACAATATGGGTTTTCCGATCCGGATAAACTCAAGCGGGCAGTGCCACATACTGCCGGGAATTCGCACAATGGTAGGCCTTGTGATGACGTGCTTTTCCATGTTATCCACGTCCTCCCCCATCCAGAGGACGATTTCGGCATCGAACTCTTCGCAGTGGAACAAATCTGCGTTGATAAAGACAAGATACTCCTCCTCGCGGTGGAAGTGGGGCCACTTCTCCGCCCAACCGGTAGGTACATCCGTAAAAATCTGCCAACCGACGTTGTACCTTGCCCCGGGGATTTGATCCGAGCCGCGAAAATAGAGCTGCGGTGAATGGCACCAGCTTCCCCATTCCGTATACTGGGGCTTAAGTTCAAAGAACATGCTGTTATACTTAAGTTCGTCCATAATGCTTCTCCTTTATTATTATATATTTGAAATGTATCACAACATATAATTTTGTCAATATCTAGCAGTCAAGATTAATAAAGGACATATGCCATTGCCGATATCCGGAAAGAAAGTAATATCGGGCATTTGTTCAAATCATCTCTAAAGATTGCAGATATTGCTCCGGGCACCCTATGATCAATCGTTTACTGTCATGCAGCAAATATTATTTGAACATCAGTCATGTCGTATTGACTGTCAGACCGGTTCGCTTATAATATCGGTAAACAATATCATTATACGATATTGCATGAGTGGCGTTTATGCCAATAAAGCGACGATAATTATGTATGAAGCAATGCTGTATGTGATTATGGCATTTCAGGGCGTATAAATTATGATTTCGGACTCGTCAAATATCGGGCTGCTGATAACAGAGGAAGGATTATGAGTAAAGAATACTTAAGCATGAATGTATACTGCCGCCGGGTTTTCGGCCGCAAGGTCTATAAGCTGGCGCTCTCCGCGGCGACGACCTGTCCCAACCGAGACGGCACCGTAGGTGTCGGCGGC
>JAAYBW010000197.1 GCA_012729975.1 Clostridiales bacterium
ATATGCCGGTGATAATTAATCCGGATGTGTGCATCGCGTGTTATAAATGCGTGCAGATATGCCCCGTCGACGTATTTATCCCAAATCCGAAAGAAGGCGGGCCTCCGATCATCCTGCACGCCGAAGAGTGCTGGTACTGCGGCTGCTGCGCGAATGACTGCCCGACGCCCGGAGCGATGACGTTCAACTGGCCGCTGCCGCTAAAACCCCGCTGGAGGAACAAGGAGACCGGAGCCGTAGGTCAGCTCAAATAGAAAAATATATTCCGGAAACGGCAGGGACGGTGTGAGCCGCTTCTGCCGTTTTTCCGGTATTTTGCTGACCGCCGTAAGCAACAAAACTGTCTGTTAAATACAGTTTACGGCCTGATAAAACGACTTTCAGACCACGGAATTCTCTCTGACAAGCACCCTTATGCAGGCAAGATATCCGTCTTTGGCGCTGTTTTCTCTTCCCAGGTCAAATATAATAGACCGTACTATATTTCCGCACGGAACAAAGGAATGCCGGCCTATATCATCGAGCAATTTGCGTATATATGGGAGAGATTGATGGGTCGGGGTTCGGTAATACATCACCGCATAGAGCCCCTCCGGGATAATAATTATATTATTTCCGGCCTTATTGTACGTATCTTCGGTAAACGCCGCCTCGGTCACAAAGAGGCCCGAAGTGATAAGTTCGCCGCTATCGTTTGTGAGGGATTCCCTTGAAAAAAATTGTCCCACACTGTCGATGTTGCTTTTGAGATTATACCTGTTTATCAGCTCAATTATTGCCAGTTCGATCTTATGAAAACCTTTATAATGGCTGATGGTACACTCATGTTTTAATACTTTCTGGTCGGAAAAATGCAGAAAAAGTGTCTCATTATGCGGCAAATCGGCAGCAAGCTTCATGTTCTCGGTTTTTATATCTATATATTGTTTCAGCTTAATATCAGACTGTATCCGCCGTTCCAGGGTGTGGCTGTAATTTTCCAGAAGCGTCATGTATTGGGCGCTGTTTTGAACGTCAAGCTGGTGCTTGATATCTTTAAGACGGAGCCCGAAATCGCGTAAAAAAAGTATTTGCCGAAGTCTTTCGAACTGTTCCCAGCTGTAATATCGGTAACCGGACGATTCTTCTTTAACCGCGGGTACAAACAGACCCGTTTTTTCATAAAATCGAAGCGTCTGCACCGATATTTTAAACATCGCCGAAACATCTCCTATTTTATACAATCCGTCTTTCACTCTTCTGACCCTCCACCCCCAAAATTCCATATAACGCTCGATAAAGACCTTCTGTTTGGAAACGTGCAGGCTGTGTCGATATACTCAGTGCGGCCTAACAAATTAGACAACTATCGATGACTATTATTGTGTAAACTTTACTATCGACTCTATTCATAGTATATACTTTATACTTATTCTGATAAATAGTCAAAAATTTTAACAGGTATGTGCCGGGAAAATGCCGGAAGCAGCGCCGCATGAGGAAAAGTGCGAAAAGAGCTTACGCCGCAAGAGCAATCCTGAGGAGGTCAAACCCATGCCCGATAAAAAAAGCATAACAATCCCGGTAGCACCGAAAATGTGGAAGCCCCCCGATCGAGTATACCCGATCACGCCGAGAGATAATTTGATGCGCGCCTTGAACCACCGAAAACCCGTGTGGATGCCGAATTTATACGCTTCATCTCAGTTGTATCAGTCCGCTATTGCCAGGGACAGCCCAATCGAGCGGGACAGAGACGCGGAGGATTGGTTCGGTGTTAAATACAAGTATTCCGCTGCGCAGGCCTCGAATACCCCGCAGGGAAATGCCCTGAGTGAAATAACCAAGTGGGAAGAGGAAGTTCACTGGGAGGATCTGAGCCGTTACGACTGGGAGGCCGACGATAAACGCTTAGTGCGGGATGAGTCACTTGCGCTTTATATGCGCATGAGCAACGGCCCGTTTGAACGCCTGCACATGATAGAAGGCTTTGAACAGGCTCTGATGGACATCATATTGGAACCGGAAGCCGTGCATGCGTTTATGATGCGTTTGGTTGATTTCAAGATAGAGCTTTTCAACCGAATACGCGATCATGTGCCGCTCGACTACATAATCGCCGCAGACGACTGGGGAACTATGCGCGCGCCGTTTTTTTCGACAAAAACATTTGAGCAGACGATCCTGGAGCCTACGGTACGTTTCGTTAAGGCAGTTCACGACAGAGGGACGAAATTCATCGCGCATTGCTGCGGCAAGATCGATCCGTTTGTTCCGTATATGGTAGAGGAGATAGGTTTTGACGTTCTGGAGATTCAGAGCTTCAACGATATTCCCGGCATACTTAAAAAATACGGTGACCGTGTTACTGTGGAATACGGGGCGAATGCGAAGCTGACTAATGACCCCGACACAACGCAGGCGCAGATAAGAAGCCACGCGCGGGAGATTGTGGACAATTTCGGCGCTCAGGCGGTTGCGGGTTCCGGCGTTGTAATGCATATGTCAAGCGGCCGGGAGGATCTTTACTACGCTCTTGAAGAAGAACTGTATGAATACAGTAAAACCCGTTACGCGGAGGTATGAGTATGAGTAAATACGCGTTCAGCGGCGTGCCGAGTTTCGTTCAGGATACGGAAAGCCCGGTAAACGAGGGAAAAAACTGGTCCTTTTTGAAGATCCCGGAGCGCATAGAAGAGAAGGATATTATCGAAAACGTCGATGCCGATATTGTTGTAATCGGAGCGGGTCTAGCAGGGCTCTGCGCTGCCCTCAGAGCTGCCGAAGGCGGCGCATCTGTCGTCGTAATCGAAAAGACGAAGTCCTGGAGTGTCCGCGGCGGCCATATAGGCGCGGCAAATTCAAAGCCATGGCGTGAGCAAGGCATAGTAAACGACAGTAAACAGCTCGCGCGCGAGTGGATCGCCGCTTGCGGAAATCGCGCCAGGGAAGACATAGTCTGGCTGTTTATAAATCACAGCGAGGAAGCGGTCGATTGGCTCCTCGACCGCCAGGCGGAGCACGGAGTTCAACCGCGTCTCGGTGCTCCTCGGTACGCGGGGCCGAGCTATACCGAGAGGTACGGCGCTCTCCTGTTCGGGGGACAGGGCGGCAGCCTTCAGACAGTCGCCGATAATCTCTGTTCGGACAGTAAGGCGCTCGGCGCGCGCTTCTTTTTCGAAACGCCCGGAGTATATCTTGAAAAGGACGGCATGCGCGTAACTGCCGTAATCGGGGGAATGCCCGGCAATTACAGGCGTTTTCGCGCAAGCAAGGGCGTTATCCTCGCTTCGGGCGATATCCACGGAGACAGGGAGATGCTTGCCGCTTACTGCCCCGTGTTCCTGAAGGTCAGACACAGTCAGTACGCACCGCACGGAGCAAATACCGGTGACGGACACAAGATGGGCCTTTGGGCGGGTGGCGTGATGGAGGACGGCCCGCTGCCCACAGTTATGCATCCTCAAGGCTATAACAGGCTGCAGGCATTCTTTCTGTTTGTGAATGTCCGCGGCGATCGTTTCATGAATGAGGACACCTGGTGTCAGGCAAAGAGCGTAAACGTATTAAAGCAGCCCGGGAATGTGGATTATGCTTACAGTATCTTCGATGATGACTGGAAAGAGCAGATGATAAGCGGAATGCCGTACAGCGGAGGGCTTTTTAACGACAACTCGCTATCCGTTTACGGTCAGCCGTTTACCGGAGAACGCGAAGTCGGTTTTTTGGAAAGCGGACTGCAAAACGGGCTTATCGTAAAAGCAGACACGATCGAAGAACTCGCAAAGCTTATCAATATCCCTCCGCAAAAGCTGAGCGCGACCGTAGATCGATATAATGATCACGTAGACAGAAAGGACGACCCGGATTTCGGAAAGCGTTCTGAACTGCTTTTCCCGATCCGGAAGCCTCCGTTTTACGCATCAAAGTTCGGGCCGGCGATGCTGGCCGTTGTAGGCGGACTGATCGTTGACACGCGTCTGCGTGTGCTGGACGCGGATCAAAACCCGATTCCCGGTCTTTACGCCGTTGGCAACGTAGCGGGCGGACTGTACGGTGTGGACTATCCGACAATCATATCGGGAAACAGCCACGGGCGCGCCGTGACCTGGGGGTATCTCGCCGGTAAGTACGCGGCGGAAGAAACCCAAGACAGGTGAGTAAGCATAATTCTTCAAAGAAATTCGCCTTTATAAAAAGGCTTAAATTAGAAAGGGGTCATTATGGATATTAAAAGTAAAATTAAAGAAGCTGCTCTAAGTCACGGCATGGACATGTGCGGAGTAGCAAGCATCGATCGTTTTCAGGAATCGCCCCCCGGAAGACATCCGACAGATATCCTGCCCGGATGTAAGTCAGTTATTGTTGTCGGCGTGCGTCTGCTTGACGGTGTTGTTCAGGCAAACTTCCGCACATACGAGAACAACCGCCATGACCTCAAGGGCCTGTACGGCACATACGGATACACCATGCTGCCGAATTTCGAACTTACTTATGCCTGCTACGCGGTCGCGCAGGTTATCGAGCGCAATCTCGGCGAGACGGCGACACCGCTCTCCACCGGTCCTATGACAAACGGAACTCAGATCAGCATCAGACACTGCGCCGTCGCCGCGGGCCTCGGCGAGTTCGGCTGGATGAGTATAGTTCTCACTCCGGAATTCGGACCGAGAAACAGGTTCGGAGTCATCCTGACCACCGCTGAAATCGAGCCCGATCCTATGTACGGCGGAACGCCGCTCTGCGACCCCACCAAGTGCCGTATCTGCACGGATGTTTGTCCGACCAAGGCAATAGGCCTTTACGGTTCTGAGGACAAACGCACCTGCACTCTGGGTGAAAAGACATATACTTACGGTAAGGTCAGCTTCCCGCGCTGCCAGGTTCCTACTCAGGGGATGCGCCGTGAGTTCGGCGGAAAAGAAGACTGGGTAACCACAGATGACCCCACTCCGCAGGACATCGCGGAAGCAAACGCAAAGATGCCGATATCGTCTTCCGGTCTTCAGCACGGTGAATCCTGGCACTGCGGACTGTGCCTGTCCTATTGCCCTGTCGGGAAATGGAAAGAACGCTTCCTGGATAGGGAACTCACAGGCGGGGCGAATGTTGTCATAAAGTAATCAAACGGCTTATCTAACAA
>JAAYBW010000198.1 GCA_012729975.1 Clostridiales bacterium
CGCGTTTGACGCCATTTCCTCCGCGAGCGCCGCGTATCTGTGCGCGTGGTTTATAACGGCACCGCACGTTATCACGGCGGACTGCCAGAAATACAGCTTTGATACGTCCGGGTCCCGCTCATCAACGAAAGCGCTTATATGAGCCCGGGCTTCCTTAATAAAACTTCCGAGGCCCTTGCTGAGTATTTTGCCCCACATGAGCACCGAGGTCGTTTGCCCGAATATGCCCGCGTCTAATGTCGGGTCTTTTATCTTCGCGTCCGTCACGTCCTTAGGCCAGGTCCCGTATACGGCGGCCCAGGCCTTCGTCGTCATTTCCGGAGCCGTCTTGCCCCCGAAGAGCCGGGCGCTCTCACGCAATATTTCAAGACCCTCCCGGTCTATGCCGGCGTCGGCGTTCATCGTGAGGTTAATCTCGCCCTTGTCCTCCCAGATGTCCGGTATATAGTCGCCGCATACGTCTATTGACGTGCAGGTGCCGATAACGCCGGGCGTCGGCCTGCCTGCTATCACGTCATAGTCGTGTATGGCTATCTCGATGTTGTCAAGTATCTTCTTAATGAGCTTAGCGCGTCTGATCTGCAGATCTTCGCCCTCGGTTTCCCTCCAGGACTCCACTGTGTATTTTTCGCGATCCGCGTAAAGCTTCCACGGGGCGGAGCGCATCGCTTCCTTCCAGGCCATAATGCGCTCCGGGAGCTCTATGGCGTCTATCTGTCTGAGCAGATTTTCGTTGACTCCTGTATTGCTCATGTCGGTTCTCCTTTCAAAGACCTGCCGCGGCACGGCGTCAGCTCGGTTAGATCTGCCGCCGCGGATGCTTATCTTTTTATATTATAAAGCATATCACTTTTGCCGCCGTTTGGGTATACTAAATCCGGCGGCTGCCGCCGGTCCGTGCTCGGCCCGCAAGTCGGGGTCGGCGAAAGTTTTACTTACATCCGCGTGCTTTTTGTGCTATTATATAAGCGCGGTTCTCGATGCCGCCGAACGCGCTTTTATCGCAGGGAGCGCGTTGAAGGAGACGATAACGGGCATGGACATCACACATCAGCAGGTTAGTCACAGGCAATTCGGCATAGGAAATGTTACCGGCCAGACCGAGACTACGGTAACGGTTAAATTCGGCAAAGAATTCGGCATAAGAAAGTTTTTATATCCCACGGCTTTTGAATCGTTTTTGGTGCTCAGCGATTCGGTCTTTAAGGAGCGCATGGAGTCGGAGCTCACGGAGCTCAGACAGCAGGCGCAGTCGGAGCGCATAAGCCGGGCCAAAGAAAACGCGGAGCGTGCCGCCGCGCGGCCGCAGGCGAAAAAACGGCCGCCCGCCAAAAAGCGCGCCGCGAAGGTATCTGATCCCGCCGGAGACGAAGAGCCGCCGGTTTGACCCGGCTCTTTATCAAAACGAAAAACGCGGTCCTGTTTCCGATAAACTCCCCATTGAGCAGACACCTGAAATAACATAAATTCAGGACTGCTCAACGGGGAGCGTTTTTGTGTGAAAAGCAGAGCCTTTTTTACGGCTTTCAGCTGAAAAAGCGCACCGTTTCGCTAACGGGACTCCTTTCGCTGACAAAATTGTTTATCCTGTTATTCCTGTCTTCGTAGCCTATCGCTATGCCTATGGTCAGCTTCAGGCTGTCCGGTATGCGCAGTTCGCGCCTTAGCACGTCGGGATAATGCATGAGAGTGATCGCCGGGATGGTCCCCAGCCCCTCTTCCGCGGCGGTAAGCATGAGGCTCTGCGAATAAGCGCCGATATCGTAAAGCGACCATTCGGAAAGGACCTTGTCCATGCAGATATATATGACCGCGGGCGCGTTGAACATCACCTGATTGAGCAGCCCGAACTGTGCCGCCGCCTCGCCGCAGTCACGCTCCATGTCGGGCCGGAGCTGTTTTTGATGATTAATGGCTGATTGCGACCACTGCTTCGGGCGGGGCGTTTCAGGCTCGGAAGGGGCTTTTTCCTCGTACTTTTGCATGTATGCGGCTTTAATCCTCCCGAGCGTTTCGCCTGTGGCCACAAACACCTCCCAGGGCTGTGAGTTTGCCCAGGACGGAGTGCGTGAAGCCGCGGCAAAAATCGCATCGAGCTTTTCCTTTTCCACAGCGTCGGGAAGAAAGGCCCTTACGGAGTGTCTTTTTAAAAGCGCTTCTTTTACGTTCATGTCATACCTCCTGTTTTCATATATCCCGGCCAAGCTGTCTTGCCTTGTCGAGCTCGGGCCGTCCGTCTATCTCATCGGGTTTATGCAGATGCGGCGCGATTACTATCCCCGCTTCCTCCCAGCGCTGCAGCTTGCATATCTGGCGGAAGGTGGATACGGACGACGCGGCCGCTTCCTCGGAGGCGCCGCAGGTCATCAGCAGTGCCGCACGCTTTACGGGCATGCGCTCCTTTAAAAGCGCATAGGTGCGGTCGACGGCGAGCTTTAACTGCGCGGTGAATCCGAAATAGTACACGGGCGAGGCTAAAACCAGCACCTCGGCCTTCCTGAGCGCGTCGAGTATCGGCTGCATATCGTCCTTTTGCACGCAGACCCCCTGCTCCGTGAAACAATGCCTGCAGCCGAGGCAGCCGCCGATTCTCATGTCGGCTGTTTGAAAGCGGGTAACGAAGTTCCCGGCGGACTCGGCGCCCTCAATGAACGCGTCCGTCAGGCGGTCGGTCGTAGCGCCCCTGCGCGGAGAGCCGGATAATACAACAATATTCTTGCCCATTCGAGCACCATCCTTACATTTAATATTTATCAGCATAATAAACGCTTTTTGGTATAATCGGCGCAGCGAGGATATCCGCACATCCCGCAAGCCGTTTTACATACCGATAATTACACCGGGGAGGTTAACCAATATCATGCAGGTCATTACCGAATTTCTTGCCGGAAACCGGCCGATTGTCTATCTTTTCATTTTCTTCGGCAAGATGCTGGAAGTGTCTCTCACATCCCTTCGCGCACAGCTCATAATGAGGGGGCAGCGGCTTCCGGGCGCAATTGTCGCACTCATTGAATACACATTCTGGCTGTTTATTACCGGCTCCGCTCTGGCGGGACTGTCGAAAAACCCGCTGAAGATTCTGGCTCTCGTGATAGCTTTTTCGCTCGGGCACGTGCTGGGATCGATAATTGAGGGGAAGATGGCTCTGGGTTACTGCACGGTGACCGGCGTTTTCGTCGACAAGAATACCGCGCTGCGCGCAGCGGATATGCTCAGGAAGCAAGGCCAGGCTCTTACTTTGATTCCGGCGGAGGGCGTTATGGGCGCGGAGCGGATGGAAATACAGACAACCGTGAAAAGAAGGCATGTGCCGCAGGTAAAGGCCCTGATTTTTGCCGCCGACCCAAATGCGGTCATTACGGTTCAGGACACGCAGCAGGTCAGAGGCGCGACTATTGCGTCTTTCATTAAGTAGGCGGCCCTTATACATATTAATTATATATAAGGGTTCGGACAAGTCAAGACGGGCGCCCGAAAAGCAAAAGCCCTGATGGATAATATCAGGGCTCTTTGCCGTTATGATGTTTCGGGCGATTATTTACCGTAATTGATGCGGGACTGCTTGTAGAGCTCCTCTCTGTAGGCGGGAGTAAGTACGGGCGAGCCGTAGAAACCGAATATCGAGGGTTTGTCCGGACGGCAGAATTTGTCCGCGTATTCTCTCGCTTTCGCTCTTTGCTCTTCCTCCGAGAGCTTGGCGGGATCAAACATCTCCGGTAAAACTCCGAGAAGTATTTTGTCACCGTAAAGCTCGTATATTTTATGCGTGTCGTTCATCGCCTGCCCGCTCCAGGAATCCCAGCCGGCTTTTATAAAGTTGGGGATCTGCTTGAGCGCCTGTCCGCAGGAATGCAGGTCGCAGAATTTGCCCCTTTCGTGCAGATAGTCCGTAACGCGCTTCATGTACGGAACTATCATTTCTTCTGCTGTAGCGGGCGAGAAGAAGGTCTCCTTCTGGGAGCCCCAGTCGTCATGTATACAGAATCCGTCGATTTTCGGGAAATATGTCAGGTATTTGTCAAAAATCCTGATATACAGGTCTGACAGCTTATCAAAAAGATCCTTAACGGCCTGCTTCTGGTCATCGTCGATGAGCGCGAAAGCCGCGTTTTCAAACTCCATGAAAGAAATAAGACGCTCATACCAGCCGTTTAAGAACCAGCATACGTTAAATTTTGTGTCGGAAAGGTAGCTCTCGTTCGCCTTTGCCGCGCCTTCCCAGTCCCACTTGTCTATATCCGGCCAAACTATTTTTTCATACCACTCGTTGGCATCGCTGAGGTAAGGTTTCCCCGGACGAACCATGCTTCCTCCTACCTTGCGGACAAACTCCCATTCTATGCCGAACATATCGGGAACAAGCCCGTCCTGCGGCGGTGTTTTTGTGCCGTCTATGCAGAAGGCTCTGGCGATATTGTCGGGATTAACCGCGGGGGCAAACATAATCTGCTCCAGGCCGGTTATCTGCCATACGGGCGAGCCCTTATAAGCGGCGATGTACGCCTCCTTCGGCGTTACGGGGAATTTGTAGATAGGGGTCGGGGGCGCGTTGTAAAAACCGCGTACCTCTTCTACTACCTCGAGCTCCTTCGGGTCAAATTTGGGTATTGCCATAAAATAGCTCCTTTCGTACTGTGTATGATCGTTTCGGATATTATAACGCAGTCGGCACCGCTAAGGCAACCACAATCGGTCTTTATGCTCTGCGGCGGCTGAGCTCCGCGTCATTTCAGGTATTTGTCAAAGAAGTCCGGGACGATGCGCGCTGTTTCCGCGGACCTGAACACAGTTTCCGCATGATTTATGCCGGAGTACATAGCAAGCCTGACCCGATCCGGCTGCCGCGGTGCGGAACCGGAAAAATTTATCGGTTCACCGTTATAAAGAGCATAACATTTCTATAAGCGCTTGTAAATAAACCCGCCTTGACACAGGCCGGTGCGTCCGTTACTATATACCAGTATATCGGCAATTTATAGGAAAACCTGTTTATAATTCCTTCATGCATCAGCCGCAATAATAACGAAAATGAGGTCATGATTTGAGTAAAAGGCTTTCATCCGGTGCTTCTCTCGGGACCGACCTGACTTCGGGCAGCGTATTCAGCCAGCTGGTCTTTTTCTCTTTACCTATCCTTGCGGCAAATATCATTCAGCAGCTTTACCAAACCATAGACATGATCGTCATCGGAAAATTCGTCGGCAGCACCGGCACGATAGGCGTCTCGGTCGGCGGGCAGGCGGCGATTTTATTCACAATCATCGCCATAGCCCTCGCGGGAGGCGGGCAGATATACATATCTCAGCTTATGGGCGCGCGGGACAAGGAAGGCATACAAAGCGCGATCGGCACGCTTTTTACAACCACATTTACCGTGTCGATAGCGATGATGGTGCTGGGTTTAGTTTTCAGCAAGGATTTGCTCAGGCTGCTAAACGCGCCTCCGGAGGCCATGTCCGCCACAAGCGATTTTATGAGGATCACCTGCCTCGGATTTCCTTTTATTTTCGGTTATAACGCCGTCTGCGCAGTACTGCAGGGCATGGGCGACAGCAAGCGGCCTTTGATCTTCATATGTGCCGCAGCCTTAATAAACGTAGTGCTCGGAGTTATCTTCGTGGGGGTCTTCAAGTGGTCAACCGTAGGCACCGCTCTGGCCACAGTCATAGCGCAGGGGTTTTCCTGTATGTTCGCGCTGGTCTATCTTTTCAGGCATAAGGACGCTTTCGGTTTTGATTTTAAGCTCAGACGCTTCCGGGTCAACAGAAAGCATCTGCGGGTACTGCTGCGCCTGAGCTTGCCCATGCTTATGCAAAACGGGCTGATAATCATCACTTTAATGTACGTTAACTCGCTGATAAACGCCTATGGCGTTGTCGCCTCAGCCACAAACAGCATAGGCGACAAGGTATTTACCTTTGCTTCAATATCGACACAAAGCCTGAGCACCGCCGGCGCAGCGATGATCGGTCAGAATCTCGGCGCGGGAAAGCCGGCCAGGGTAAAGCGCATCGTTTTGTCGATCCTCATACTTGCCGCGAGCCTGGGTGTTTTGTCCATTGCAATGTCTTTGATAATACCGCGGCAGATTTTCACCATATTTTCAGACGACCCCGCCGTCATTGAATACGGCGTGAAATACCTGCGGGTATCAGTGATAACATTTATCCTTGCAGCGCTGATGAGTCCCTTTTTCGCGCTGGTTAACGGCTCCGGTTTCGCTTTACTGGGCCTGCTGGTCGGTATTCTGGACGGCGTGGTGTTTCGTCTCGGCTTAGCCTGGCTATTCAGCAGCGTGTTTACGCTGGGAGTTCCCGGCTACTGGCTGGCTTCCGCTCTTGCAAGGCTCGGACCGCTTATCGTTTGTTTTATTTACTACGCAAGCGGGAAATGGAAAACCAGAAAGCTGCTGGTGGATGTTCCGAAAACGGGCGTTTTAACCGATAGCCCATAGTTTTTAGATGTCGGTATAAAGCTTTTTAAGCAGTGGGACGTCATAGCTTTTTCGGGGCTGTGCCGTCTCGCTGTTTCTTATGCGGCCGATCGGCTCAGCCGCCGAGCGGAATATCGGTAAGCAATTTCAGAAAACATATGTCTTCGGCGCGTGTTGCCTCATATACTCCGGACTTTGTCCGTTTCCTATACTTCCGGCCCGCCGCTGCCAGTCCGAACACCCGGCGGACAGGCCGCATGATTTTTCGGCCGCCGCCGTATGGGAGCAGCGCCGCGCTTACATGCCGGGCTTATAGTTGTTGCTTTCGGACAGGGCGTTTTTTCGCGCGTAATCTCCGCCGTTGCCGCCGGAAAAATGTATTATCGGACGCTTCAATGAGGGAACATATATGGGACTGTGCTTTACCCCGCGCGGGATATATATAAGGCAGGACTTATTAACGGGTATCTCTTCGTCCTCAACGCAAAAGTGAATCTCGGCACCCAACTCCTCCGGATGCTCCGGGTCTGTGCCGATAAAGCCTATTATCTCGTCGAAATCGTGGGCGTGCGGAGCGGGCCCGGTGTCGTTTGTCGTCATAAACCAGACCGACTCTATATACGGCGCTCCGGCCAGCTTCTTTCCGTCCATCCACAGCAGTCTGTGCAAAAAGCCTTCCGGAGCTTCAGGCAGTTTGCCGTCGACGGGCTCATAACGCATGACCGCGTTGCCCGCGTATTTCCCGGCGGGCTCGGAGGCCTCGGCGGGAACAAAGGCATATTCACTAATATTCAGGTGGCAGCTGCAGCGTATGAAAGGCTTTTTAAGACTTTTCACCGACATTATTCCATGCGCGGCGCCCTTCGGCACAAACACAAAGCAGGTGTCAGTGAGCATGAGCCTGTCGTTTTCTATCCGGAACTCTATCTCGGCACCCAGATTTTCCGGCTCGCCGGGATCACTGCCCGCAAACATGCAGACCTCATCGGAATCATGGCGTATCATACCATCGGAGGAAAACGGCCTTGTATACCAGCTGACATCGCTGAACATACAGCCGGGAACCACGGATTCGTCCATCCGTACGGTCTGTACTCTGCCGCTTTCTCCCGCGTGTATGCCCGCGGCCGCGCAAGCGAAAAGTTTATCGTATTTCATACCGCGCCTCCATGTGATGATACTTCATTCTACTGCCGGTCAGCCGGTATTTCAAGCAAAGGGCGGTAGATGCGGGACTTGCATTTTTCGTTATTTGGAGCTATCATCCTAAAGCGCATTACCCGTGAAAATTTCGGCAGTATGTTGTATAATAGACTGAATGTATGGCGGCCCGTGACGCCGGAAAGCGAATATAAATGAAAAAAGATAAAAACGAGAATATAGATGAGCTCCTGGCAGAAGTAAAATACTATATAAACGAACCTAACGTGAAAGCGCATACGACCCGCGCGGCCGCGCCCGGGCATGACGCGCGCGTACAGACGGTACCGCGTACCGATCCCGTGCGAACCGGCCCCCGCGAAGCCGGAGCGAGGAGCTTAGCGCCGCCTGCCGAGCCACCCGCGGCTTATTACGGCAGCCCGTACGCCGAGCCCGCCGAGCAGCCCAAACGCCGCCGCAGGCATCGTTTTCTGCGATTCCTCTTTGCTCTGTTTATAATCGCGGCGGTGCTCGCGGGCGCTTTTTTGCTCTTGTGCGAGCAGCCCAAAGCAAATTCGGGAGGATCCCGCAAGCCTTTATACTCGACGGTGCTTATATGCGGTACGGACGAGAGCGGAATGCGAACCGACACGATGATGCTGGCTTCTGTCGACGCTTTCAGCGGCAGGATCTCTCTGATGTCCCTTCCCCGTGACACGCTTGTATACGCCGAGTGGAACGCGCCGAAACTGAACGTGGCATACGGCTGGTACGGTCACGACGAGGACGCGCTCGATAATCTGCTTGACTATGTAGAAGAGCTTATCGGCTTTAGACCCGACGGCTGCGCGGTGACGACGCTGGACGTTTTCGTCGAAGCCGTGGATTTAATGGGCGGGGTCGATTTTGACGTTCCGGTGGATATGCACTACATCGATCCCACCCAGGACCTGTATATAGATATCGCGGCGGGCATGCAGCATCTTGACGGAGAAAAGGCCGTACAGCTGTGCCGCTTCCGCAGCGGTTATGCCTCTGCCGATCTGATGAGGATTTCGGTCCAGCGCGATTTTATCTCCGCGGCTGTGAAGCAGTGGGCGAAGCCCGAAAATGTTGTGAAAATACCCGACCTCATTGAATTGGCAAAAAACAATATCACAACCGATCTGTCCGCGCGCAATATTATGTGGCTGGCAGCCGCGCTGCTGCGCTGCGGGACTTCGGACATCGGGACCGATACTCTTCCCGGCTATACGCAGACAATCTCGGGCACGTCTTATTATATAGCCGACGCGCAGGGCATCGCCGACCTTGTAAACGAAAAATTCAATCCTTATAAAAAGGATGTCAAGGCCGAAAAACTGGTCGTTCGCACAGGCTGAACCGGAACCGTATTCTACGGGATGACACGCAATGAAAGGAGGCTGCCGCCTTGCTTATATGCGGATTTCAGAAACTGACTCTTTTGGATTACCCCGGCAAGGTTGCCTGCACGGTATTCACCGGGGGCTGCAACTATCGCTGCCCTTTTTGCCACAACGCCTCGCTTGTGCTTCGCGTGCGCGAACAGGCGGCCGTTCCCGAGCGGGAAATTTTTGATTTGCTGGAAAAGCGCAGAGGACTGCTAGACGGCATATGCGTCTCAGGCGGTGAACCGCTTCTTCAGCCCGGACTGGGCGACTTTCTGGGAAGAGTGCGCGCAATGGGATTATCGGTGAAACTGGATACGAACGGCAGCTTGCCGCAGACGCTCAAAGACCTTGTCGGCGCCGGTCTTATAGACTATGTCGCCATGGATATAAAAAGCAGTCCCGAACGCTATCCGGCTCTTACCGGAATTGCGGATACGGACGTTTCGCCCGTGCTGGAAAGCGCCGCCTTTTTGATGAAGGGCAGCCTTCCTTTCGAGTTTCGCACAACGCTTGTCAAAGAGCTTCACGCGAGGGAGGATATGGAGGCGATAGGCCGATGGCTTTCGGGCGCGCCGGCCTACTTTCTACAGTCTTTCAGGGACAGCGGAGATCTGATCGGAACCGGATTTTCGGCGTTTTCAAATGAGCGGATGCAGGAAATGCTGCAGGTGGTTTCTCCCTTTATTCCCAACGCGAAATTAAGAGGGATAGAATAACGCTATACTATATCTTGTGTATATCTATAATCGATATAACAAAATATTGGTTCCAAGCTTGACATAAAAAAGCATATATGGTATCGTAATCCTGCTCCGGATGACCGCGGACGCGACGGGGATATTTTTCGCGCCGGCAAACGGCAAAAGAAAACCCGTTATACCGCCGCCGCGGATACAAAAGGCCGCTGTCACGGCCCGCTATCCGCCGGAGCTATCATTGCGTTTGTGCGTTTCATGCACAGGAGGACTAATATATGTACCGCGTTATAAAAAGAGACGGCAAATTCGTCGATTTCGACATCACTAAAATCGGCAGCGCCGTTATCAAAGCTTTCGAAGCGACAGGCACAGATTATAACCCCAGTGTAATAGACTTTATTGCGCTTAAGGTCACCGCGGATTTCCAGCCGAAAATCAAGGATTCCCTAATCGCGGTGGAGGATATTCAGGACAGTGTGGAGTCCGTGCTCAGTCAGGCAGGGTACGGAGAGGTGGCCAAGGCATACATACTCTATCGTAAACAGCACGAAAAACTGCGCAATGTTAAAAGCACCGTGCTCGATTATAAACAGGCTGTAGACAGCTATCTGAATATAACCGACTGGCGCGTAAAAGAAAATTCCACGGTTACTTACTCCGTGGGAGGCCTGATATTGTCAAACAGCGGTTCCATAACGGCGAATTACTGGCTCTCCGAAGTTTACGACGAGGAGGTCGCCGCGGCGCATAAAAACGCCGAAATCCATATCCACGACCTTTCGATGCTGACCGGATACTGCGCGGGCTGGTCTTTGCGCCAGCTGGTTAAAGAGGGTCTGGGCGGCATCCCCGGCAAAATTACCAGCAAGCCCGCTTCCCACCTTGCGACACTTTGCAATCAGATGGTTAATTTCCTCGGCATCATGCAAAATGAGTGGGCGGGCGCGCAGGCCTTTTCCTCTTTTGACACATATCTGGCACCCTTCGTTCGTGTGGATAAACTCAGCTACGAGCAGGTAAAAAAGAGTATTGAAGCCTTTGTTTTCGGCGTGAATACACCCAGCCGCTGGGGAACGCAGGCTCCGTTTTCAAACATTACCCTTGACTGGGTAGTACCGGCAGACCTTGCCGACCTTCCCGCGATCGTCGGCGGCAAGGAGATGGATTTCACCTACGGTGACTGCAAGGCCGAGATGGATCTTATAAACAAGGCTTTCATCGAGATCATGATAGAGGGAGACGCCAACGGCCGCGGTTTCCAATACCCGATTCCCACGTATTCCATCACAAAGGATTTCGACTGGTCACCCACGGAAAATAACCGTCTGCTTTTCGAAATGACCTCCAAATACGGTACGCCCTACTTTTCAAATTACATCAACAGCGATATGGAACCTTCCGATGTCCGCAGCATGTGCTGCCGTCTGCGGCTGGACCTGCGCGAGCTGCGCAAAAAGTCAGGCGGCTTTTTCGGGAGCGGAGAGTCAACGGGTTCCGTCGGCGTTGTTACAATTAACCTGCCGAGGATCGCGTATCTGGCCAAGGATGAGGCCGACTTTTACCGCAGGCTCGACAGAGTTATGGATATATCGGCCCGCAGCCTGAAAGCAAAACGCAAGATAATAACAAAGCTTATGGATGAAGGTCTCTACCCCTATACAAAGCGCTATCTGGGCTCATTTGAAAATCATTTCTCGACTATAGGACTTGTCGGCATGAATGAAGCCGGCCTGAACGCGAAATGGCTCGGCATGGATTTGACTCACCCGAAAACGCAGCAATTTGCCAAGGATGTGCTCAACCATATGCGTGAACGCCTCTCCGATTATCAGGAGCTTTACGGCGATCTATACAATCTTGAGGCAACGCCCGCGGAATCCACGAGCTACCGTCTGGCCAAGCACGATGTCGATCGTTATCCGGACATAAAAACCGCCTCGGAGAACGGGACCCCTTACTATACCAACAGCTCCCATCTGCCCGTTTCTTATACCGACGATATATTCTCGGCTCTGGACATTCAGGACGAATTACAGACGCTTTATACCAGCGGCACCGTTTTCCACGCCTTCCTGGGCGAAAAGCTTCCCGATTGGCAGGCGGCCGCGGCTCTTGTGCGCAAGATCGCGGAAAACTATACGCTTCCCTACTACACTCTCTCGCCGACCTACTCGGTTTGCAAAAACCACGGTTATCTTACGGGCGAGCAGTTTACATGTCCCCACTGCGGCCAGCCCGCGGAAGTGTACTCGCGGATTACCGGCTATTACCGACCGGTCCAGAACTGGAACGACGGCAAGACGCAGGAGTATCATGACCGCAAGCTCTATGATTTCGATCTTTTGAAGCGCGATCCGAAAAAGCACTCTGCTCCCACGGCCGCCGAACCCGCGCCCGGTATCTCGGAGAGCGCACGCGTGCTTTTGTTCGCGACGCCGTCATGCCCAAAGTGCAAGACTGTTGCCATGCTTCTCGAGAAGTCCGGAATCGCTTATGAGAAGGTTCTGGCCGACGACGAGCCCGTGTTGTCGAAAACATACGAGATACGCCAGGTGCCGACGCTGATCATCACCGACGGGGTTAACACGGAAAAATACGCGGGTATCGAAAGAATCAAAAGCTTTCTGCGCGCCGAAAAAGTCGGTTGAAGTGATCGGAGACGGCTGATAATGTATGACATCATAATAATAGGAGGAGGGCCGGCGGGAGTGACCGCCGCCCTCTATTCACTCAGAGCCAATAAAAAGATACTTATACTGGAAAAGGACTCCTTCGGAGGGCAGATCACCTACTCTCCCCTGGTTGAGAACTATCCCGGCACGCTTCGCATGAGCGGCGACGAATTTGCCGACAGGATGCTTGATCAGATTACGGCTCTCGGCGCGGAATTCGAGCTGGAGACAGCGGTTTCTATAAGCCCCGAAAAGGACATTTTCACGGTTAAAACGGAAGAAGGATGCAGCTATTCCTCCCGCTGCGTGATTATCGCGGCCGGTGTTGAGCACCGCATGCTGGGAGTGCCGGGTGAGTATGAACTGGTCGGAAACGGACTGTCCTTTTGCGCCGTTTGTGACGGCACGTTATATAAAGATAAGACCGCAGCGGTCGTCGGGGGCGGCAACAGCGCTCTTCAGGAAGCTATTTTGCTCTCTGAGCTATGCCGCGGCGTTATAGTGGTGCAAAATCTGGATTACTTCACGGGTGAGAAGCGTTTGGCGGACAAGCTCATGAATAAGCCGAACGTAAAAGCTGTTTTCGGAACCGTGGTCAAGTCATTTTTAAAAAACGGCGAAGAACTGTCGGGGCTGCGCCTTGTTAATGAAGCCACGGGCGAGGAATCCGAAATAGCTGTCGACGGCCTTTTCGTTGCCATCGGCCTGCTTCCGAAAAACAGCTGTTTTTCGAATGTCGCGGAGCTTGACGGCGCGGGGTATTTTTTAAGCGGGGAAAACTGCCGGACAAGAACGCCGGGTATTTTCTGCGCGGGCGACTGCAGGGTAAAAAGCGTTCGTCAGCTCACAACAGCCGTAGGGGACGGCGCGACGGCCGCGCTTGCAGCCTGCGACTATCTGGACGGCTTCGGTGACTGATACC
>JAAYBW010000199.1 GCA_012729975.1 Clostridiales bacterium
AGGACACCGGCCGAGATAATTCCTATAAACACATAAAGGAGCTGCAGAGTTTTTGAATATGAGTTTATCATATCCTCCCTGCCCTCGCCTACGGCCTTGCCGATGATGATAGCGGAAGCGCTGCCGCAGGTCATCCCAACTACGCCGGTGATCTGCCAAACAATACCCATTATGCTGTTGGCGGCAAGAGCTGCCGTTGAAAAATGGCCGAGTATCGCGGTTTGAGCGGACACGCCCAAAGCGAAGGTAAGCAGCGTACCCGTCACCGGGAGCGTCGCTTTCAAATACAGCTTAATGTCCGTGAAATCAAAACGCAGCAGGTCTTTTGCCTTGATTCTCAGTTTTTTGTCTCCCAGAAACACATAGGAGAGCATGATAACGACTTCGACGATACGGCTTGCCAGGGTAGCCAGCGCGGCGCCCCTTATTCCCATCTCGGGCGCTCCGAGCTTGCCGAATATAAGTATATAGTTCAGGCAGATGTTCATGATAAGCGAAACGGCGGAAAGAACCGGTCCGATAAAGGTTGTCTCCACGCTGCGCAGACCCCACATAAGGCAGTACGAAACAGGGAAGATGAGAAATGTCCAGCACATTATCCGCAAATATTGCCGTCCCTGTTCGAGGACCTTCGCGTCGTTGGAGAAAAAAGAAAGTATGGTATCGGGAAACGCTATTGTCGCTATGGTAAACAAAGCGCCCAGAGCAACGGCAATTTTCCAGCCCATACTGATGAAGTGCCGTATTTGCTCCGGCTTTTTCATGCCCCAGTAGCGGGAGCCGATCATTACAATGCCGGTGCCGATGCCGTTGATCAGAAGCTGGAGTATATAGTGTATTTGGCTGACAATAGCGGAACCCGACATGGAAACCTCGCTGTATGAACCCAGCATAGCATTGTCGGCCAGGTTCACGCTGTAGTTTAAAAGCTGCTGCAGCGCAAGCGCGACGGAAATGCTTATAAAGGTTTTATAAAATGCTTTATCTTTAATCAGAAATCCCACAAGCCCTAACTCCCCCGGCTTAAGCCGATAAAAACTGAACACATCAATAATAACACATCAAAGGCATGTTGGCATTGTATTTTGTCAATACCCCGCCTTAGAAAGCAAAGAAAATGAACCGCGGGTCATATAGCAGGCCGGCGGTTCATTAATCTTATGAAAATATAAAGCTGCCCGGGAGGGTCACCCCGCCGATAAAAAGCAAACCGCTGAATCTCACGCGATTCAGATCACTTCAGAACGCTGCCCGATATAACCATCTGCTGCACCTGACTGGTTCCCTCGTAAATGGTTGTTATGCGAGCGTCGCGATACAGTCTTTCGACCTTATAGCCCTGAACCAGCCCGAAGATGCCGTGGAGCTGGACAGCTTGCCGCGCGATTCTGTTGCAGGCCTCTGTCGCGAAATATTTGGCCATGGAGCAGCGTTTTGTGATATCGCCTACATTCGCGTCTCTCATCACCGCGGTGCTGTATACGAGCTCACGTGCGGCTTCCAGCTCGGTTGCCATATCCGCTATCATAAAGCTGACATTCTGAGACTTCGCGGGAATCTGACCGGATTCGTCCGGTATCTTAGCAAACTTTACAGTCTCGTCCAGGCAGCCCTGCGCGATACCGACAGCCTGAGCTGCTACGCCGAGCCGGCCGCCGTCAAGCGTCTTCATAGCAGTGACAAATCCGTTATGGAGCGGACCGAGCAGGTCGCTTTTATGTACTCTCACGTCCTCCATGACGATGTCGCTTGTCGGGTAGCCGATTATACCCATCTTTTTTTCGTGCATACCCAGGGAGACACCCGGCAGCTTCATATCCATGATGAACATGGATATACCGCGCGAGCCTCTAAGTGAGGGGTCGGTTTTTGCATACACAATGGCCTTGTCCGCGAAGGGGGCGCCGCTGATGAAGGTCTTACGGCCGTTGAGCACATAAAAATCCCCGTCTTCCACGGCGGTGGTCAGTGTCCCTCCGGCATCAGATCCGGCGCCGGGTTCCGTCAGCGCGAAGACAAGGTTGCTCTCACCCCTGGCGACAGGCGGAAGATATTTTTGTTTTTGTTCTTCCGAACCGCAAAACAGCAGCGGACCCGCGCCGAGAGAATTCGAGGTGTTGGCGTACAGCGATAATACCGGGCTGACTCTCGCAAGTTCCTCCACCATCAGAGCATAAGACAGATTGTCCTCTCCCTGACCTGCGTACTCCACGGGAATCTTTAAGCCCATAAAACCGGCGGCGGCCATTTTATAGTGTATATCCCAGTCGAATTCGCCGGTTTCCTCAAGTTTCTGCAGCAGTTCATCGGTAAATTCAGCTTCGGCAAAGTCACGAAACCGATTTCTCATTAGCTCGTGTTTTTCTGATAAGATCATATATGTTTACCTGGCTTTCCGTGTTATTTAAACAGAGGAGGGATCTTCGATATATTTACTCAGGCCGCCCCAGGTTTCGCAGAAAATGCCGGGGTCCATGAGCATTAAATCTTCCGCGACATCGGGAACGAAATCCATTTTATCGAGAATGTCACGCTGCAGGTCGAGGCCGGGAGCGATTTCCGTGATAGTCATCCTGCCGTTGATAAGGCGGAATACACAGCGCTCGGTTACATACAAAATCGTCTGCCACGGTCTTGCGTATTTACCGCTGAACGTGACCTGCTCGACGTTTTCAAGGAACTTTCGGATAGTGCCTTCCTTCTCAATGACAAGTTTACCGTCTCCGACCGTCAAAGCGGCTTTCCCCATAAACGTGCCGCAGAACACGACCTTCGGCGTCGCGCCGGTGATGTCTATAAAGCCTCCGGGTCCGGTAAGCCTGGGGCCGAACTTGCTGACGTTGATGTTGCCGAACTGATCCGCTTCCCCGATTCCGAGGCAAGTCATGCTCAGACCTCCGCCGTCGATTAAATCGAACATCGAACCGTGGTCAATGACGGCCTCGGGATTAAATGCGCTTCCGAAATTGGGCAGCGCAGCGGGAACTCCGCCTACGATTCCGCTTTCCGTTGACATCGTGACATCGTTTATATACCCTTCCTCCGCGACCACTTTCGCGATTTCGGCAGGCATCCCCACGCCCAGGTTAAGCAGGTCTCCCTTGCGTATCTCCATGGCGCAGCGGCGGCAGATTACTTTCCGCTCGTCAAAGTGTAAAGGCTCGATCGCGTCCAGCGGCTTTTTAATCTGGCCGGAGAAAGCGGGTTCATAGTAGGTGCCCTCGGTTTGCCAGCAGGCGTCCTTGGTCGTTGCGACGACAACATAATCGACAAGGACTCCTGGTATTTTAACATCCTTGGGGTTCATGGTTCCTTTTTTTGTGAGGTACTCGACCTGTACGATCACAATGCCGCCGCTGTTTTTCGCGGCGGTCGCGACAGCAAGACCCTCGTTTATGAATCCCTCATGTTCAAAGGTGATATTGCCGTTTTCGTCGGCGGTTGTTCCGCGCAGAAGAGCCACATTCAAAGGGAAGCTTTTATAGAATAAATACTCCTCGCCGCCGAATTCAACCAGCTCGACGAGTTCGTCTGTTGTGCCGGAATTCATTTTTCCGCCTTCGATACGCGGATCAACAAATGTTCCGAGTCCCACCTTGGTCAAAAGACCGGGTCTGCCGGCGGCTATCTCGCGCCAGAGATTGACGATAACGCCCTGCGGCAGGCAGTGGCACTGAAGCTTGTTTTCAACGGCCAGGTCACGAAGCGTAAACGCTGAGCCGACATGAGCGCCCGACCAGCGCGTAATAAGGCCGGGTCCCGCTTCGCCGAGCCGGGTTACGCCGCGTTCCTTCCAGTCGCCCATGGCGCTTCCCTGCTTCAGGTTCAGATCGCACGGGTGCCCGGTCTCTTTAAAACTGTCTCTTATGGCACAGCCGACTTCTTCCGCCCAACCGGCCAGGCCCATTCCCGCAAGACCGACAGTTGCCCCGTCGGGGATAAGACGCGCTGCTTCGCGCGCAGTTATAAACTTTGCCATCAATAAACCTCCCGTTGTACATTCATACAATGAATAATATGTAGAAATATTATACCATTTCGCATGACATTGCAAGCGCTGCTTATAATACAGATCTGCCGTAAAACAGGCCTTATCGCGCGTCAGGGGCGTTTGTGTTGATATAGAGGATCCGGCGGTGTAAAATAATATAAATATCATACAGTATGCGCGCTGCCGCAATGAAAGGAAGTGCTGAAAATGAAATACCCGCATTTATTTGAGCCGCTCGCCGTGAGGGGAGCGCTGTTTCGCAACAGAATATTTGCCTCTCCGCAGGGCTTCTACAACGTCTCGGCGGACGCGCTTCCGAACGCGGAGATGGCGGCCTTCTACGAGCGCAAGGCTATGGGAGGCTTTGCCGGAGTAACCGTGGGAGACTGTATAGTACAGACCCGTACCGGAACACATTATCCGTTTTTGATTAAAATGGACGATCCGAATGTGCTTCCGGGGATTTCGGTGATGGCCTCCGCGATAAAAAGGCACGGAGCGGTGGCTTCGGCGGAACTGTCTCACGCGGGTATGTACGCGCAGCATTCAAAAAGTCTCTGCGGCGGAAAGCTATACGGCCCCGCGGCCATGGAGAACAAATACGGCCCGGTGGAGGAAATGCCCGAGGATATGATACTCGGCATAATCGAGGCTTACGGAAGCGCCGCCGCGCTTGCCAGGCGGGCGGGCTTCGGCATGGTGACCATACACGGCGGGCACGGTTGGCTTTTACACCAGTTCTGGTCCGCTCAGGTAAACACAAGGAAAGACCGCTGGGGAGGCTCATTCGAAAACCGCATGCGGCTGCCTCTGGCCGTTGTGGAAAGCGTCAGAAAAGCGGTCGGCGCGGCATTTCCGATAGAATACCGCATGAGCGGCTCGGAGTGTTTCGATGGGGGATACGGCATAGACGAGGGTATACAATTCGCGAAAGCACTGGACGGGAAGGTTGATATAATACATGTCTCGGCCGGCCACCACGAGCAGGAAAGTGCGTTTATTATCACACATCCCACAATGTTTTTGCCAGAGGGGTGCAACCTGCAATATGCCGCGGAGATTAAAAAACACGTTAAGTCGCCGGTGGCAACGGTGGGAGCCTTTTTTGATCCGGATTTTATGGAGGAGACGATAGCATCCGGGAAGGCAGACATCATCGCCCTGGGAAGGCAGTCGCTGGCCGACCCGGATCTGCCCCTAAAGGCGCGGGCCGGCAGGGAAGACGAGATAAACAGATGTATCCGCTGCAGCTCCTGCTTCGCGGGCAGCGGGCAGTGGCGCCTGTGCTTCTGCGCTACGAATCCGGAGATATGTCACGAGCTTGAGTTCAAAGCCGTTCCGGCGCCGCGCTTTAAAAAGCGGGTGCTGATTGCCGGTGGGGGCGTGGCGGGCATGCAGGCTGCCATATCCGCGGCTGAGCGCGGTCACAGCGTAGTGTTGTGCGAAAAAACGGACAGGCTGGGCGGAACGCTGCGGTGCGAGGAAAAGGTGCCTTTCAAGAAGAATCTGAAGTGGTATCTTGATAAGCAGACGCGCCTGATCGAAAGGAATCCGGATATAGAGGTTCGCCTGAATACCGAGGTAACGCCTCTGCTGGCCGACACGATCGATCCGGACGTGATAATAGCGGCTCTGGGAGCGCGTCCGGCAATGCCTCCGATTAAAGGAATAGAGCACGCGTACGGAGCGGAGCGGGTGTATCGGGAGCCGGAGCTCGCGGGAAACAGCGCCGTGATATTAGGCGCCGGCCTTGTAGGGCTGGAGCTCTCCGTGTTTCTCGCCGGGAGGGGCGTTGACGTCCGGGTAATCGAGATAACGGACAAGCCCGCGGTAAACGAGTTTTCCATGCATACGCAGGGGCTGTTCGATCAAATTGAAAAACTCGGGGTTAAGCTGCATTTGTCTTCATCCGCCCTTGAAATAAGGCCCGGAGCGCTAAGTTATGAGGACAGGGAGGGCGTACACGAACTGTTCGCCGACAGTATTGTATATGCGACCGGTCAAAAACCGCTCAGGGAAGAAGCGGCAGCGCTCGCCCGCTGTGCCCCGGAATTTTATCAGATCGGTGACTGTGTTATGCCGGATAACATATTTGCCGCAACGCAGACCGCATACACGATAGCCGGGGATATCGGCAGAATTTTATAAATTCGGGAGAAAACTATGAAAGAAGCAAAGATATACACGCCGAATTACCCGCTTTTGTGCTCTCCGATCAAGCTCGCGGGGCTTACGCTTAAAAACCGGATGATATCCGCGCCGATGGGATTTCCGGACCTCACGCAGGACGGACTGCTCACGCGCGACGCCATCGCGTTTTATGAGCTGCGCGCGAGGGGCGGCGCGGCGGCAGTCACCGTAGGCGAGGCGGTTACTCATTACAGGACCGGAAAGAGTCACGGGCGCTCTATTAACCTGCAGCACCCGGATGTGCTGGCGGGGCTGACGAATCTTGCCCGCGCCATACGCCGCCACGGCGCCGCAGCAAGCATAGAGCTGGCGCACGGCGGAAAGTTTTCCGCAGTAGACCGTCTGCCCGGCGAAAGGGTTAGGGATGCCGTTAAGTACGGCCCGGCAGACGAGACGCTTCCGGACGGCAGCGTCGTAAAACAGATGCCTCACGAGATGATCGGGGAGATTGTCGAATCCTACGGGGAAGCCGCGGCGCTTGTAAAAAGAGCGGGCTTTGATATGCTGCTCGTACACGCGGGACACGGCTGGCTAATCGAGCAGTTTTTGTCTCCGGCCACGAACACAAGAACGGATGAGTACGGAGGAAACGCAATTAACAGGGCGCGGCTCGCCATGGAGATACTTGACGCCGTGCGCGCCGCGGTCGGAAAGGATTTTCCGATAGAACTGCGCATAAGCGCGGAGGAAACCTTCCCCGGCGGATACAGCCTTAAGGACGCGATCGAGTTCGCGAAGCTCATTGAAAGCAGAATAGATCTGCTGCACGTTTCCGCCGGCTCAAACGAGGAGAGCTTTTATGAAACGCATCCGTCCATGTTCATGGAGCGCGGATGCAATGTCCGCTTCGCGGAAGAAATAAAAAAGCACGTATCCGTGCCGGTAGGGGCAATAGGCGCGCTCGGAGAGCCGGAGCAGATGGAGCGGATAATCGCTTCGGGGAGTGCGGACATAGTGTATATGGCGCGCTCGCTGCTCGTTGACCCGGAGCTTCCCCGAAAGGTTGTGCAAAACAGGGAGGATGAAATACTGCGCTGCATACGCTGCTTCATGTGTCTGGCCGAAAGAATGCATACACAAACGCGCATATGCGCGCTTAATCCCGTCATCGGCCGCGAGTATGAAGCTCAATTCGACCCGCAGCCGACGAAGCCGAAGTATGTTCTTGTCGCCGGCGGCGGACCCGGCGGAATGCAGGCCGCGCTGACCGCCGCAGGCCGAGGCCACAGGGTTGTGCTGTGCGAAAAGGAGAATGAACTCGGAGGAGCGGTGCGCTCGGAGAAAGAAATACCTTTCAAGATGGATGTTTTCAGGCTCATAGCAACGATGAAGCGGCGTATGGAACTGGCGGGAGTAGAGATAAGGACGGGCACCGAGGTTACGGCCGATTATGTCCGGGAGCAGGCCCCCGACGCTCTGATAGTCGCGGTAGGCGGTGAGCCGATAATGCCGGTTTCGGGAGATAAAGTCGTGACCGCGGAGAACATCGCCAATGTCTCGGGCGAACGTGTTGCGGTGATAGGCGGAGGTCTCGTCGGATGCGAGGCCGCGGTACACCTGGCCATGAAGGGCAAGAGCGTTACTCTCGTTGAGATGGCCGACACGGTTGCCGCGGACGCGAACGCGAGACAGCGCCCCGCGCTGGTCGGGCAGCTGTACGCGCGCTGCAGCGTTATCACGGGCCTAAAAGCCTTAAGAACCGAGCCGGGCGGACTCCTGTGCGAGGACAGGGAAGGAAAAACAAGGCTAATCGAGGCGGACGGCGTTGTATGCGCCGTGGGAAGCCGCCCTCGCTCCGCGCTTGTCGACAGTTTGCGGGGTACAGCGCCCGAGGTGGCGCTGGTTGGGGACTGCGTTAAGGTTAAAGATCTGCGCGAGGCCATATTCCGCGGCTACCACGCGGGGCTGGACATCTGAGCGATATGAAATAAAGCAATGCCCGACTCGGTTTTTCACGCCGTGCCGGGCTTTGGTTTTTTATATTTATGCTTTATTGGAGTGTCGGATTAAATAGCGTATGCCGTCTCATACGCGGAATAAATGACCGTATTAAGGTTGCCCACCGTTCCGGCGTCCCCTACGACATGTATCGTGCTTTCATCTCTTCCCGCGGCTATGAGCTCATCCTTGAGCGAGGCCTGCGAAACATAGCCGACAGACATAACAACCTGGTCGGCCTTAAGCTCGGTAAGCTCTCCGCCGGCGCCTTTTATTACTACGGAGGCTCCCTGCGGAGCTTCGGATATGGACATGAGGGTGTTTTCAAGATGAACATCGATATCGTAATAGCGGATTATCTCGCGCAGCATATTTGAGTTAGCAGCGCACAGTCCGTCCACCTTGAGTATATCGTCCTGCATCTCGACTATAACCGCTTTATTGCCCTTCAGGGCGAGGTCGTAGGCGATCTCGCACCCGGTAAGGCCGCCGCCTATCACGACGACCGTTTTGCCTGTTATGGGCTGCCCGAGCAGGTAATCCGCCGCTTCCATAACCGCGGGGCCGTCCGCGCCGGGGACGCGAAGACGTCTGGGGGCGGAGCCGGTGGCGACGATGACCTCGTCAAAACCGGCAAGGAGAGCGGGAGTGGCCTCGGTACCCAGCCTGACATCCACATTTAAATCCCGGATCTGTTTGCTGTACCACTCAAGGAGCTGCTTATCTTTTTCTTTGAAGGAAGGCGCGGCTGCTGCCGTGAAGACTCCGCCCAGAGACGGTGACTTCTCAAAGAGCGTAACGTTATGCCCGCGAAGCGTGAGCAGGCGCGCGGCTTCCATTCCGCCTATGCCGCCTCCGGCGACGGCTATCTTTTTTTGCTTTAAAGCGGGTTTTAATTCCCACGCGGCCTCATCCATGGCGGCGGGATTGAGCGCGCAGCGCGCCATTCCGCGAGCGGAGAAGGAAACGCCCTTGTACCTTGTCATCGGGAAACATCCGTTATGACAGGCGATACAGGGGCGGATGTCCTCCGTTTTACCGGCTCTGGCTTTGTTGAGCCAGTGCGGGTCCGCGAGAAATTGCCTGGCGACGCCGACGCCGTCAATAAGACCGTTTTCAACAGCCTTCGCGGCGGTCTCGGGATTTTCCATACGTCCCGCGCATATGACTGGGATATCCACGAAGTTTTTAATATATGAAACCTCGGGAAGATTGCAGGAGAGCGGCATATAGACCGGGGGGTGCGCCCAGAACCACGAGTCGTATGAACCGTTGTCCGCGTTGAGCATGTCGGCTCCGGCAGCTTGCAGAATACGCGCGGCCGCGGGACTCTCTTCCATGCTGCGCCCGAACTCCTCATAGGCTTCGCCGGGCAGAGCGGCCTGATTAAAGCCTCTCATCTTGCTGGTGACGCTGTAGCGCACGCTGACGGGGTAATCGGCACCGCAGGTCTTTTTAATCTCCCTGATTATATCGGTCGCGAAACGCAGACGGTTTTCAAGGGAGCCGCCGTATTTATCCGTCCTGTGGTTTGTATTGCTTATAGCGAACTGGTCGAGAAGATATCCCTCGTGCACGGCATGTATCTCCACGCCGTCTATTCCCGCCTCTTTGCACAGCGCGGCGGTTTTGCCGAAGGCATCTATTATGTCGGCTATCTCTTTTTCGGTTAACCCTCTGTGCTTAACGGACGGATCCCATACATTCGGCAAGCCGTCGGAGGGTGCCGTGTGCATCTTTCGGGCAATATCCTCCGGCATACCCGGGAAGACAAACGATGCGCGCCCGAAACCCGCGCCGAGCTGCAGAAAATATTTGGTGCCGTATGAGTGGATCTCCTTCATAAGTTTCCTGACCGGGCCGAGAAAAATCTCCTGCTCTTCGTACAGGGGGCCGTCGCGGCCGATAACTCCGGTGACGCCCGGTATTATAAGACCGACATTGCCCTTGCAGCGCTCGATATAGTAGTCTCTGATTTTTTCGTTAAACCCGCCCATAAAACTGAAAGGTGCCGTGCCGCCCATCGCGCAAAGCACGACACGGTTTTTAATGGTAACGCTGCCGATTTTCAGTGGTGTGAATAGCGATTCGTACATGGACTGTCCTCATTCCTATGTTTATGTTTCATAAAATATATAATATAATTTTAACAGCGGCGCTGTCAAATCCCAAAATAAACAGGTTTATTCATTCGCGCGTTCAGTCATATTATTCTGACACACCGCTTTCTAATATAATCTGGCGGCGAAGAAATGTAAAGGGCGTTCCCGCATCCTTATGCGCGAAAAGCTAAACTATTATACAAATAAGCGGCAAATCGCGCTCTTAATAGTTTGTATATTCGCTCACTTGATTTTGCTTCCATATGGGAGTATAATTTCACGCCCGCGGAGAAGACCGCCTGACTTATGAAAATACGCAGCACGGATGTCGTAAATCCGCGGCGGAGGTTCTTAATATGAATGAAATCAGAAACATTGCCATAATCGCGCATGTCGACCACGGAAAGACCACTCTGGTAGACGAAATGCTGCGCCAGAGCGGTGTATTCCGGGAAAATCAGGCTTTGACCGATCGGGTCATGGACTCGGGCGACCTGGAGCGCGAGCGCGGCATAACCATACTCGCGAAAAACACATCTGTTATAATCGGCGGCGTCAAGATAAATATTGTTGACACTCCGGGTCACGCGGACTTCGGCGGCGAGGTAGAGCGGGTGCTCAAGATGGTGGACGGCGTTCTGCTGCTGGTAGACGCTTCCGAGGGGCCCATGCCGCAGACGCGTTTTGTACTCGGAAAGGCTCTTGAACTCGGCCACAGGGTTATCGTTGTGGTAAACAAGATAGATCGTGTCGATTCACGCATACACGAAGTTATAGACGAGGTTCTTGAACTGCTCATGGATCTTAACGCGACGGACGAGCAGCTTGACTCGCCGATGCTTTTTTGTTCCGCCAGACGAGGTACCGCGTCGTATTCTCCCGAAGTGGAAGGAACCGACCTCAAACCGCTGTTTGATACGATAGTCGAGTATATACCCGCACCTGGCGGAGATGAAAACGGACCGCTGCAGATGCTGGTTTCCTCGCTGGATTACAACGAGTATGTGGGGCGCATCGCCATAGGAAGAATAGACAGGGGGGTACTGCGCCAGAATCAGGAGATAGCTGTCGTAAACGCGCTCGACCCGAAAATGAATGAAAAAGCAAAGGTTGTGAGCATGTACGTCTTCGAGGGGCTGGAGAAACGGAGCGTTCAGGAGGTTTATTGCGGCGATATAGCCGCGCTATCGGGTATAGGCGATGTGACCATAGGAGATACCATCTGCTCGCCGAACGCGCCCGAGCCGCTGCCCTTCGTAAGAATATCCGCCCCGACCATGGAAATGACCTTTTCAGTAAACGACAGCCCGTTCGCGGGAAGAGAAGGGAAATTCGTAACTTCCCGCAATCTTCGCGAGAGGCTGTATAAAGAAACCCTGAAGGATGTTTCTCTTAAAGTCTCCGACTGCGGCACAACGGAAAGCTTTAACGTGTCCGGCAGGGGAGAGATGCATTTTTCCATACTTATAGAAACGATGCGCAGAGAGGGATATGAATTCGCGGTATCGCCGCCCAGGGTGCTCAATAAGGAGATCGGCGGAGTGCTCTGCGAGCCGCTCGAAAGACTTGTCGTCGATGTGCCTCAGGAATATGTGGGGGCCGTGATCGAAAAGCTGGGCACGCGACGCGCGGAGCTGCTGGAGCTCAATCCGATAGGTTCCCGTTCGAGACTTATATTCTTAATACCCTCGCGCGGTCTTTTCGGATATCGAAGCGAGTTCTTGTCCGATACGCGCGGCGAGGGCATAATAGCCTCGGTATTTGACTCGTACGCTCCTTTCCGGGGTGAACTCAGACGCCGCTCCACAGGATCGCTTGTAGCGTTTGAAACCGGGGAAGCTGTTACCTACGGAATATGGAACGCGCAGGAACGGGGAGTTATGTTTATATCTCCGGGTGTTTCCGTATACAGCGGCATGATAGTAGGCGTGTCGCCGAAAACCGAGGATATAGTCGTTAATGTATGCCGCAAAAAGCAGCTGACCAATATGCGCGCCTCCGGCAGCGACGAGGCTTTGCGCCTTGTACCGCCAAGGCAGATGAGCCTTGAACAGTGTCTTGAGTTTCTGGCGGACGATGAGCTGCTGGAGGTAACGCCGAAAAATCTGCGCCTGAGGAAAGCGATACTGGACCATACAATGAGGATGAGAGCCGCGCACAATGCCAAAAACCTCAAGTAAGCGGACTTTTTTCTATTGACAACGCCCTTAGTCTGGGGTATACTTTCTCTCACGCAAGGACACTTAGCTCAGCTGGTAGAGCTTCCGCTTGACGTGCGGAAGGTCAGGGGTTCGAGTCCCTTAGTGTCCACCAAAAACATCAAAAAAGCCCGCTTTTTGTGGGCTTTTTTGATGTTTTTTTGCTGATTTTTGTATCATACGCCCCTGAACAGGATCTTAAGTGAGTTCCAGAAGTAATACGGGACAAGAAAGTCTGTATGGTAGTAGTCGGACAGCGAG
>JAAYBW010000200.1 GCA_012729975.1 Clostridiales bacterium
AGGAGGATCCGGAAGAGCTCAAACTGCTTATGAATACGCCCTCGGCAGCTGTCGGATCCTGCAGGTACAAGCTGGCCGATCCCTCAAAAGACAGCGCCGATTACAACCGCATTCTTGAGACTTTTAAGCAGCATAACGTGCGCTATTTTTTCTATATCGGCGGAAACGACTCTATGGATACCTGCGAAAAGATAGGACGTTTTCTAAATTACACGGGCTATGAGTGCCGCGTAATAGGTATACCGAAAACCATAGACAACGATCTTTACGGCACCGATCACTGCCCGGGCTTTGGCAGCGCCGCAAAATATATCGCCACGTCCTGTATGGAAGTCAGTATGGATTCCGCTGTTTACGACACCGGAGCAATAACCGTAATGGAGATCATGGGAAGGCACGCCGGCTGGCTTGCGGGCAGCGCGGGTCTTGCTTCCCATTTCGGAGCCGGACCCGATCTTGTATACCTTCCCGAGATTGCTTTCGATGTTGAAAGATTCCTTGATGACGTCCTGGAGCTTTACAAGCGAAAAGGCAGTGTATTTGCAGCTGTATCGGAGGGAATCCACGATAATAATGGCGTTTTCATATCTGATTACGCAGCCGCGGGCGACTCTGCCAAGGACGCTTTCGGGCACGTCCGGCTCGGCGGGCTTGCCGCATATCTTGCCGCTATCGTAAAACAGAAAACAGATGCTAAGGTTCGCGGTATAGAACTGTCACTTCTTCAGAGATGCGCGGCGCACTGCGCTTCTCAGGTCGATATTTCCGAGGCATTCACGGCGGGCGAATATGCCGTTAAGGCCGCTCTTAACGGCGAAAGCGGTAAAATGGCCGCCTTTGAGCGCGAAGACGGAGAAAGCTATAAATGCTCTCCTGTACTTCTGCCTCTTGAAGCTGTGGCGAATCTTGAAAAAAAGGTGCCGCTTGACTGGATAAATAAATCCGGTAACGGTATAACACGTGAATTTATCGACTACACGCTGCCTCTTATACAGGGGGAGCCGTGCCGAGCGACGGATTGCTCGCTTCCTCGTTTTGCGAATCTACAAAAAATCCGTGTATATTAATGCGGCATCATATTAAACCTGCTTATTCAAAAAGCGCTCCGTGCATTTTGTCCGGAGCGCTTTCCTATCTGCAAAAGTACTTAAATTATTCAGCGGCTTCCTCATATGATGCTGCGCTTACCGACGCGGAGCGAAACTTAAGTCTTGACTTGCGAACCTCATCGAGGGCTTCGGAAATAGCACCTTCTGTTCTTCTGAGCGCGTCGTCGGCATAATCATTAGCCGCACGTCTGAGTTCAGCCGACTTACTTTCCGCTTGAGCGATAATTTCATTGCCTTTTGCCTTCGCGGCTTTAACTATGGTTTGATCATCCACAAGTCTCTTGGCGTGCTCCTCGGCCGTCATTTTAATAGAGTCTGCCTCCTTCTTGGCGTTGGCGATAAACTCCGCGCGCGCGGTAATAAGCCGCTTTGCCTCGGCCAATTCAGACGGCAGCTGAGCTTTGATTTCATCAAGAAGATCCAGTGCCTTATCTCTTTCTATAACGCACTTTTCCGAACCGAAAGGAATCCCCCAGGCGTCCGCTATCATGCTGTAAAGCATATCTATCAGTTCATTTACGCCGTTAGCCATTATAGTTAACCTCCCACCCATACTTTTGCTTGATCTCGTCTATAATTTCACGCGGAGCGAAATCACTTAAATCCGCGCCAAACCGGGCAAGTTCTTTAACCGCGCTGGAACTCAGATACATGTATTTCTCGCTTGCCGCTAAAAAAAGCGTGTCGAGATCCGGGTTTATCTTTTTGTTAATTATGGCCATCTGGCACTCTTTTTCAAAATCAGACAGCGCCCGAAGTCCACGCACGAGAACGGTGGCACCGCGCTCGCGGGCATATTCCGCAACAAGCTTATCTGAACTGTCGATTTCAACGTTCTCGAACTTGTCTACAACGATCTTCAGATGTCTCAGACGATCTTCAACGGTGAAAAGCGGCTGCTTATTACCGTTAACCATAATGCATACGATCACACGGTCAAACACGCTCGCCGCTCTTTTTATCATATTAAGGTGTCCCAGCGTTATCGGATCGAAACTTCCGGGATATATAGCCGTCTTCATATATGTGTACCCTCGGCGTCAGTTTTTGTATAAATCGTTATTGCAGTCTTCCCATATTTATATTCTCTTAATATCACATACGGCAAAACCATTTTGGGAAGCTCGATTCCGGCAGGACTTTCGCAAACTATTATACCACCAACGCTCAATTTGTCAAACAGTGCTATGCGCTCGACAGCCTTCTCCAAAAGCCCTTTTTCATAGGGAGGATCGAGAAATATCAGGTCATATTTCCCCGAATGAGAAAGAAATCCAAGGGCATCCGTTTGAATAACTTGTCCACCCGAAAGGCCGGATTTGTTCAGGTTGTATTTTGTAAGGCTTACGGCTTCCTTGGTTAAGTCAACGAAATCACAGGAAGCAGCGCCTCTGCTCAACGCTTCTATGCCTAACTGACCGGTTCCGCAGAAAAGATCAAGTACCGTTCTTCCCTCGATGTCAAACTGAATTATATTGAAGACCGCTTCCTTCACTTTATCGGTTGTCGGGCGGATTAAATATCCTTCGGGTTCCCGCAAGCGCCTTCCTCTGGCAATGCCGGTAATAATTCTCATTTTTCTTCCTCTTCCATGCAGTGGAAATAATCGTAAACAGATTGAGCGGCTTTTTTAGGCACGAACTTCGAAAGCTCGTCAATTCCCGCCGCTTTAATAGCTTTAATACTTCCGAATCCTTTTATAAGCGCTTTTCGTCTATTTTCGCCTATGCCGCTTATTTTGTCAAGCAAGGAATTAATTGCGGAGGAGGTATGCAGCTTTGTGTTGTACTCAATTGCGAATCTGTGTGTCTCCTCCTGTATCCTTCCGATAAAGGAAAACACGGCGGGGTTAGCCGAAATGCCAATCTCTTTTCCTTCGGGAGAAACAAGCGCTCTTGTCTTATGCCGGTCATCCTTGACCATACCGAATACCTGCACGTCAATACCTGCCTCTTTGAGTACATTTCTTCCGACGGCGGCATGCATGGCACCGCCGTCAATTAATATCAAGTCCGGAAGTGTGGAAAACTTCTCGTCACCGCCGAGATACCTTTCGATCCTTCTTTTCAGCATCTCACGCATACTGGCGTAATCATCACGTTTTTCCAGTGTCTTCATGCGGAATCGTCTGTAATCTTTTTTAACCGGCTTCTGCCTATCGAAAACCGTCATGGAGCCGACTATTTCGCTGTCACCCGTATTGGATACGTCATAAGCCTCTATCCTTTCGGGCAGATTCGGGAGCGAGAGGGCTTTCTGCAGCCATTCAAGCGTTTTGAGTACTTTCTCTTCAATACTTGAAGCCCTTTCACACTCTTCAAAAGCATTGATATTCGCTAATGATACAAGGCGGGCCTTCTCTCCGCGCTTTGGTATCGTGAGCGTTACTTTTCTTTTCGCATCTTCCGATAACAGTCTTTCAAGAGCTTCAACTCCGGACGGTTCCAACGGCAAAGCTATTTCGGACGGACATGCGCCTCGTGAGGTATAGTACTGAACCAGAAGAGTAGACAACGCCTCGGCGTCATCCTCAAAGGGAACATTGATAACACGGTAATCTTTGTCCATCAGCCTGCCTTCAACATTTTTTAAAATAGCAAAGCAGGCCTTCGCGGCTCCGCGATAATAACCTACGATGTCACAGTCGGATGCAGCCGCGGAAACGGGCATTTGTCTTTCGGATAGTGACGAAATCGCCTTGAGTCTGTCGCGCAGTTCCGCGGCTTGTTCAAACCTAAGCGCTTGAGCCGCTTCCTCCATACGTTCGGTCAGCATGGTGCAAAGCTCGCTGTTTTTACCTTCCAGAAGCATGCGTGCCTGTACGATAAGCGCCTTATACTCCTCGCTTCCCGGTTTACCCCGGCACCATCCGGAACATATCCCCATATGGAAATTGAGGCACGGCCTTTCTCTGCCGATATCCTGGGGAAACCTTCTGCTGCAGGTCGGAAGGCGCAGAGCCTTATTGATAGAATCAATCGCTTCGCGCATAACCGTCCTGCTGCCGAACGGACCGAGATATCTGGCCCCGTCATCCTGCTTCTTTGATACGATTTTAAAGCGCGGGTATTCCTCCTTTAAATCGTAACGCACATAAGGATAGCCTTTGTCGTCCTTAAGCTTAATGTTGTACTTCGGGCTGTGATGTTTTATGAGTGAGTTCTCGGTCACCAAGGCTTCAAATTCGCTTCCGACGATTATTGTGTCAAAATCGTTCACCTTCGAAACCATAA
>JAAYBW010000201.1 GCA_012729975.1 Clostridiales bacterium
AAACGAATTTGCTCCGCGGCTTGAGCAGCTTTTGCTTTTTGCAGCAATATTTCGGATTCTACAAAATCGGCGCAAGCAGCGTCTTTCATCGTTAAAAACTGATTGAATACAGACGGATACATGAACTACTTTTCTCCCTGAGGAAAAATGACTGTTATATATCCGTTTTCTATACTGATTATTTTGCCCTCGCCAAAGGCTTTATGTATTACGGTTTGATTGATCAAATTCATATAGCCATCCCCACCTCCGTGTATCTTTCTGACGGTGCATTGAACGGTGTATATTGATTACGCAAATCTCCTAGGCGCGCTTATTCGGTTGGCGTAATAGGTTAGTTAACTGCAGCTGTCTTATTATAGTGCTTGTTTTTTCGCCGATCGTATTCCGTTTAGCCGCTTATGTTTTTTGTATATCTGCACTGCGGAAAGCCGGAGCAGCCGTAAAACCGGTTCCCGGCGTTGCTGCCCTTTCGCGCTGTTCGCTCAACCAATTTATTACCGCATTGCGGACATATCAACACGTTTTCGGCCGCTTCCGGCTTTTGCGCATCAGCGGATTCTTTGCCGGGTTTCGGGGTTTCCGTTTTATACTTATCATTAATGCTTTTTATGTGCGCGGCCTTTGTCGCCGTATCGACATTCGTAAGCGGCTGCAGCTTTGCGTATATGGCGTTTACCCGCTCTTCGGACAGCGCATCGCCGACGGATTCCCAGATGGCGCGGATCGTGGCGTATATCCGGTCGCGTTTAATAACCTTAATGTCCTTACTCTCAACCGTTACTTTTTTCAGTTCGCACCGCTCGGAGAAGACTATAAGCGAAAAAAGCGGTATTTCTTCTCCGAGATATCGCCCCAGCCACTTGATGTGAGTTCTGTTCTGCCTGATGGGGTTGTAAAAACTGTTCTTCTGCTTGTTAGGAAGCACGGATGTCCATTTAACGGCGTTTTCGTCGCCGAATATCCAGCCGGAATAGTTTTTGCTTTCTATAACGAAAACACCCTTTTGCGTTATAAACACCACATCTATTTCGGATGTTTCGCCGTTTTGCTTCGGAACATATATGTTTCGGAGCACTTTGCCGTTTCGCCCGAAAAGCTTAACCAGGTTGAGCTCTTTCTCCGTGAGCTTTTCGCCCCTGCGCCCAACCCAATCAGAGTCGAATATGCTGTCAAGAATATAGTCAAATAGACCTTTTGACATTGTATGCACCACCTTATTTTCGAAGGAACGACGCTAATAAGTCACGGAGTCCTGCAGTCCTGCAGCGATAATCCAGCATTTACTATGATAGCATATATTCCGCCAAAATGTGTCATAAATTTGTTAAACATACCCATGTTTGCAAGAAAAGCAATTAAACGTCGATTGCTGTCGTTGACTTCATTCACTGATTCGACTATAATTCAAATAATGTTAATAATTACCTAGGGTAAAACTTTCGAAAGACAGCTACGTATAGCTATAGGGCCTCATCCAAGGGCAGCCAGCTGCAACCAGAAGTATGGGCTCTGTTTAATAACAGGGCTCTTTTTTGTGGAGGATTGCAATAGGATAATGTCAAATGACGAGCAAATAATCGTGATAAAAAATGGAGAACCAGTTAGTTCGTGTAAAATACAAGATTTCCGTAGAAAACCTAATTCAACATTCAGAATACTTCTTAGCAACGTGTAACCAAGCTGTCCCCAACATAGTAAGTACCCTTGAGCAAGACAAAAGGACCTATCTCCAAAAGTTTGGTAGGGTTATTGTTTAAAATATGTATGGTACTTGAACTGGAGGAATTATGCCAAACCAATTTCTTACCAACTACACAGAAACCACATTCTTGGCAAAGATAAAGGACAATCTACGGCGTTGCCGGTCCTTTTGCTTCTCAGTCAGCTTTATCAAAAAGGCTGGTTTGGTTCTGTTGTTTAAAGATATTGAGGCGGCGGTTGAACGCGGCTGCAAGGGACGGATTATAACTTCTACATATCAAAATTTCACGGATATCGAGTCTCTGAAAAGCTTCTATTCTCTCATGGGTAGAAACGGAAATTTCGAGTGTCATCTGGACTATGAAAGCTTCCACGACACAGGTTACGCCACGCTCGGCTATCACTCCAAAGGCTATTTTTTCGAGTTTGACGATTACTGTGAGCTGATTGTCGGTTCTTCCAACATAACCCGATATGCGTTGATCAAGAACATTGAGTGGGATGTTGTTATCTGCGAAGAGATTGGCTCTGTCGTGTACGGACAGGCTATGGCGGAGTTCGAGGAGAAGTGGGAGGCAACCCATCTTCTAAACAGCGAGATCATCAATCTATATTCCAACAAGCTGAATTTTGCCATTGAACGCTGGGACATGGACTATGACCTGTCTGCGGCTAACGTCAAACCAAATTTTATGCAGCGCAGAGCGCTGAAGGAACTCAACCGCTTCCGTGCTATAGGAACAGCGCGCGCTTTGGTAGTTGCAGCAGCCGGCAGCGGTAAAACTTATCTTGCTGCGTTTGATGCATTGAACTTCAATCCTAAGCGGCTGCTATACATAGTTCACGAGGGCTCGATACTCAAGAAATCCCTCGAGACCTTTCAGGATGTTTTCGGCAGCAGCGTTTCATACGGAATCTACAGCGGCACCAGTAAAGAGTCAGATGCTGATTTTGTATTTGCTACCAACATAACCATGTGCAAGACGTTGGAACTCTTTGCCCGTGACGAGTTTGATTATATTATCATCGACGAATGCCACCATGCAACGGCAGAGACATATAAGCAGATCATCAGCTATTTTGAACCGGAGTTTTTGCTTGGTCTCACAGCGACACCGGAGCGCATGGATAATCAGGATGTCTTTGAGCTTTTTGATAAAAACGTCCCCTACGAATTACGTTTGCGGGACGCAATCGTCAATGACCTTGTGGTGCCATTCAAATATTACGGTATCCGCGATAAGCTTGTGGATTATGGGCTCTCTGCAGATAAAGAGCGACGTTTGATCGCTCAGATGGCCAATGACGAACATTGCGCGTTTATCTCCGCGCAGATCGAAGCCCACCGTCCGCATGGCAAGCTTAAGGCTCTTGCTTTCTGCCGCAATATTACACATGCTCGCATGATGTGCGAAGTTATGGGAGAGAGTTACCACACCGCATATCTGACCGGACGCAACGATGTTGGAGAACGTATTCGTGCCTATAATGACCTTCAGAGTGACAGCGCTGAGCTTGAAATACTTTTCACTGTAGACATACTGAACGAAGGCGTTGATATCCCCGGCGTTAATATGGTGCTGTTCCTACGCCCGACGGAATCATCTACAATCTTTATCCAGCAGCTCGGCCGTGGGCTGCGAAAATACGAAAATAAGACCTACGTGACCGTGCTTGACTTCATTGGCAACAGCTACAAGAGAAGCGTACAGATTGCCTTTGCACTTTCTTCTCTGGCGGAGAATTTTGTCGTGGAAAAGCGGTTGATGGCTTCTCTTGTACGCGATAATTTCACGGTGCTGGGACTTGCTGATTGCGGTGTGGAGATTAATATCGACGACCTGAGTAAAGAAGAAATACTTGATTACATTGACCAAGAAAACTTCAATGCAATCAAGTATCTGAAGCAGGACTATTTCAACTTTAAGAAGTATATTAATTCTGAGTTTTACCCGAAACACATGGACTATTTAAATAACGACTGCGCGCCGGATATCATCAGGTTCATGAGCGTGAAGATACAGGGTAGAAAAAACTGCTCTTACTATAATTTTCTGAAAGGAATTGGGGAGGAAAACCTGCCTCTATTCAGTGAAGAACAGGTCACGTTTGCCAACTATCTATCCGATTTTCTACCGCTGGTGCGCCCGCACGAATTTGAAATTATCCGCTGTCTTTTGGACGGCATGTGTGCAATTGATTCCATCCATCAGGTACTTCAGGAGAGAATAGCCGGATACAGCCGTGAGGAATTATCTCATGCGCTGCAATTTCTGAAATTTGTCACTCAAACCGGACCGGAACTCTCTTTGGATGTAAGGCTCGACGATCACTTCCTGGAGTACCTTGACGATTTACTGACCTATGGCATCACCCGCTATTTCGCGGAGAATGGCAACGAAACCGGCTTTAAACTGTGGCAAAACTACAGAATGGATCAAGTGCAATTGAAGCTTTTAAAAAATCCCGGCTACACTGCGGTGGGTACATACTACTATGACGACTATGTGGTCATCTTCGCGTCGTTGAAGAAGGATCTGCCCGACGAGGACAGACTGAACTACAAGGACAAGTTTTTACAGCCTGACCTGTTCCAATGGGAATCCATGACCAATCTGCCGAGTTCGCATCTTGATAAGCTCCGCAGTAGCAGCTTCGCGTATCTTTTTATCAGGAAGGTTGACAACGAGAACGGCATTGTGCTTCCGTTTACCTATGTCGGCAAGGGTAAACTTATGAACTGCCGAAAAACGGATAGCGGAAACGGTACATACCTATTTGATATTCGCATGGAAAACGAGCTGCCTGATTACCTGCAATATGACTTTGGATTATCAAGATGAACAATAATATCGAGATCATCCGCTCAGGGCGCTGGATCCTGGTAAATGAAGTGAAAAGTGATCTACAGGTAATTGTTCGTGACTCCATGCGTATGTAATAAAGACATCGCTGTTGAGTGCTGGTTGAGAAATTGATGCTATATTATAAAGAGCGCCGAAATTGGCTTAAAACAGTGGCAGCGCGATAATTAGGAGACTTCGATAATGGTTGAGGTTGTGGCCGCACTGATATGGGATAAAGATAAATTCATGATCTGCCAGCGCCCCGCGAACAAAGCGCGTGGAATGTTGTGGGAGTTCGTCGGTGGCAAGGTCGAGCCCGGAGAGACAAAACAACAGGCGCTTATCCGTGAGTGCCGTGAGGAGCTTGCCATCACTTTGTCTGTGGGTGATGTGTTCATGGATGTGATTCACGAGTACCCCGACCTGAGTGTACACCTTACGCTGTTCAATGCCAGGGTCGCCGAAGGTGTGCCCAAGAAGCTGGAGCATAATGATATACGCTGGATCACCGTGGATGAGATTCCGCAGTATGCATTCTGCCCGGCTGATGAAGCGATACTGAGAAGGCTTCAGCAATGAAAAAGTCTAGCTTCCGCTTTTCCGGGAGCACTAATATGGCAAGACCTTCCGGGGAAAAGGGCGTGTAGAATTTGTGTACAATATCACAATTATGGTCTTAATAATGAAGAGCAATGGGATAACATCATCGACTGGCTTTCAAGTAATATTGCCGCATTGATAAAAGTCTTTAAACCCTTACTTGATGTAATAATGAAGAGCATTGACTAAAGAATTGCGTACACCGCCGCAATATAACAAAACGGGAGCGATCCGAAAATCGCTCCCGAGTTAGTTATGGGGGTGTACTTATTGTAATCGTAATGAAATGCGCTCAAGAGCGAAGAATACGCCTCCGGCACAGATATAGATTTGATCGCCCTGCAGTATGAGTGCGCATCCGCCGACAGCTGAGGATGGGTCTGAAATCAATATTTCGGTGATGTCTCCCGAGGAAAGCCCCAGTTTTTCAGCCGGGACTCTGTATGCCGCAATGAAATCCTCAACCGTCAGAACAGACTCGCTGTATTGCGGGTTTTTTATTTCTACGGGTGAGTCAGACGGCCGGTCATTGATAATAACTGCCTCATCTTTATAAAAGCTGAGCGTTTTACCGATCATTTTATCGATGTCTGCCTGACTGTATGTGCTGACGCCGGAAGCTGCTTCTTCGATGACATTGAACTCGCCGAAATAGCCGTCCTGGGGTTCTTGCTCCGCGGGAGTTGCCGAAGGGGATGCGCTTGGCGCAGCGGTTTGTGCGGGGACAGTCGGAGCGGGCGTTTGCGAGGAAGCTGGAGCGGGCGTTTGCGAAGAAGGCGAAGCGGTGGGAACTGTCTGCACCACCGAACAGGCGGTGAGAGCGATGACAATAGCAACGAATAACAAAATAGGTGTGAGCTTTTTCATTTATTTGAACCTCTTCAGAATAAATTCCGCGTGCGTGCCTTATATGGCTTATGCGATAAAGACGAAATTTCGGGCACAAGGTTCCGTTATATTTTTGTTTGCGTGCAGACGGCGAGAGCAGGGGAACGCGGTTCGGGCATACGTGGACGAGGGGGACGGCGGGAAAACACAGTTTTCCCCTACAGGACGGGGGAGACGCTGGAAAGGAGCGGCAATAACGGCGGGAGAACACAGTTTTCCCCTACAGGACGGGGAGGCGTTGGAAAGGCGCGGTAATAACGGCGGGAGAACACAGTTCTCCCCTACAGGACGGGGGGAACGTTGGAAAGGAGCGGCAATAACGGCGGGAGAACGCAGTTCTCCCCTACAGGACGGGGGAAACGGCGGGAAAACGCAGTTTTCCCCTACAGGACGAGGGAGGCGTTGGAAAGGAGAGGCAATAACGGCGGGAAAACAAAGT
>JAAYBW010000202.1 GCA_012729975.1 Clostridiales bacterium
CGCGGCAAGGATTTTTCGGGCACGCCGCACATCGCGGCGTCCCTTGCCGAAAATTAAACGCTATTATCCACTTTAGCCGCTCAAAGCGCAGCAGTCAAGAATCCGAGAAGGATTTTTTACATTGCTCCGCGCAGCCGCTTCAAAACAGCGATGCGTAGTAAGCAGGAAATAGCTTCTGACTAAGAATAAACTTTCCCCGGAACAGTGTGAAATTTGTACAATTTCGTATTATAATAAAAAACAGTGTGAAATTGTGTATCTTTTTATGATTCTTCGGTTTTCGTGACGCATTCGGTACCGGCCGCACATCTGAAAGGAGCGTCTGTTCCGAAATGAACCCGGCACAAAGTAACCGCTGCGATCCGGCTCAACACATTTTTATAAATCGAATTCAGAAAGGTGGTCAGAAATAATCGAATCAATAGATCTCAATAATTATAAGCTCGCCTTATCTCAAAACGACTGCTCTGAGATCCCGGAAAGCATACTGGATGACTGGCAAAGCATATTAAACCTTCTTGCCCGCATTGAAAAGGTCAAAGCGGCCCTGATAATGAGAATAACCGGGGAGGACGTGGAAGTGTTCATGTCCGGCGAAACCCGGGGTAACCCTTATATAGTCGGGCACAAAGAGAACTATAACGATTCTGCCTTTATTGTGAGCGGGTTATCAAACAAGGAAAGATACTGCTTATGCCGGATGCGTCGGAGTCCGTTGAGTGGAAGAATAATCCCGATATGAAACTCAACATGAAATGTTATCTGGGGTTTCCCTTAAAACTGCCAAACGGAAATTGCTTCGGAACAATTTGTGTGCTTGATGATAAAAAATGACTTCTCAAAAGACATGATAGACTGCATGGAAAAAATGAGAGATTTAATCGAGTCCAACCTGATGCCGCTCCATTTAAGCATTACGGATCCGCTGACAGGTTTATATAACCGCACGTATTTTAATACTAAAATAGAGACGGAGCTTAAAAACGCAGAAGAAAAGAATCAGCCGATTTCGGCAATTTTGCCGGACATTGACCGTTTAAAAGCATAAATGACACATGCGGCCATTTAGGCGGTGATGCGATACTTGCCGAATGCGCTCAAATCATAGCGAATTCCATTCGGAAACAGGATACCGCTTTTCGGTTAGGCGGAGATGAATTTTATGTTTTATTACCGAATACGGCTATTGGCGAAGCTTTGGTCGCAGCGGAAAAATAGCGCGCCGATATAGAAAACAGCGTAATCGGAGAGGATATTCCCGTTACGGCAAGCATCGGTATCGCCGAGCGGATTTCCGATGAATCGTCCGATGATTGGTTTAAAAGACTGGATGATGCTTTATATAAAGCTAAAAACAATTCGGGAAATCAGGCAGCAAGCTAGCCGCAGGCTCCTTGTAACAGAAGAAAATCAGATTCGCTCTATACGAATAAATTAAAACCGAAGGAAGTTGATAAAATGTCAGAACCTGCTCTTCATGTGAAAAGCCCGCAAGATCAGCCCGGTGCCATGTATATTGAATTTGATAATCCGCCTATGAATCAATTCACAACAGAGCTTTGGAACAGTCTAACCGCTGCGCTGCGAAAAGCGCGCCTGGATGACTCTGTGAGAGTCGTCATTCTGTCCGGCTCAGGTGAGCGCGCCTTTTCCGCGGGGCTTTCCATGGACATGCTGGACAATCTTAAATGCGATGAAGATTCGGCACTGATCTATACCCTCGGCTTTGAAGTTCGCGAGGCAATTTACGCGCTCGGAAAGCCCGTCATAGCTGCGGTGAAGGGGCACTGTGTCGGCGGCGGCCTCGAGATAGCCCTCTGCTGCGACCTTATTTATGCCTCGGAGAACGCGAAATTTATGCTGCCCGAAATGAATATCGGCCTCGTTCCGGGATGCGGCGGCGCTATCCATCTCGCCCAGAAGATCCCGTTTAACCGTGCCTTTGAGATGATTCTATTCGGCGACAGACTTACCGCACAAGAGGCGCTGCAGCTTGGTCTCGTCAATAAGGTTTTTACAAAGGATGAGTTTGACGCGTCGCTCAAGGATATTGTTCATAAAATACTCAGCAAGCCGCCTATTGCTGTCCGGGCGCTTAAGGAGCTTATGGCGCACGCCAATGTCTCCGTTAATGAAACGGCAGCCCTGCAGATTGAGCGCCGCCTTGCGGTCGATCTTATGAAGACGCAGGATTTTAAGGAAGCTGTTGCCGCTTTCCGCGAAAAACGTACACCCACCTTTATCGGAAAATAGAGCTCCGATTAATAAACAGTTCCGCTCAGTCGAATTATCCCGC
>JAAYBW010000203.1 GCA_012729975.1 Clostridiales bacterium
AACGGAGAAAACATGATGAACATCGAGTTGGTTCCCGCCGGAAAAGAAGACGCGCAAGAACTTATCGCTATCCAGGAAGCAGCTTTTAAGCGCTTATATGACATTTACCGGGACGAGAGAAGCCCGTATTTAAAAGGCATACCCGAATATATGAAGTGGATGGATATGCATGGTGTTTCATATTTCAAGATCTACGCGGATGATGTGCTTTGCGGCGGGGCAGCATTTTACAAGCGGGCCGAAGGAGAGTATTATCTTGCTAGGCTTTATATTCACCCTGAATTTCAAGGCCGGGGTATAGCGGCTGCCGCTATCGGCCATTGTGAAAAAATGTTTACCGACGCGAAGCATTATACCGTCGACTTCCCTATCGACCGGATAGCTAACAGGAGGTGCTACGAGAAGGCCGGATATCATGATACGGGAAACAGGGAAATTATAAACGACAGATTGACTTTGGCTATTTACGAAAAACATTGTACATGATAATCGTATTTAAATTACAGGAGAACGCGGTTGCGGGCGAGCGGGCTGCGGGAGATCCGCTACGGGTAAAGGAACGGCAATCCTCAGTCATCTGCGCTGACAGCTCCCTCGTCAGAGGGAGCCAAGGGGACGACGCGGATGATCTCGGGTGTGCAATGCTAGCCGCTACGGGTAAAAAAGGGGCAAAGATGCCGGGATGAAAAACGTCCCGGCATCTTCTATTACGGTTTTGGCGGATTAGTATTCAAATTGTTGGGCATCACTAATGTATATCGCTTTAAAAGGTGAAAAAACATGATGTTCTTTCGAAAAAAACAGTCTGCGTCCGCTCCGGGTTCTGCCGCGGCAGACGATTCCGGCACTGAGAAGCCTATATCCGATGATCTGGATGAAAATATAAACACTGTGAAAAACGAGATTGGGTCAACCGATCTGATAATAAATTACTCTCAGATTAATACTCCGAAGCCGATAAGATTCGCGTGCGTATACATCAGCAATATGATCAGCAATCAGATACTCAGCGACTATTCCACCGAATTGGGAAAAATTCTTATATCCGAACAATGCCATAAAGTTAAAGCTCCGACCGGCTTATTTAGTCTGCTCAGCAATCAGTTCGCGGGCTTCAGAAGGGTTTCGCAGGGGTCGGGCCTCGGAAAGCTGATAGAAGTCCTTTTGTCGGGAGAGCTTATTTTCCTGATAGACGGGCATGATGAATTCCTCTCCATTGACGCTTATTCGCCGGACGGAAGGGCGGTAGCGGAGCCGTCCACTCAAAGCGTTGTCAGGGGGCCTAAAGAGGGATTTACGGAAAGCCTCGGGATTAATATCGCTTTAATCAGGAAACGGCTCCGGGATAAAGCATTAAAGGCGGAAAGCCTGATCGTCGGGACCAGGACAAAAACAAAAGTCGCTTTGATGTATATAAGCGATATCGCAAAACCGGAGATTGTCGATGAGCTCAGAAGGCGCATCGGCGCAATAAAGATCGACGGCGTGCTCGAGAGCGGATACATCGAAGAGATGATAAAGGACAACAGGTATTCCATCTTCCCGACTTTTTTAAATACCGAAAAACCGGATACGGCAACAGCATGCCTGCTTGAAGGTAAGGTTGCCATTTTAGTGGACGGCACGCCGTTTGTCCTGACCGCGCCCACACTTTTCGCCGAGTTTTTTCAGGCGAGCGAAGACTATTATCATCAGTTTCATATCGCTACGCTCGTGCGTTTATTCAGGTATACGGCGTTTGTATTTTCCATGTTTATACCGGCCATATATATTACCTTAGCTAACTTTCATCAGGAAATGGTGCCGACGCCGCTGCTTATAAATATAGTCGCCCAGCATGAAGGCACCCCGTTTCCGACGACCGTAGAAGTGCTTTTAATGCAGGCGATATTTGAAATATTAAGGGAGGGCGGCATCCGGACGCCCCGCGTCGTCGGCTCTGCCATAGCCATTGTCGGAGCGCTTGTTTTAGGCCAGGCCGCGGTGGACGCGGGTATCATCTCCGACATTATCGTTATTATCGTAGCAATAACCACTATCTCAAACTTTGCCATACCCAATTACGCTATGGGAAACGCCGCGAGGCTGGTGAGGTTTACTATGATATTCATTGTAAGCGCGCTCGGATTTATGGGCTTGTTAATGGGGGCGATAGCTTTGCTTGTGGAATTATGCAGACTCAAATCAGTCGGTGTTCCGTATATGGCCCCGTTTGCCCCGAAAGCGAAAACCGCTCTGAAAGACACGTTCATCAGATTCCCTTTATGGAAAAACATGACCAGACCCGAAGGGATAAGCGCCGACACCTCCCCGCGGGTGGGCGGGGAGGATATTGTAACCGACACGCAAAAAGAACAGCCGGAATTCAGGTGATTTAATTGAAAGCAAAAGCTCTCTTTGCCCTCTTAAT
>JAAYBW010000026.1 GCA_012729975.1 Clostridiales bacterium
AAAGCCGGCCTTACCGGCAGAGTTTTACATAGAGCTTCTGAAACTGCCGTCATGTGTTTCAAAGGGATATTGCGACAATTGCGGCAGATGTGAGCATTGACAGCGGCTCCGACCTGCGCGGCGAAGCCCATGTCATAAAACACGGTAATATTCACCGAAAATAATAAACACGGATGACGGTAACCCGGCGGCATAAGCCGGGTGTCGTCTTCTGAAGACAGGAGGCTGTTATGGGCAGCGATTATAAAAATGTGTTTTCACCCATTACGATTCGCGGTGCAGAATATAAAAACCGTATCGAGATGGCACCGACATCTCCGAAATTTACAACGGAGAAAGGCTATCTCACTCAAGAACATATAGACTATTTCCGGGCGGTAGGCCGCGGAGGCGCGGCGATTATTGCGCTCGGCAACTGCTCCGTGGATATTGCGCACGCTCAGGACGAGCCGCGTCAGGTAGGTTTGGACAACGACGATTATCTTATGGGTCTAGGGAGACTCTCGGATATGTGCGAGCGCTACGGCGCCATTGGATCGCTTGAAATAAATCACGCCGGCCTTGACGCTATTTATGATTACAACCATGTCCCCGCGATCGGCCCGACGTCGCAGATGATGCCCAAAGAGCTTATAAGAGCCACCGCGAAAGGGCGGCCTCCGGTTCGCGCTCTTGAAATGACTATCGACCAGATCCACAGTATCCGGCAGATGTATATAGACGCCGCCTTCCGCTGTAAGTCCGCGGGCTTTAAAATGTGCCTCGTGCACGGCGGACACGCCAACCTGATAGGACAGTTTTCAAGCCCGCTGTACAACCGCAGGAGCGATGAATACGGCGGTAAGCTTGAAAACAGAGCGCGTTTCGCGATGGAGATCCTCGACGGGATCCGTAAAAAATGCGGCGAAGATTTCGTAATCGAGTTTCGAGTCTCGGCCGACGAGATGCATCCGGAAGGAATGCACTTTGAGGAAACAAAAGAATACCTTAAGATGCTCGACGGTATGATCGATATAGTAAACGTGTCGGCCGGAATGCATACCGACACACGCTATTTCCGCTACTGGTCGCCGAACATGTATATGCCCCGTATGATAAACGTCAAATACGCGGCAGAGCTCAAGAAGATACTCACCTGTAAGGTCACAACCGTAGCCGGTATAACGAATCTCGGCAACGCCGAAAAGATCATCGCGGACGGATACGCTGATTTCTGCGCTATGGCAAGGCCCTTGATGGCGGATCCCGATATGCCCCGCAAATACGCGATGAATAAACCGGAAGAGGTCGTCCCGTGCTCGCTGTGCAATTACTGCGGTAAGCGTATATCGTCGATACATACTGTCACCTGCGGTGTAAATCCTAAGCTGGGCCGCGAAAACGAGCTTGAAGACGGCATGGTCCGTATTGCCCGCGTAAAGAAGACCGCTGCCGTCGTCGGCGCCGGTCCCGCCGGTATACAGGCGGCGCTCACACTTCTGGAACGTGGGCATAAGGTAGTTTTGTTCGAAAAGGAGCTCGTTGTCGGAGGCAACCTTATCGCGGCCGCGTCGATGGAGCTCAAGCAGAATATGAAGGACTACCTTAGTTATCTGCAGCGGACCGTAATGAAAAGCGGCGCCGACATACGTCTGGGGAGCGAGGCAACAGCCGAAACGATAAGAGAACTCGCGCCCGATGCGCTTGTCATCGCGGCCGGCGCGGTACCGCGGTTCCCGGATGTACCCGGCATAGACCTACCGCATGTCCACTGGGCTGCCGACGCGGACATGGGAAAATGCGCTGTCGGCGAGAACATCGCGATTATCGGCGGCGGCTCGCTCGGTCTGGAAAGCGCGGTAACGCAGTCTCTCAAAGGAAAAAAGGTTAAGGTTTTTGAGAT
>JAAYBW010000204.1 GCA_012729975.1 Clostridiales bacterium
CACGACGGACACCCTTGCCTTTGGCTAACGCTTCCTACTACCAAGCGCGTAGTGGACTTACACCACCAAGTTATCGCCCATGTCGGGCGCACAAGAAAAATCCATCCCGGCGACAAGCGTCGGGATGGACAGCGAAATACGGTTGGATTTAAACGGTCAATCCGTCACATAGGGCAGCAAAGCGATCTGTCTTGCCCTTTTTATGGCTTCGGTCAGCTCGCGCTGGTGCTGCGCGCAGGTGCCAGTGGTTCTGCGGGGGAGTATCTTGCTGCGCTCGGATATATAGCGGCGCAGCTTTGCTATGTCTTTATAGTCTATGTGTGTGGCCTTGTCTACGCAGAAGTTGCATACCTTTCTGCGCTTGTGACCGCGGGCCTTGGAATCTTTATCGTACGCCATATTCTTTCCTCCGATCTGTTGTTAAAATGGCAGCTCGCCGTCGTCGTCGAGCTCTATAAATCCCGGTTCGATGGCCGGCGCGCCGTATTTGGCAGAACCTGTGCTCTGATCGGGATAGGAGGTTTGCGCTCCCTCCCGGTTCTTCTTGCTCTCACCGAAATACACGCTGTCGGCAACAACTTCCGCGGTTCGCCTTTTTCCGCCTTCCTTATCGGTCCAGTCACGGATCTGAAGGCGTCCGGTAACCACTGCCATCGAGCCTTTGGTAAAATACTTGGCTACAAATTCCGCCGTATTTCTCCAGGCAACGATATCGATGAAGTCGGTCTGCTTTTCACCGCCCTCACGGGACGAAAAGTCCCTGTCCACTGCTATCGTAAAGCCGGTAACGGGCGTACCGGTTTGGGTTCGCCTCAACTCCGGATCTCGCGTCAGTCTCCCCATGAGAACTATTTGATTTAGCATCCCGTCCTCCTTTTCAGTCTGCCGAAACAGTTACGAGAGCTCTGATAACGCCTTCGGTAATACCGAAAACGCGCTTGAGCTCAGCCGGAAAATCGGGAGCGGCGGTAAACTTGACAAGGACATAATATCCTTCGGGCATATCGTTAATCGGATATGCAAGTCTGCGTTTACCCATCAGCTCCATTTCTTTCAATGTGCCGCTTGCTTCTATAAGGGACTTGAACTTTTCCACTACGGCAGCTATATCCTCATCGCCTAAGGTTGCGTTGATGATATACATCGCCTCGTAGTTGGCCTGCGTCTTGGCCATATTGTGCACCTCCTTCTGGACATATGGCCCATGTTTTCCATGGGCAGAAGATTATTTGATTTCGTATTATTACAAGAAATCAACCTATAAAGTATACATATTTCACTGCGTTTGTCAATCATTATTTATTATTCGCTTTTAATTCCCGCGGAAAAAACGCAGCCGCAGTAACTTTGCCTGTATATACCGTACCGCGCGCAAAGCTCTATCGACCTTAAGTATCCGCCCCGCTTTTTAAAATCATTGGGAAGCCACGCCGCACCGTATTCTTTCCCGGCCGCTTCACCGAGCGTATTGAGCATCACCGCGTTTTTATGCGGACTTATGCTCAGCGTCGAGCAAAAATAATCATAGCCCGTCTCCGCTGCCAGCTTTGCCGTCTCACCGAGCCTCAGTCTGATGCAGGCCTCACATCTTTTGGCGCCCTCCGGCTCAGCCTCAAGCCCGGCCGCAGCCTTTACAAAATCGTCTTCGCGGCGTCCGGTTTCAATCAGCCGTACGCCATTCGCCGAGGGCATAGAATCAAGCAGCCTGTGTATAGCCCCAAGCCGCTTTTCATATTCCGCCGCGGGCTGTATGTTGGGATTATAAAAATAAAGGCCGGTATCAAAGTATGCGGTAAGGTATTCGAGCACATAACTCGAGCAGGGGGCACAGCAGGCGTGCAGCAGCAGGCGTTTTTTCACACCGCCCTGCCGCTTAATGATATCGTCCAGTTTAAGCTGATAATTCATCCTCTCACCCCCTGCAATATTTTAACACATTCGATTGTTTTTACAACATCATTGTGTCCTCAACCGTTTTCCCCTTGAATCGGGCACGATATAGTTGTAGAATGTTTTGTATTTTCCTTGTGCCTGTTTATTTTACGGAGGTACCGCTTGAAAGCTTTCACCGCCGCACTGATGGAAAGCAAGGATTTCAGACGGGCCGCCGCTCTCATAGACGCGGGCGGATGTCCGCTTGTATTCAGCGGTCTGGAATCCATTCATATGGCTCACTTTGCTGCCGCCGTCCGCGCCGTATGCGCAAGGCCGGTCGTTGTCGTGTGCTCCGACGAGCTTGAATGCGAGCGCCTGCGAGTGAATCTCTCGGCTTTTTCGGGTGAAGATGTGCGCAGACTCCTCGCACGTGAGTTCACCTTCTACAACGCGGAGAGTGTTTCCCGCCAACTGGAACAGGAGCGCCTATCCGCTCTGGGCGCCATGGTCTCTGGCACCTGCTCTCTTTTCGTAGCAACACCGGACGCGCTTATGCAGCGAACTGTGCCGCCCAAAACCTTTATCGGATGCTCATTGACGATCGCCCAAGGCGACACATTGTCGCCCGAAACGCTCGTAGCCTCTCTTCTGCGCTGCGGCTATAAGCACTCAGGACAGGTAGAGGGCATCGGTCAATTCGCAAGGCGAGGCGGAATTATCGATTTTTTCTCCCCCGCATATTCCCTTCCCGTCCGCTGTGAGTTTTTCGGCGACGAAATAGACCTGATGGGTTTTTTCGATCCGGCTAGTCAGCGACGGACGGAAAACATAACCGAAGCCGCGATATTCCCGGCCGCGGAAACGCTCCCCACGCTGTATGAAGGTGCTGAGGAAGGCTTTGCCGAGGAACTGCAGGAGCTTCTTTCAAAAGTTCGCCGAAGAAAGGGTAAGCACGAAAAACTGGCGGATAATATCAAGTCGGATCTCGACAGACTCTCGGCCGGTCTCCCCTTTTCCTGCGCGGACAGATACTTTGATATACTCTATCCCGAGTTCTTCTGCGCCGACTCATTTTTTCAAAAGGACACGGTTGTGCTGCTATGCGAACCGATTAAGCTGGAGGAGCGCGCGAAAAATTATATATGGCGCATATCAGAGGATACTCAAGCGCTTCTTGAATCGGGCGTCATCGACGGCAGTCAGGCTAAGTTCATAAAAACCTGGGAGGAGTGCTGCGAGCGTCTGTCAAACTTCCCGGTGCTTATGCTTGACAGCTTCCGCGGCGGCAAATATCCCCTGTCTCCGAGATCTCTGCTCTCGCTGAGCGCGAATCAGCTTCCGTCCTACGGGGGCTCGCTCTCGACGGCGGCGGGCGACATCATACACTATATGAAAAACGGTTTTCGGGTCATTATCGCCTGCACGGATGAACGCAGATGCGCCATTCTCGGGGAGTACCTTGAAAATACCGGAGTTATTCCCGGATTAGATTATTCCCTCGAAGCGCTGCCCCCCGCGGGTAACTGCGTAATCTGCGTGGGCGGTGTATCGTCGGGAATCGAATACCCGACGCTCTCAATCGCGCTGATAACCGAGGGGCAGCTGGCCGCTCACTCACCGAAAAAGAGTTCCCGCAGCTCCAAAGCCTCTAAAAATAAACTGAGGATTCAAAGCTACAGTGATCTTTCCGTCGGCGACGCCGTGGTCCACGAACTCCACGGCATAGGCCGATTTATGGGCATATTCAAGCTTCCCGTCGACGGCGTTGAAAAGGAATATGTAAAAATAGCCTACTCGGGTACAGACGTGCTCTATGTGCCCGCTACGCAGCTTGATATGGTTTCCAAATATATCGGCGCCGCTCAGGAGCAAACGGTTAAGCTCAGCAAACTCGGAGGAACCGACTGGGCAAAAGCCAAGGCGAAGGCTAAAGGAGCCGCGAAGGAGCTTGCCTCCGAACTGGTTCGCCTTTACGCGGAAAGAAGCAGGCGCCCCGGTCACGCGTTTGCGCCCGATACCGTATGGCAGAGGGAATTTGAAGACTCCTTTGAGTATACGGAAACAGACGACCAACTGCGCGCTGTAGAGGAAATTAAGGCCGACATGGAAAAAACTCAGCCTATGGACAGGCTTCTTTGCGGAGACGTGGGTTTTGGCAAAACGGAGGTCGCCCTTCGCGCCGTTATGAAGTGCGTAATGGGAGGCAGACAGGCTGCCATACTCGTGCCCACCACCGTGCTGGCGCAGCAGCATTTCATCACGGCAAGCAAGAGATTTGCCAACTTCCCCGTTTCCATTGAAGTCCTCAGCCGGTTCCGCACTTCCGCTCAAATCAGGCAATCTCTGAAAAATATAAAAAGCGGTATGGCGGATCTTGTTATTGGAACTCACAGAATCATCCAGAAGGATGTTGAGTTTAAGGATCTCGGTCTGCTTATTGTGGACGAAGAGCAGCGTTTCGGAGTTTCTCACAAAGAAAAGCTTAAGGAACTATCCAGGCAGACAGACGTCTTATCGCTGTCCGCGACGCCTATACCGCGAACCCTCAATATGGCTCTTGCGGGTCTGCGGGACATGTCAACGATAGAGGAGCCGCCCTCGGGCCGCCATCCCGTACAGACCTATGTTCTTGAGCATAACTGGTCTGTTCTGACCGACGCGATACGGCGCGAGATATCCCGCGGCGGGCAGGTGTATTACCTGCATAACCGAGTGGAAACAATCGGCAGAACGGCAGCGAGGCTCTCTCAGCTTCTGGAGGGCATCACAATAGCTACGGCGCACGGGCAGATGGACGAGGAAACGCTTTCCGGTGTAATGGAGCGCGTTGCCTCCGGTGAGGTCCAGGTGCTCATATGCACGACGATAATCGAAACGGGCATTGACATACCTAACGTAAACACTCTTATCATAGAGGACGCCGACAAGCTCGGCCTTGCGCAGCTTCATCAGATACGCGGACGGGTAGGCCGTTCCTCACGGCACGCCTTCGCATATTTCACCTTCCGGCAGGGAAAAGTCCTCACCGAGGTAGCCATGAAACGGCTGGCGACCATACGCGAATACGCGGAATTTAATTCCGGCTTCCGCATAGCGATGCGCGATCTCGAGATTCGCGGCGCGGGCAATCTTCTCGGAGCCGAACAGTCCGGTCATATGCTCAGCGTCGGCTTTGACATGTACCTGAAGCTTCTTGAGGAAGCCGTTCTTGAGGAAAAAGGCGAAACGCCGAAAAAGCGCGTGGAGTGCAGCGCGGACCTTACGGTATCCGCCGGTATTCCGGACAGCTATATCGCCTCCGCCGAACAGCGAATGGACCTTTACCGGCGCATCGCGTTTATTGAGGACGAGGAAGACGCGGACGACATGACCGACGAATTGATCGACAGATTCGGCGACCCCCCCAAGCCGGTTGTCGCGCTGATACAAGTAGCTCTGCTTCGCGGCGAAGCCGCCAAGTCCGGTATAACCGAGATAAACCAGAAGGGCGGCAGACTATACTTTAAAATCACAGACTTTGACATGGAACGAATATCCGCATTATATGCTTCCGGCACCTTCAAAGGCCGCCTTAAAATTGAGGCAGGTACGGAACCCGTGGTCAGTATAAAGCTTTCTTCGAAAAACGTTATCGACGAGGCGGTTTCCTTTGTTCGCGAATACAGGGGCGCGATTGCGCCGCAAAAAGAGAAAGGATCTTAAAATGAGAAACATACAAAAGGCAGCGGCCGCGGCTCTTATCATCCTGCTTGGCATAATGGGCGGCTGCTCGAAAAGCAGCAGCGCTTTTTCGCCGTCCGAAGAGTCACAATCGCCCGTACTCATGTACATAAACGGCTTTGAGGTTCGTTCCGACGAGCTTCGGTACTGGATAAGCTCATACGCGGCGAGTGCCGGATACGAAGTCGGGCCCGGCACGGACTGGAACGCGGATGCAGGCGGCATGCCGCTTTCGGAATACACGCTTACCGAAGCCGTTAAAGCCGTTTCGCTATACAAAACCGTTGAGTCAAAAAGCGCGGAATTGGGCATCGCTCTTACCGAGGACGAACTGAGCGAAATCAGTTCCGCCAGGGCCAAATACGTGGATTATTTCAAGGGTGAGGAGGCCTATCTTGCCTATCTTGAATCTGTGTTCCTGACCGAAGAGCTAAACAACAGCATGATGAAGACATCCGCGCTGTACAGCAAGCTGATCGAAAGCGTATACGGCACGGACGGCAGCAAATGCACCGATGAGGAGGCTGTCGCCTTCGGTACCGAGAACAACTATTTCAGAGCCAAACACATTTTACTGTCAAATAAACTGGATGACGGAACACCTTTATCCGACGAGGAAAAGGCCGAGCTCTATGCGCGAATGGAGCAGATGTTAATCGAGCTCGACTCCTCCGATGACCCGGTAACGCTTTTCGACGAGCTCATGCATGAAAACAGCGAGGATCCCGGCCTTGCGACAAACCCCGACGGCTATCAGTTTGTCAAAGGCGAGGTCATGCCTGAATTTCAGGCGGCTGTCGAGTCGCTGGATAATTACTCATACAGTGGGATAGTGGAAATGGACGCGTACGGCTATTCTATCATAATGCGTCTGCCTCTCGATCCCGATGCGGTCTCCATGTCCGACAATTATGGGTACTCTTTGCGTTACACCGCCGCGATGAGCAACTTTGATAACATGCTCACGTCATGGACCGATGAGGCCGAAATAAAATACACCGACATGTGGGACGGGCTTGACATAGCCAAGCTGTTTGCGGACGCCGCTTAACCGCTTACCCCCCGAGCCGTTTCGCCGGGCGCGGGCGCGTCCTGTTATTAGATATTTGGATATTATATAAGCTGCCATTCCATTTTGCGGAATAGCAGCTTATATCTGCTTATATTTCATATACCTCCCGAAGACCCTCTTCGGTGAGTCTGAGTATCCTGCCGCAGACCTCGCGCAAATACTTTCTGTCGTGACTGATGCTTATTATCGCTCCGCGATAAGCTTTCAGCGCGTTTCTTATAACCGGTCCGGAAAGCGGGCTGAAATTTCTCGTGGGCTCGTCAAGGATAAGAACGTTGCTGCCGTCAAGCACCATCTTAATAAACAGCAGCTTTGCCTTTTGACCGCCCGAGAGATCCGATATTTTCCCGATCATCTCGTCGTGCGTATACTTCATGCTGCCCAGATATGTGCGCGCCCTTGTTATCTCATCTTTGGAAATATTGCCGCACAGGAACCCGACCGGCGTCCGGTCATCATCGAGCAGCTCAGCGTAATCCTGAGGCATGTAAGAAGCCTTTATATCGCTCCTTGCAAGCAGCTGTTCTGCGATCATTCGAAGCAGCGTAGACTTCCCCGCTCCGTTTTTTCCGATAATGCCGATATGCTCCGGGCCTTCGACATCCAGCTTCACATTCCTCGCCAGAAGCCTGCCCCCGATTGACAGCTCCGAGAGAAACAGCCGGAGTACATCCTTTGAATTGGGAATCGCGGCCATGCCGTCAAAGCCGGTGAATATCGCCTCCTCGATATCCGGGATCTGAGTTAAGTTCTGCTTTTCTTTTTCATATCTCTTTTCCTGGGATTTAACCGATTTCATTTTCTTTTTCAGGAGCTTTCCGCCGTGCGGGTCGCCCCTGCTTATATTGCTTTGCTGCCTGTCGACTTTCTCGTAGATTTCCCGCCAACGCGCTATCTGCCTGTCATAATCAGCCTTTTCTTTCCTGGCTGCCTGCTCCTGATGCGCCAAAGCATTCTCCCTCCGCGCCGCGTATTGCGAATACGGCATTTTGGCAACGGTGTGCCTGGCCACGGTTTTACGGCGTACCTGCTCGAGATGTATAATCATATTCGCCGTGTTTTCTATAAGCGTTTCGTCATGCGAAACGAAAAGCACGGGCTGCCGGCAGTTTTTAATGAAAGCTTCCAACCATTGAAGAGTTTCTATGTCTATATCATTAGACGGTTCGTCAAGCAAAAGAGCATCCGGATCGCCGCACAGCACGCGCGCGAGCTGCAACTTGACCTTTTCACCGCCGGAGAAAGTATGCATCGGTTTATCCGAATAAAGCATATCGGGCTCGAGCCCCAGCTGTCTTGTAATCGCGGCGAGCTCCGCCGGAGTTTTTTTCTCAAACGCGCCTGCAGCGTTCATATAATCGTACGCGGCAAGCATGCGATCGTCGTCCGACAACTCCTGCGGAAGATAGCCGGGCTTGTCGCCTCCCCAGGAAATTTCGCCGCTCCAATCCGTGTAATCCTCAACAAGCGCGGGATCAAATAAGAGCTTGATGAGCGTGCTCTTCCCGTTTCCCTCTTCGCCGATAATAACGGCCTTGCATCCGGGTGTGAGACTAAACGAAAAGTCTTCCGCTAGCACCCGCATATTCCTGCTCAATGTCATCGTAAGCCCGTTTACAATAAGCATAATAACCACCACAATTTAATCCGTACCGGGATTTTTCATACCCTGCGAATTTTATCACAGGCTTGGGGTACTGTAAATAATGCCCTTCCGCGGCATAAATACCATCGCCAAAAGACAGCCTCTGTGTTATTCTTGAGAAAACCATCCTGCGACGGAGGCAATTGTATGGTTGCTCTTCCCCATATAAAAACAAAAGAAGAACTGGTTTCTCTCGTCAACGAAATCGGTTATCTTCCTTTTATAACAAACGAACTCACCGGCTTTTCCGTTATGGAGCTCACCGATCGGACAAGCTGGTTTACCGATGATTATGAAACCGATCCCTGGTACTGGCGTTCCCAAATCGCCGGAGAGCGCACGCTTGTCTACGCGAAGCTGTTTTCGGGGCGCGCGGGTTTTGTTTCGCGCGAGTGGTATCCTCTGTTCGCGAACTATCGCAGGAACGGATATGATTTTGATACTCTTTTTGAAGCGGGCGCTGCCCCTCGCCGGCAAAAACTGATTATGGATCTTTTCCCCGGCTGCGAGAACATTCCCTCGTATGTGATAAAAAAGCTCTGCGGTTTCGGCAAAGACGGTGAAAAAGGCTTCGAGGGAGCGCTCACCGCCCTGCAGATGCAGACTTATCTTGTTATAAGCGGCTTTTCGCGCCGCCGAAACAAAAAAGGCTTTGAGTACGGCTGGGCGTACGGAGAATACGCAACACCCGAAGCGCTGTTCGGAACCGAGCATGTTACCTCACTTTACGGATGTGAGCCTGCCGACAGTTTTGCCGTTATCCTCGAGCGCTGCTCACATTTAAACCCCGGAATCTCGAGGGAAGCACTCTTAAAATTTCTTCGTTAAAAAGGCGCTTTACACCGGGCTTCTTAGTGTAAAATAATCATTGGCAAAAAAAGAGGAGGAATAGCAAAAACTATTCCCCCAGCATACGAATCTTGTTATGATGAGTTAGCAGACAACATCAGACAGGAGGCGTATGCAGGTTGAGTA
>JAAYBW010000205.1 GCA_012729975.1 Clostridiales bacterium
GATGGATACCTTCCTTCATGCGTTTCACCTCTTTCTGCCCGAATATCACATATGCCGTAATGCGGCAAAGGGTATAATAGCACATAGACGCTCGGATTGCAACAGTTTTTTGCCCTATTTTTTAAGCCCGGCGGCCGGCCGCCTGCGCAGCGCACCGCGGGGTGCCGGGACTGTGCCGCGGGTCGGCGTTTCGGGCTCTGAAAGTATTGCAAAGGTTATTATAGAAAGTATATATTAATTTCTGATAACTCGAACTCGAATAATCGCGGGGGAGGAAACAACTTGGAGTTCAGCAAACTTATCGAAGTGCGGCAGAGCTGCCGCAAATTCAGCGCGGAGAAAGTGGAAAACGAAGACATTCTCGCCTGCCTTGAAGCGTTCAGGTTGTCGCCGAGTGCCTGTAATGCCCAGCCGTATCACATAAGCGTATGTACAGGCGAAAAAGCGGCGGCTGTGTCGGAATGCGTCAATTCCATGGGAATGAATCCGTTCGCGAAAAATGTTCCGTGTTTTTTTGTTATCCGGGAAGACAGCTACAGCGCGGCCGCGGCGCTGGGGGGACTGATTAAGGGGCAGGATTACAGGAGCATCGATATCGGCATCGCGGCGGCTCACCTTGTTTTGTGCGCGGCCGACAGGGGTCTTAACACCTGCATTTTGGGCTGGTTCGACGAGAAGAAGCTGAAAAAGCTGCTGGGTACGTCCGACCGGATTCGATTGGTAATAGCTCTCGGTCGGGCTGCCGAGGGATATCCGATTCGCCCGAAAGTCCGAAAGAGCATTAAGCAAATTTCTGATTTTGATAACGGAAAATAAACCGAGCGCGCCCGCCGGCACAATCCCGGCGGGCGCGCTCGGTTTAAAGTGCGTGTGTTCTCAATCGATGCGGTATACCGTTATCCCGCGGGCGGCTGAGGGTATCTGAAGATGTCTCCCCTGAAATTTTCCATTACGACCTCCCGGTCGTCTTTGGATATTATGTAGTTATATCCGACGGGTATTTTGCCGCCGCCTCCCGGCGCGTCTATAACGAATTTCGGTACCGCGTATCCGGAGATGTTTCCCGTCAGACCGTGCATAATTTCGATGCCCTTATCAACGGCGGTGCGAAAATGCGATATGCCGCGGCTCAGGTCACACTGATAAAGATAATAAGGCCGCACTCTCATATGAACCAGTTTTAAAAGAAGCTCCCGCATGGTTGATAAGCTGTCGTTTACGCCCTTGAGCAGGACGCTTTGATTTCCCAGCGGTATGCCCGCGTTTACAATGGCGGCGCACGCGCGCTCTGAGTCCGGTGTGATTTCGCGGGGGTGATTGAAGTGTGTGTTTATCCAGATCGGCTGGTACTTTTTAAGCATTTCCAACAGCTCGTCCGTTATGCGCATGGGCAAAACAACGGGAACCCGGGTTCCGATGCGTATGATGTCGACATGCGGTATCATGCGCAGAGCGGAAATGATCTTCTCGAGTCTTTCCGTGCCCATGACCAGAGGATCGCCGCCGGATATGAGCACGTCACGGATCTGCGTGTGGCCGCGGATGTATCCGAGAGCGGAGCGAAGCTCCTTTTCGGATATTACCCTATCCTCCTCCCCGACAACGCGCCGCCGCGTGCAATGACGGCAGTATGTCGAGCACTTTAACGTAACCAGAAACAGCACACGATCCGGGTAGCGGTGCACGATATGCGCGACGGGGCTGTCGCGCTCCTCGCAGAGCGGATCCGTCATGTCGTCGGTACAGGAAAAGGTCTCCTCAATGGAAGGCACGCATTGCATCCTCACGGGATCTTCGGGATCTCCGGGACGAATAAGCGATGCGTAGTAAGGGGTAATCGCCATCCTGAAATGTTCAAGGCATTTGTGTATATCCGCCTTTTCCGGTTCGGAAAGGCGCAGCAGCTTTGAAAGCTTATCAACGGAGGTAATGCGGTTTGCCAGCTGCCATTTCCAATCATTCCAGTTAGGGTATCGGGCGGTGTAATCAGAGCCGTTTATCAAGCTTCCGCCTCCGGCCTTAAGGCGAGGCCGCAGCGTATCGCCGCGGCGCGGAGGATGCCGACAATGAGTTCTCCGTATGATATTCCGGAAAACTCCGCTAGCATCGGGTAATCACTGTAGCCCGGAGCAAGCCCCGGAAGCGGATTTATTTCGATGAAGTAAATAAGGCCGTCGTCGGCCATTCTGAAATCAACGCGGGCGCAGTCACGACAGCCGAGCGCGTTAAAAATGCGAAGCGCGGTCTGTTTCATCTCGCGCTCGGCAGCTTGGGTAAGCTCGGCCGGGCAGCGGTAGTCGATATAGTTTTTGTAATCCTGCTTAACGCCGTAATCGTAAACGCGGTAATTTTTTTGCGTATCGCGCTTGAATATAATTTCCATCGGCGCGAAAACGCGGACATCAAACCCGTTGCCGAGCAAACCGACGGTGAATTCTCTGCCGCCTATGTACTCTTCGGCAAGGACGGTTCCCCGATACAGCTCGGCGGTTCTTGACACAAGCGCCTTGAACTGTTTTTTGTCCTCGGCGATGCTGATATCCGAGATTCCCTTGCTGGAGCCCTCGGTGTTCGGCTTTATGATAACGGGAAAACGCAAACCGTCCGCACCGGCGGCCGAGTGCCCGTCGAGCACTCTGTATTTCGGAGTTCTTACGCGGTATGCGGCAAGCAGCCGCTTTGTCAGAGCCTTATCCAAAGCAAGGCACAGCGTTGTCTCGTCCGAGCCCGTGAACGGTATTCCGAAAAAATTCAGCAGGGCGGGCACCTGAGCCTCTCTTCCGCGGCCGTAAGAGCCTTCCGCGATATTGAATACCATGTCCACCCGCGAGTTTTTCAGCTTTTCCGGCAGCGTTTCGTCGGCTTCCAGAAGAAGTGTTTTAAATCCGACGGCTTCCAAAGCGTCCCGTATGGCATACACGGTATCGATATTGTCGTATTCTGCTTCAATGTCCGGAATATCCGAAGATACTCCTTTTTTTAAGTTATAGGAGATGCCGATTGTCGTCGGGGCAGGAGGCTGGAGCGGGACGTCATCAGACCGTTCTTCCATTAAAATAACACCGCTTTCATGTTTAAAATATGACGTGTTCGTCATTGTCACGATTGGTATACAACTTTTCTATTATGGAGTCAACAAGAAGTTTATGCGATAATATCGGCCGGTTCGACAGGTTCCCCGACGGGTCTTTTCCGAGCGTCGCGGAGCGGGCGAAAGTGTTCATACATAAGCAATGAATTAAGCCGCGGGGTGTGATATATTCGGCTTATAAAAGGAAAGAATATGAGACGCCGGGGGATGCCTCCGGTGCTCCGAAAGGTTTTAGACTGCTGCTCAGGGCGCTGCTTTGAGCGTATGACGATATGAAGGGAGGAACAATGGGAAAGCTGTATTTAGTCACCGGGGCGGCCGGTCATCTGGGAAGTACCGTTGTCCGCACTCTCTGTGAGCGGGGAGAACGGATACGCGCGCTCGTGCTGCCGGAGGAAAAGTGTTTGCCGGACGCCGAAATGGAGATTTTTCGCGGCGATGTCTGCGACAAAGCCGGTCTGAATGATTTTTTCGGTAATCCCGGGGGTGACGAACTGGTGGTTATTCACTGCGCGGGAGTTGTGTCAATAGCCACCGGATATAATAAGAACGTATATGACGTAAACGTGACGGGCACGAAAAACATCGTGGATATGTGTCTGGAAAATAACGTATCCAGATTGGTCTATGTCAGCTCCGTACACGCTATACCCGAAAAGCCGGACGGCGAGTGCATAACGGAAGTGACTGAATTTGATCCGGGTTCGGTTATGGGACAGTACGCGAAGACGAAAACAGAGGCTACCGCCTATGTGCTGGATGCCGTTAAAAGAGGACTTAACGCAAGCGTTGTTCATCCGTCGGGAATTTCCGGCCCCTATGACAGCGGACGGGGCCATCTTACCACGCTCGTAACCGACTTCTGCCGCAAAAGACTTACCGCGGCGGTCAACGGCGGATATGATTTCGTCGATGTCAGAGACGTCGCGCAGGGTATTATCTCCTGCTGCGAAAAAGGCCGTGCAGGTGAGTGCTATATATTATCAAACAGGTATCTCACGGTAAGAGAACTTCTTAACCTTCTTCATGAGATAACGGGCCTGAGGGCGATAAAAACGTATCTTCCGCTATGGTTTGCCAAGCTGACCGCGCCGCTGGCCGAGATGTACTATAAACTTCGCAGGCAGCCGCCGCTTTTCACGCCCTATTCGCTGTATACTTTAGGCTCCAACGCCAATTTCTCGCATGCAAAAGCAACCGCTGAGCTGGGCTACAAAACGACCGATATACGAAAGACTCTGTCCGATACTTTTGAGTGGCTTAAAAAGAATAAAAGGGTATGATTTTTTTCTCTCCGCCCGTATCGCGGGCGGCACCGCCATATAGCCCCGTTATCGAAATATAGCCTCAGCCAAACGGCCGCCGCCTCAATATTATTGGGTGGCGGCCCTTCCTATTGCCGACCGGCTTGAAAAATTTGGATAAATATGTGTTATTTAGTGCAGCTACACTTATTTACATGGCAAAGAAGCGGATTATTGCGAAAAATACAAAGGATTCGATAATCGGCAGCGCTTGTCATATATGGAGCGGGCCGTTAACAAACGTTTTTTAAGCGAAGAAAGGAATAAAGATGAAAATAAAGAAGTTATTTGCCGCTGTACTGGCAATCGTGCTGACTTTATCGGTCACGACTGCGGCGGATGCGGTGTTCGGCGATGTACCCGAAACCCACATTTACAGAGCGGCCATTGATTACTGCGAGGCGAAAGGTATCGTAAAGGGGACGGGAACAAACGCTTTCATGCCCGAGGCGAGCCTTTCGCGCGCGCAATTAGCCGTTATATGGTGTCGATACCGCAATATAAAAGATATAAATCACCGCTTTAAGGATATTACCGGTTTAAAGAAATATTATGACAATGCCGTCATCGTGATGAACAGCCTTGGGGTACTCAGGGGTATAAGCGACACGATGTTTTCGCCGGAATCGATTATCACTCGCGAGCAGCTCGCAGTCATAATAATGCGGACTCTTCTCCTCGGCGCTGCCGACCCGGAGGCATATAAACAGTATTCGGATTATGCGCTAATCTCCGAATGGGCACGCGACGGGATATCCTCATGCATAAACGCCGGGGTATTTGAGGGATTGTATGATGAAGAATATTTTCAGCCGCAAAAAGCGGTTACGCGCGCCGAGGTATGTAAACTCATATACAATGTATCGCTGCCGGCTTATACGGTGACGATAGGCACCCTAAACGGCGGAACGATCACAGCCGACCCTTCCTCGGCACGGCCCGGCACGCTTATCACTTTAACCGTAACACCCGACGCGGGCATGCGCCTTAAGGCCGGTACGCTTAAATACAACGATATCGGGATATCGGGAACAACATTCACCATGCCTGAAGAGGATGTCCTGATCACCGCCGAATTTGAAGCGGAACCCGTCCTTGAATCAATAGCGGTTACGGGCGGACCGAACAAAACCGTTTATGAAGCAGGACAAGCACTTGACCTGAACGGCCTGGAAATAACTGCGTCCTACAGCGACTTATCTGCTTCGGTCGTAACCGGATACACGACTGCTCCCGCCGAAGGCAGTGTACTCGATACCGAGGGCACGATAACGGTTACCGTGAGCTATACCGAAGGGTCAAATACAAAGACGACTGACTTCAGCGTGCAGGTTAACGCAGCGCAATAATACGTCGCTGTCAATATGTCCATCCCGCGGCATATACGTCGGGATGGACATATCCTCATGTTCTTTTTGTCGAGGGGCGGACAGTGTGCCCGCAGACAAGCCCTCCCGCAATCGCGTTTATCCGTACGCATCGCATTTTGCGTCCCCCGCGCGGCCGTAAGCGTTGATAAATATCGGCTTTGTGATAGAATATTATGAAAAAGCGGCCCCGGGCCTGCGGAGGGGGAACGTACTGTGGATTCCCGCTTGAACGATATGAAACGTAAAATACGCGATTTGAAAAAGTCGGAGCTCCGCATCCGATTCGGCAGCGAAGAAGCGCCGAAAGGAGCATATATCGTGTGGAACGGTTTTTTCGGAACCGGCAGCGAAAAAGGCCCCGGATATACGCTCGAACGCCTGTTATGTATGGACAGAGAAGAGTTCAGACAGGCGGTAAGCCTCTTTTTCTGCGCGGTGTATTTTGAATATTACCGGGAAAACGGTCTGCTGAACCGGCAGGCCTTTGACCCGGCCCTGCTTCGCCGTATGGATCTTCCCGCCGATGCCGATGCGGAGCAGGTGAAAAAGCAGTTTCGGAGTCTTGCGAAGAAGTATCACCCGGATACCGGGGGAGAAGCCGGAAAATTTATAGAGCTTATCGATAATTACCGTAAGCTGATCGAAAAAGGAGAGCATACAGGGGAATAGTTACACAGCGGAGCGGCCGGTCTGACATACATACGAACGAGCGCAGAAGGGGATATTGATGATTAATAAAACGCGGCTTATAAATGACTTTATGCGGATGGTATCCATAGACAGCCCGTCCTTCGGAGAAAGGAGGATGGGTGATTATATAAAAGAACGCCTCTCCCGTCTGGGCCTGTCTTTCCGCGAAGACGGAGCAGCCTCTCTCGTTGACGGCAGCTGCGGGAATATATACGGCTTTCTTGACGGCAATGCCCCGGCTGAACCGATATTGCTCTGCGCTCATATGGACACCGTTGAACCTTCATCGGGAAAGCTGGCGGTCATTGAGGAAAACGGAATCATAAGAAGCGGGAGTCCCGCCGTGCTGGGGGCGGACGACTTCGCCGGCATAGCCGCTATCCTTGAAGCGCTGACCGCTGTCATCGAAAACAGTATCCCGCATCGACCGGTTGAAGTGCTGTTTACGGTTGCCGAGGAAGCCTACGGAAAGGGCGCCGCTGTTTTCGACTATTCGAATGTACGCTCGAAGGAGGCGTATGTCCTTGATCTGGCCGGGCAGGTGGGTACGGCAGCGTATAAGGCACCGAGCATTCTGGCTTTTGAAATCGCGGTTTATGGGAAAGCCTCCCACGCGGGTTTTGCTCCCGGGGAGGGCATCCACGCGATAGCCGCCGCCGCTAAGGCGATAGACAGCCTGAAAATGGGACAGAATGACGGTGAAACGACACTGAATATCGGCCGTATTGAAGGCGGGACCGCCACGAATATCGTGCCCGACAAATGCGTGATAAGAGGAGAGATCCGCGGTTTTACGCATTCGGGAGCTATGGCTCTTGCGCAGACGGTCAGAGAACGGTTTGAGCTTTTTGCCGCACAGGCGGGTGCCGCGGTCGAGTTCAGGCTGAGCATATGCTGCACCGCGTACTCGACGCCGGTCGACCACCCGGTTGTCAGACGCTTTGAAAGCGCGTGCCGGGCGCTTGAACTTCCTTTTGAGCTTGTTTCAACTTTCGGAGGAAGCGATAATAACGTATTGGCCGAGCGGGGTATATGCGGCATAGTTCCGGCGAGCGCCATGAACAATGTGCATTCAACCGCCGAGTATACCGATTGTGACGAGCTTTTTAAGCTTGCCCGGCTCGCAGCGCGTTTGATAACGGACTTAACTTAAGCTCAACCCGACAAGACGCGTTTGCTGTTCGAGCGGGCATCGGCCGCCCGGCGTGCCGTGTGAAATAATTTAATTCGATTTTGTCGAAATAATTCTTGCTTTTACGATTTTTTGAGTTATTATAATAAACAGAATCTTTAAATACGGTACAGAGATGCCGGCAAGGTTTGTTAATTCAATGCTGTATAACGCAGTAGCTTTTTAACCTTGTCCGCCGATCCGGACAAGGTTTTTTTGTGCGCGCAAACAACTGTAAGAGGGGTACACGGACATGAAATTTAAAGTCCGGGTTATGAGCGGGGACGACATTGAAAGAGCGCTTATACGGATATCTCATCAGATAATCGAAAAGAACCACGGCGCTGACGGCTTGTGTCTTATCGGGATAAAAACACGAGGAGTTCCTCTGGCTCGCAGGATAGCCGATAACATCAAAACTATCGCGGGCGCGGACATCGAAGTCGGCGAGCTGGATATCACGCTCTACCGGGATGACCTTACGACGATTGCGGAAGATTCGGTCGTGAGCGGGTCAAATGTGCCGTTTTCCGTCGTCGGTAAAACAGTGGTCCTTGTTGATGATGTAATTTTCACCGGCAGGACCGCCCGAGCGGCTTTGGACGCTGTCATGAAACTCGGCCGTCCCGCGAGGATACAGCTGGCGGTGCTTGTTGACAGGGGGCATACCGAGCTGCCGATAAAAGCGACATATGTCGGGAAAAACATCCCCTCCTCCATGAATGAAGTGATAGTGGTTCATTTATCGGAGCAAGACGGGGAAACAAATGTGTCCATTCATGAAAAATAATATATGTGGAATGAAGGAGAAAAAATGAGAAAGCAAAATGAGGCTGTCCTGGGATACCTGCCGGATGAACGACCGACTTTCTGGAAGCTGCTGCTCTATGCGATCCAGCAGGTCATCGTAATGTTCCCCGCTACCATAACGGTAGCGCTGATCACCGGCTTTCAGGTGTCAACAACAATCTTCGCCAGCGGTCTGGCAACCATCTGCTTCGTATTCATAACGGGCAAAAAGATACCCATGTATTACGGCTCAAGTTTCTCGTATCTGTCCGCGATCGCGGGACTTGTAGCGGCTCAGGGCTACGCAAAGATAAACGGCATTCTTCCGGTCGAAGCCATTAAGATCGCCCAGTTCGGCATCATCGCTTCGGGTCTTGTTTCCATTGCGGCGGGCGTCATTGTTAAGTTCGCGGGCCGAAACGTGATCGAGAAGATCCTGCCCGCAACGATCACGGGCTCAATAGCAATGGTCATCGGTCTGACGCTTGCAGGAAACGCGCTGTCAGACGCGGCGCCGGTTTTCACAGCTCCGGCGAATTACGCGCTGGGTTCGGGCTGGGTCTGGGTCGTTTCGCTTGTGACTCTCCTGTCGACAATCTTCTTCTCCAAGTATCTCAAGGGCTTCCTCGGTCAGCTGCCGCTTCTTCTGGGCGCTGCCGTAGGCTGCCTCGCAGCCGCTGTCATATATTGGGTCGGGGGCGCCGACTACAATCTTTTCCGCGCTCTTCCGCCCGAAGCGCTCGCCGCCTCGGCCTGGAAGCTCGGCGAGGGCAGCATATTCGCTTTGCCTGCGTTTTCTATGCCCAAAGTCTCCTGGGTCGCTGTTGCCGCTATAATGCCTATTGCCATCGCGACCATTCCGGAATCCACCGCGCATATATATCAGCTTGACGTATATGTCAACGATCTTTCCGAGAAAAAGGGCAGAGGCGATTTCGGCCTTGCAAATCTGCTTCACCGCAACCTTATCGGCGACGGCCTGTGCGATATGATAACGGGCGTTATCGGAGGACCGGCCGGCACCAACTACGGGGAAAACATCAGTACCATGGCTATAACCAAGGTATTTTCGATACCGGTTATGATAGCCGCCGCAATCATCGCCATGCTTGTCTCATGCTTCACTCCTCTCATTCAGGTTATATACGGCATCCCGACAGCGGTTATCGGCGGCCTTGAGATGTACCTGTTCGGAGCTATTGCCGCTCAGGGAATCGCGATAATGATAGACAAGAAGGTGGACATGTTCAGCGCAAAGAACATCGCCGTCATAGCTACCATAATAGTCATCGGCGTCGGCGGTCAGTATGCCTTCGGCGGAAGTATACCTTTCTTCGGTATCAACGTTCCCTGCATCGCGGGCGCGGCGATATTCGGTATTGTTATAAACCTGCTCCTGAGCATCGGCAAAAAGGGCGCTCCGGTATCGGAGTAATACTGTAAAACCAAGCTAAAACGCGCTCACGGCCGAATAACACGATTGCCGGCACAGACGGTATTTTTACATGTATATACCGTCTGTGCTGATAATTTCGTATCGGTCGGCGCTGCGACAGACTGTTATCTTCGAAGAATCCCTGCTTTATATGCCGAAATAATCTTAAGACGAAGTACGAAAAGCCGACGCAGCGGGGATTATCACGGTCTCTTATATATTTTTAATAAAGATATTTTAATAAAGAAGGGTGTTATAACGTGGAATTTCTAAGTTCACTCGGTCCGTTTATTCTGGCCGTAATCGCCGTAATCATCAACGGTATTCCGCAGCTTCTTTATGCCGAAGCCCGGGGATTCGCGCTCAAACCCGCGGGGTTTGCGTATCTAATCGGGGCATTCGGAAATCTTTTTACCGGCTCGGTAACGCCGATCTCGTCCCAGGCCGAAACCATAACGGTCGCGAGCATTAAGAAAAACCTCAGAAACAATGTCAGCTCCATCCTCCTTGCCGCCGTTATTATGATAATACTCGCCGCTTTCGGCGGGGTTTCGAAAATCGCGGATTTTGCCGGTCCGGCTATCGTATCCGGTATGATGAGCGGCGTAGGCCTGATTCTCGCGGGAGTTTCCTGGGACATGTACGGCCAGGAGAAGCGCACGACTCTTATATCCGTTATAACGGCTATTGCGGCTTATGCGATTTTTCAAAACAGCGCCAATAAGGTCGTATGGACTATTTTCATCTCGGTCGTTCTGTCTACGGCAGACTATCTGTTTATCCAGAAGCGCCGCGTTAACCTCTCCGAGGTGATGGAGGAAGGGCGGGAGCAGTATAAGATGAGCAGCGAATGGCGGTTTTGGAAAAAGGAATACTGGAGCGATTTCAAGTTTATCAAACCCGCCTTTAATCTTACCGTCATATTCGGCGCGCTCAGTCTTGTAATGCTCAACATAGGCGCTAATATTTCTTTCGGAAATATAACGGCGAGCATCGCGAATACAACCCAGAACGTCGATCATCTGTCGATAATAAATTCACTGGCGGACTTCCCGAGCGCCGTGTTCGGAGGCCCTCCCATCGAGGCGATCATTTCCGGTACCGCCGGCGCCCCCTGGCCGGTTGCCTGCGGCATTGTCTTTATGTTTATAACCGGTATTCTCCTGCTCGTCGGACTTATCGGTAAGCTCGGAAAATACCTTCCTGCGCAAAGCATTTCGGGATTCCTTCTGGTCATTGGAATCGCGCTTACATTTGTGCCGAATCTCTCCGCGGTGACGCAGTCCGAAAATTCGGTCAGCGGCTATATTGCTCTGGGCGTTACGGCCTGGTCCAAAAACCCCTTCCTCGGCATGGTCGTCGGCGTATTGGTGAGGTATCTCGGGGCTTATGTAGGTCTTGTTTAGGAGGCTGACGTGAGTAATAATAAATGGCCCGAGCAGTGGACGGTGCGGCTCGGACCCGGGTATGAAATCGGTTTGCCGCTCACGGACATAGGCGGCGGGTTTTTCATATACTCGTTTGATATGACGGGCGAAGCCGAGTGGAACAGGGTGGCTGCCCGATCTCTGTCCGAAAAACTGGCGGGCCGCGATTTCAGTTCGTTTATAACGGTGCAGACCAAATCGTCGGGGCTTACGCAGGCAATCGCGGATCCGTACAAATATTACCTGGAGCTTCGCAAGAGCTATAAGGGCTTTATGAGTGAACCCAGGCACATCTCGGTTCAGTCAATAACTACGCAGGAGCGCCAGGAGCTCTGGATAGGAAAAGAAAAATACGGCCGATTCCGGGGAAAAAAGCTGTGTTTTATAGACGACGTAGTCTCTACCGGCGGCACGATTGACGCCGTATTGGAAATGGCAAAGGAAATAGACATCGAAATCTCCGTTATAGCCTGCGTGCTTACCGAAGGCATAAGAAGAGAAGAGTATAAGGGAATACCTCTGATTTCGCTGGATCACATTCCTCTTCCGGGGAAGATCGGTTAAACAGCAAGCAGCAGATACGCAATAAAACGTGTCTGCTGCTTTTTTTCCCCCGCGCGCGCAGGTAAAAAATCTTCAGCCCGTCAGCGCGCGCTTGAGAGCCTGAATAATTTCGTTTTCAGCCCGGCGTCCGATTTCGTTGTTCAGGTTCATATCAAAACCGTGATAACAGCCGGGATAGATGTGCAGCTCGACAGGCACACCGGCCCTGAGAAGACGAGAACAATACTCGATTGTCTCATCCCGGAAAAGATCGAGCTCTCCTACCAGAGTAAAAGTCGGGGGCAGACCCGAAAGATCGGCGGCGCGGGCAGGGGCCGCATATTCGGGAACATCGCCCTTATACAGCTCGCCCAGGTACATTTCCCAGCCGAATTCATTCTTAGTTCTGTTCCAGAATCTTTTGTCCGTAAATTCATAGCTGGACGGGGTTATGTTTCTGTCGTCGAGCATCGGATAAAGCGGTGCCTGGAATGCGATCGCGGGGCCTTTGCGATCTCTGGCCAGAAGAGCCAGCGCGGCGGCGAGCCCGCCTCCGGCGCTGCCTCCGGCAACAGCGATGCGGTCAGCGTCAACTCCTGTTTCTTCCGCGCTTGAGGCAAACCAGCGCAGCGCGGCGTAACAGTCCTCGAGCGGCCCCGGATAAGTCGTTTCGGGCGAGAGTCTGTAATCAACGGAAACAACAACGCAGCCGATCTCCTGTACCATATGTATGCAGGTAAAATCGGTCATCTCGGGGCTTCCCACTATATATCCGCCCCCGTGTATGTATAGTATGCCCGGTCGTTTCCCGGACTTGACGACCGGTTCGTAGATGCGAATCCGTACGTCCGGTGATCCCTCGGGCCCGGGTACGGTTTTGTTATAGACATTGACCGAAGGATCGGGAGCCGCCGCTTGTATCATCATCTGGCCCATCGCTTTTCGCATCGTCGGAAGCCCTTCTTTTGTGAAAACTCCGGCGGGCATCATGCTCAGCCCTTTCCGCAGCTCCGGGTGCACCCTGTTAATATCGACTGTTGTCTCCATATTGACCTCCTTAAATTTAGTTTCTGTCTAACATGCGGCGTATAGCCGCGTGCGCCTGACCGGCAGGCTGTTTACTGTTTATTACATATCATAATACTGCCGGCACGGACTATCAAGGACTACATGAGAAAACCGGTGTAAAGTAGTAGGGGGGGAACGGATTTATTGACAGGTTTTTCGGCAGATGATATAGTGCCTGCACATACAGCTTGGGAGGTTTAACATGCCTGGAAAATACGGTGTTCTCGCCTTTTTTATTGCCGTTTTAATGCTCTTTTGCGCCGCGTGCGAGATAACGGCGAAAGAAGACGCTCAGGACAGCCCGAGCGCGCGCCCTTCGGCAGATGAGCAGCCCGCGGGTACCGCGCGGCCGGAGCCGACAGCGATCGTTGAAAGAGGCTTCGGCATCGGAGAATCATTGCCCGTCTTTTACGTGCCGACAGTTGAGGGAGGGACCTTCACCCTGTCGGAAAACACCGGGAAACCGGTATTCATAAATCTTTTTGCCACATGGTGCGGCCCCTGCGTATATGAGATGCCCGATATCAACCGCCTTTACGGCGAGCTCGGCGATGAGGTGACGTTTATCATAGTCGATATCGGCGAGGACTCCGCTGCGGCGCAGGCTTTCGCGGAAGGCAACGGATATTCGCTTCCGTTCGCGTATTCCCCGGACGGCGCGCTGTTTTCGGATTATGACATCGAATATATCCCACAAACATTTATTCTCGACGCCGACGGAACGATCGTTGAATTCTTCGGCGGGGCATCGGATTATGAACGTTTCCTTGAAGCGGTTCGGAAGGCTATGAAACAATGATGCGATCACGAAGGGTATTTTTCACAATCATTCTCATGTGCGCAGGCGCGCTTATGCTGTTTGCGGGAATCGTAAGCGGGGAGCCGTCCTCGGTAATGCGCAAGGCGGTCTATATATGCCTGGAGTGTATCGGAATTGGCTAGAAGATTGGTTCAGCTGCTGACCGCACTGATATATAATATAAACATAAAGGGATTTTTCGCCGGCGGTATTTATAAGGGCAGGCTGAAGTCTGTCTGCGTACCCGGGCTTAACTGCTATTCATGCCCCGGCGCCGTCGGCTCCTGCCCGGTCGGTGCGCTGCAGTCGTCTGTCGGTGCCGTCCGTAACGGGATCAGCTTTTATGTGATAGGATTTCTGATACTTACGGGATCGATTTTCGGACGCTTTATCTGCGGCTGGGCTTGCCCGTTCGGTTTTTTGCAGGAACTCCTGCACAAGATCCCTTCCCCCAAGCTTCGAAAAAAGCGCGCTTTCGGAGTGCTCAAATATATCAAGTACGTCGTTCTCGCGGTTTTTGTGCTGCTGCTGCCCGCTTATTTTTTCATAAGGGACGGTGTAACCGTACCGGCTTTCTGCAAATATATCTGTCCCGCGGGGACGCTCGAAGCGGGAGTGCCGCTGGTGTTGCTAAACGAGAGTTTGTATCAGAGCATCGGCCGGCTTTTTTCGTGGAAGCTTCTTGTGCTTGCTGCCGCGATTGTGCTTTCCGTATTTATATACCGGCCGTTTTGCAGGTTCGTCTGCCCGCTCGGAGCTGTATACGCGCTTTTTAACCGGGTATCCGTATTCGGAATAAAATCGGAGGAGGACAAATGCACGCTATGCGGCGCCTGCGCGCGGGCCTGCAAATCGGATATCGACCCCTCTGTAAATCCGAACAGCGGCGAATGCATCCGCTGCGGCGACTGCGTCAGAGTCTGCCCGACGGGCGCGATCCGCTTAGGTGCGATGTACTTTAATAAGCCCGGGGATTCCCCGAAGCGTCGGGATGCCCGATAGCAGACGGATCGTCGGCCGCCTCGGTTATTTCCGATATCGGCAAGGCGCGCGGCTTTCGCCGCATGCCTCCCGCTTTTACACGCGGCGTAAATCACGGATACAAAAGAAAGGGCGGTGCGGTATGGATTTCGGTATGCCAAGCTTAGCGGAACTGAAAAATCTTGAGGCCTGCGCCGCGCTGTGCAAAGAACTCGGCCTGCGGTTTATAGAGCTCAACATGAATCTGCCGGAGTACCAGGCAGACAGGATTGACGCCGGGGTATTTGCCGAAGTCGCGGAGCGATTCGGGCTTTATTATACCGTGCATTTTGATGAGAACCTAAACCCCTTTGATTTTAACGATTTAGTGGCCGATGCGTACAAGGAAACGGTTTTACGGACAATTGATCTGGCGAAGCGTCTTCGCATTCCGGTTTTAAATATGCATCTTTCAAAGGGAGTGTATTTCACTCTGCCGGATAGGAAGGTCTTTTTATTCGATGAATATTCGGAAAACTATATGTCAAAAGTCGCTGACTTCCGTGATATTTGCCAGAAGGCGATAAACGGAGCGGATATAAAAATATGCATTGAAAACGCCGACGGGTACTGGTCGCTTACGCATATATCGAAAAGCACGGATCTCCTAATCGGCAGCGACGCTTTTGCTCTGACATTCGATACGGGGCATAATGCTTTTTCCGACGGCGCGGACGAAGCGTTTATTCAAAAACGGGCCGATAAACTGTTTCATATGCACTTACACGACGCTGTGGGACACCGCTCTCATCTGCCGCTCGGAACCGGCGCATTGGAGCTGACGAAGTATTTGCATCTGGCGGACAGGCATAACTGCAGGGTAGTGCTGGAAACAAAAACAGTATCGGGATTAAGTGAGTCGGTGCGCTGGATAAGGGAAAACGGCCGGCAGCGGTATGGATGACCTGCTGTGCGGACGCGGTTTGTAAGGCTTTTGTTTGTCGGTATTTATTAAGGAGAGTGGAAGTCCCGTGCGCGGCAAGAAAGAAATAACAGATTTGATTATCGGCGCGGCACATGCGGATGATCGTATCCGGGCGGTGCTGCTGGTCGGATCGCGCGCAAATCCCGCCGTTCCCGAGGATATATATCAGGACTACGATATTATTTTCTTTGTCAGCGATATGTCCCCGTTCTATAACAATCCCGAATGGGTCATTTCCCGTTTCGGCAATCCTCTGATCATGCAGATGCCGGAAGCGATGCGCGATCCGGCCGGAGACGGAAGCTTCGTTTATTTAATGCTTTTCCCGGACGGAATACGAATAGACCTGAGCTTTCGGTTTTCAAAGTATATCGATAACGGCGAGCCCGCCGTTATTTTGCTCGACAAAGACAACGGCAGCGGGTTCCTGCCGGTTTTGCCCGCTCCGAGTGACGCGTGCTGGCACATCAGGCCGCCGACGCCCCTCTTTTATTATTCCTGCTGCAATAACTTCTGGTGGTGCCTGAACAATGCGGCGAAAGGTATCGCGCGAGACGAGCTTCCTTATGTTATGCACATGCTCAACTGTGTGGTCCGGAAAGAATTACACGATATGATCGGCTATTATATCGGCACGCGGCACGGATTTGATATTTCCGTCGGCAAGAACGGGAAATACTTTAAAAAATATCTTCCCCCGCAGCTTTATAACCGGTATACCGCCACCTTTTCAGGCGGTGAATATTCTGATATCCGGAAGGCACTTGACGTGATGTGCGATTTGTTTCACACGCTGGCGCTGAAGGTGGCCGATCACTTTGGCTTCACCTACAGACAAGACGAGGAGAACGGGATCCGTGAATATTTGGCGATGGTTAAAAAAGCACTGTGATATAATCCGGCCGCTGATTCGCGGTACGGATAAAGCGATGCCCTCTCCCTTTATCCGGAAGAGGGCATACCTGCGCGTTTATTAAGCTGAACCCCGGGTTATTTCTTAAATGCGGGCACCTGTGTCTGCGTGTCGTAGATGGGGTTGGCTACATTGCGGCTGAAAACCTGCATAAAGACTTCGTTTGGCACTTCGTCGGGGAACGCTCTTGTGACAGCGGCGGCGTGGGCTTCCCATCCCTTTTTCCATTCCGCGTGCGTAAGTATGAACAGGTCTCCGCGCTTTATGCCGCGAACAACGCGCTCACCGGCCTCATCGGGCGACCGCTCAAGCGAGCCGGGCTCGAATTTCGGCATATTTTCGCGCATTTTCCTCATTCTTGACATATCGGCGGGAGGATACGGAGAACCCAGATGCTTTTTGCGAAGCTCGTCCGTTGTTTTTCCGAGGTTTGTCTGGAACGGGCCCGGGCAGAATACGCTGGCTCCTACTCCCGTGCCCTCAAGGTCGATCGCCAGAGTTTCCATTATTGCCATAACGGCACGCTTCGTAGAATTGTAAAGCACCATTCCGCTCAGAGGAATCAGGCCGTTCTTTGACGAAGTGCTTACTACGTGGCCGCCCTCGCCGTGTTTGAGGATCCGCGGCAGGATTGTTTTAATACCATTCAGTATGCTCGTATAATTGATGTTGATAAAAAAGTCAATGTCTTCATAGCCGGTCTCCCAGATCTTTCCCTCGGTATGGCCGATTCCGGCGTTGTTTACCAGTAAATGAATATTTCCGAAAACTGCCTCGGCTTCGTCCGCCGCCCTCACATAAGCTTCGCGATCGGTAACGTCAAGACGTATACCGTGAACGGGCCAGCCGTTTTCTTTGAAAAGAGGCAGGACCTCGTCGATGGCTTCCTGGCGGAAATCGGCGATGATAATATTCATGCCCTCTTTTGCACAGGCTTTGGCAATACCTAATCCCAGACCGCTCGCTGCGCCCGTAATAAACGCGGTTTTGTTTTTCAGATCTTTCATACGTATCCCCCTATCACATTTTAGTGCTGATTAATTGATTAATCATGATTAAATACTATAGCATACTATAGCATTTTTCTCCGTGATTTGCATTAAAAAATTATTCCGCTCATGATATTGCCCGAAATCGGGCAGGAATACCCTTTAGAGCAGGATTGACCGGTTACCGGGATAATGTTAGAATACATTGATTGCTATGCAAGGGTGATGCGGTATGAAGGGAAAAACAGGGACGGCGACCATTTGGAATAAAAATTTTATATGCGTATTGCTTGCCAATATGTTCCTTGGCTTTTCCAATTCATCGGTTAATACCCTTGTTTCCACATTTGCCGATTTCCTGGGTGCCGGCGCTGTGCTTGTAGGCGCGCTCACCGGCATGTATTTCGGAGTGTCGTTTTTAATGCGTCCGGTTGCGGGACCGGTGACAACAAGGTTTGATAAGCGAAACCTGATGATTTTGGCGTTTGCTCTGGGTATGCTGGCGAATTTGGGATACGCTTTTACAAGAAGTGTCGGACTTTTTGTGGTTTTTCGCATTCTCACCGGGATGCAGTTCAGTATAATCGGGCCTCTCGCGATGACTGTCGCAAGCGACAGCCTGCCCCCGGAAAAGCTCGGCTCGGGGCTCGGGTTCTATGGTGTGGCCATGGCGATTTCCTCGGCTCTCGGGCCGTCAATCGGCATATGGCTGAAAGACTCGGGAACGGCTTTGAAAGGCGAGAGCTTCGGATTTTTGCTTGTTTTCCTTTTCGCCTCATTATGTCTCGGTATAGCGGTAATCCCGAGCTTACTGATATGTATACCGAAAAAAACAAAAGCGGAGCTCGCGGATATAGGAGTCTGGTACAAAAATATCGTGGCGGTACCCGCGCTTCCTCCCGCACTTATTATCCTGTTTGTGTCAACGGCACATTCCATGTTCAGCGCTTATATGTATCCGTACGCAAAGGAACTGGGCGTTGCCGGAATCGGTTCTTTTTTTACCGTATACGCGGTTGTGCTCCTGGCCGCAAGACCTCTGAGCGGGCGGATGATTGATAAATACGGCGCTTTCAAACTGATATTTATCGGTTCGGTTATATTTGCGCTGTCGTTTGTTTTCGTAGGCATAAGCCGCTCTCTTGCCTCGCTTTTATGCGCCGCCTTCGTTGCGGCTGTCGGTTACGGCACCGCGCAGCCCGCGATACAGACAATGTGCATGCAGTCTGTAGCGCCGGTTAAGCGGGCGGTGGCCAGCAATACGATATATGTGGGTATGGATCTGGGTTTATTTGCAGGCCCTCTCATCGGCGGGGTTATTTATTCGCTGGCAGGCAGTTACTCTGTTACGTATTTAGCTATGGTAATACCGTTATGCGCGGCTATGCTGGTTCTTAAATTATCGTGGAAATACTATGAGAAAAGCAAAAGGAGAGCCGACGGGGAACAGACAGTGAATAAGGACTGCGCCGAATAAATTTTACGGCCTGCCGCGTCAGGCGCGTATTAGTACCGGCGCAGCGAAAAAAGATCAAATAGTCCTTGAACATAATGCCCGATAGATGTAAGATATTTTTTACTAAAACTCAACGTATGATCAGCGGCCATATATGTTCTGCAACGCACGGTAATGTAAATATCGATTAAACATAAGGGAGGTATGCTAGAAATGAACGTAAAAGAAATGTTTCTGTCCGCGCTGCGAAACGAAAAGCCGATCAAATGGATGGGTTATGCCTTTGAGGCTTTCCCGAAAAGCCAGTTTCACGTTGTGGTTGACCCTATATCAATATGGGACATCCTTTATTTGTCCGGTGAATCCGTAGTCGATCACTGGGGCGTAGTACATCGCTATCTGCCCGGCGATCCCGGCATAATTCCCATGGTAAATGACAGCAACAAGGTGATTAAGGATATCACGCGCTGGCGCGACTATGTCAATTTCCCGGATATACCCGAGCTCGACTGGAGCGACGCGAAAAAGACAATCGACGGCATGGACAGGGACACAACGATGGTCATGGTTCCGACCTTCCGGGGACTGTTTGAACGCGCGCACTGCCTTATGACTTTTGAAGACACGCTGGTTAATATGTATGAAGAACCGGAGGCGATGAATGAACTTTTCGGAGCATATACGGACTGGAAGCTGAAGGCCTGCGAGCAGATCATTGACAATCTTCATCCCGACATCATTCATTCTCACGATGACTGGGGTTCCAAGACGAGTCTGTTCTTCTCTCCCGCTAAATTCCGTGAGCTTTTAAAGCCGCATTATGAACGCCTGTACGGATATATCAAAAAGCGCGGCGTGATGGTTCAGCATCACGCAGACTGCTATTGCCAGGGCATAGAAACCGATCTTGTCGATCTCGGCGTCGATATGTGGCAGGGAGTTCTCCCCACTAACGATATTATTAAAATTCGGGAAAACACGAAGGGTAAACTGCTTTTGATGGGAGGTATCGAGCAGGCGGTAATAGATCGGGAAGAGGCGACTGAGGATGAGATCCGCGCCGAGGTGCGAAGGGCTATAGACACATACGCCCCGGGCGGCGCATTTTTGCCGTGTATCGGGAGCCTGGAATGTGTAAACTCCTTTGTGACTCCGATCGTTATAGACGAATGCAACCGCTACGGCGCGCAGTGGCTTGCCAAACAAAATCAGTAGCTCAAAGTATATTTCACGGATAGTGTCAATCCGCGGGAGGCATGATACAAAAAAATAATGACCTTCGGCATAACCCGGTTTAATAATCTCGGTTTAAAAGCGTTTACCGCCCCCTCCGCGTGTTTTTTCGGACACGGCGCCGCATCGGGTGCCTTTGCCGGACGAACGGCGAATAAAGCGTTCGGCTGCGCATCTCATATCGTCTGTTCATCTGTTAAAAGTGCGTTTTATTTATATATCGGAGGGCAATGTGTTTAGTTAAAATGTTCAGTTTTTGAAGCATTTCGTTGAAATTACTATATACATTTCTACGGCAATCATTTATAATATTAACGAATTCTATATGATCATTCAAATTATCGATGTGAGGAGGGAAATGCATGAGTACATTTGGTTACTCAATGCCTGATTATTTCCAAAACATGTCAGCTATCGGCTCGCCGCTTGATAAGCATAACGACGAGAACGAGGCTGAACTGAAAAAGATTGAGGATGAACTGCAAAAACAGTTATCCGAAGTTCTGGCTTCCGGCCGCACCGACGAATCGCTTAATAAGTCGGGACAGATGACGGCTATGCAGCGTCTTGAGATTCTGGTAGATAAGGGCTCCTGGTTTCCGCTCAACAGCCTTTATAATCCCGGCGACAACGCCGACGGAAGCACCGGAGTCATTACCGGTCTGGGCAAGATTCACGACAAGTGGGCGGTCATAATCGCATCGGATAACAAAAAGCTTGCCGGAGCCTGGGTAGCCGGACAGGCCTTGAAGCTGACGCGCGCGACAGATATCGCAAAGCAGCTTCATATCCCGCTTGTCTATGTCCTCAACTGCAGCGGCGTCAAGCTCGACGAGCAGGAGAAGGTCTATGCGGGCCGCGTTACGGGCGGCACGCCGTTTTTCCGCCACGCCGAACTGATGCAGCTCGGAGTCCCGGTTCTTGTCGGCATCTACGGCACGAACCCCGCCGGCGGCGGATATCACGCCATCAGCCCCACCATCCTGATTGCCCATGAGAAAGCAAATATGGCGGTCGGCGGCGCCGGCATCGTCGGCGGAATGAACCCCAAGGGGTATGTGGACAAGGAGACCGCGCAAGCTCTCATCGACGCCACCAGAAACGCCGTTGAAGAAGATCCTCCCGGAGCGGTTGCGATTCATTACGGCGAGACGGGATTCTTCCGCGAGGTATATACCGAGGAAGAGGGCGTTCTGGAAGCCATTAAAAAATATATGGATGCAATTCCCGCCTACAACGAAAACTTCTTCCGTGTCGACGACCCGAAGGAACCTGCTTACCCGGGCGCCGACCTCTATACGCATGTGCCCTTCAACCAGAAGCGCGCCTATGACATGAAGAAGGTCCTCGCCTGCCTGTTCGACGGCAGCGAGTTCATGGAATTCAAAAAAGGCTACGGCCCCGAGATTATTGCGGGTCTTGCAAAAGTCAACGGTCTGCTTTGCGGCGTTGTCGCTAACGCGCAGGGCATGTTCCCGAATTATCCCGAGTACCGCGAAGGCAGCGTAGGCATCGGCGGTAAGCTGTATCGCCAGGGTCTTATTAAAATGAGCGAGTTTATAACGCTGTGCGCCAGAGACCGCATCCCGGTGATCTGGATCCAGGATACCACCGGCATCGACGTGGGCGACCCCGCCGAGAAGGCCGAGCTCCTTGGCCTTGGGCAGTCTCTCATCTTCAGCATAGAGAACGCGAAGATACCGCAGATGGAGATCACGCTCCGCAAGGGAACCGCGGCCGCGCACTACGTCATCGGCGGCCCGCAGGGCAACAACACAAACGTTTTCAGCCTCGGCACCGCCGCGACGGAGATCTACGTCATGCACGGCGAGACAGCCGCTGCCGCGCTGTCTGCCCGCCGCCTTGTCAAGGATCAGGACGCCGGCAAGGACATCCAGCCCACCATTGACAAGATGAACGAGGTCATCAAGGCCTACTACGATAAATCCCGTCCCGGCTACTGCGCCAAGGTCGGCTTTGTCGATGAGATCGTTAAAATGGACGCACTGCGCAACTATATCTGCGCTTTTATCGGAGCCGCTTATCAGAATCCGACCGGACTCTGCGCATTCCATCAGATGCTGACTCCGAGGGTAATCCGTGACTGGGACAATCTTAATAAGTGACAACACAATCTGTGAGGTGACAATATGTCAATAGGTGCAAATGTCTTTGGAGCAGACATGAAACCGCTGCTTATAACAGACACGATTCTGCGCGACGCGCACCAGTCACAGGCCGCTACGCGCATGAGGACTGAAGATATGCTGCCCGCCTGTCCGATTCTGGACAGCATCGGGTACTGGTCGCTGGAATGCTGGGGCGGCGCTACCTTCGACACATGCATGCGGTACTTGGACGAGGATCCCTGGGAGCGGCTTCGCACACTGAAAAAGGCGCTTCCGAATACAAAACTGCAAATGCTTCTGCGCGGACAGAATATACTCGGATATCGGAATTATTCGGATGATGTGCTGGACAGATTCTGCAAAAAGTCTATTGAAAACGGAATCGATGTCGTCAGGATTTTCGATGCGCTCAATGACACGAGAAACGTACAAAGAGCAATGCAAAGCGTTAAGGAGTACGGCGGTCTTTGCGAGCCGGCGATGTCATATACGATAAGCCCGATCCACAGTGAACAGTATTTCATCGACCTGGCCCTGAAGCTTGAGGATATGGGCGCAGATGTTATATGCATCAAAGATATGGCAAATCTGCTTTTGCCCATCGCCGCGTACAGCCTCGTGGAAAAGCTGAAAAAGCGTATCAAGGTTCCTATCCATCTGCATACACACAACACAACCGGAACCGGCGATATGGTTTACCTTATGGCTGCCCTGGCCGGAGTGGATATAGTGGATACCGCGCTCTCTCCGCTCGGCAACGGAACCGCTCAGCCTGCTACCGAGCCTCTGGTGGCCACCTTAAAGGGGAGCGAGCGCGACACAAAGCTTGACCTTGAAAAGCTCAGCGAGGCTGCAAAGCATTTTCGTGCCGTAGCCGACAAACTCATCGCCGAGAAGGTCATTGATCCGAAGGTGCTGCAGGTCGATACGAACACGCTCATATACCAGGTTCCCGGAGGTATGCTCTCAAACCTTATCTCTCAGCTCAAGGAAGCGAAGGCGGAGAGTAAATACTACGATGTTTTAAATGAGACCGCGGAAGTCCGCAGGGAGTTTGGCTATCCGCCTCTGGTGACCCCGACAAGCCAGATTGTAGGCACTCAGGCCGTTATGAACGTAATTGCCGGAGAGCGCTACAAAATGGTTACCAAAGAATCCAAGGCGCTGCTGCGCGGCGAATACGGACAGCTTCCCGGCCCCGTAGATCCCAAGGTTCAAAAAAAGGTCATCGGCGATGACGAGGTAATAACCTGCAGGCCCGCCGACCTTCTAAAGCCCGAATTTGATAATCTCAAGCAGGAAATCGGAGACCTTGCGCGTTCCGAAGAAGATGTTTTAAGTTACGCTCTTTTCCCGGCGGTAGCAAGAGCCTTCTTCGAGCGCCGTCTTGAAAAAGAAAACGGAATAAGCGACGAGATTCTGGCCGTGATTGCCGCCGCCGTACAGGGTATGGACGATGAAGAGCCGCATCCGCTTATTCGAAATTACGGAAAAACATATTTAAGCAATGCCGATATTCCGGCGGTAAATCCCACAATACGCAGCTGCGGAAATTGAATACCGAGAGGAGATATATACAATGAAAAATTATAAGATAACGATCAACGGCAAAACCTATGACGTGGGTGTGGAAGAGACCGGTGCGGTTAAGGAAGTAAAAAGCGTTCAGATGCAGGCCCCCGCACCGAAAGCAGCTCCGGCCCCCGCCCCCAAGCCCGCCCCCGCTCCGGCTCCCGCGGCCCCGGCCGCGAAGGCTTCCGGTAATTCCGCAGACGTATTGGCGCCCTTGGCCGGGACGGTGCTTTCGGTATCGGTATCGGAAGGACAGCAGGTCAAAGAAGGCCAGGTCCTTGTCATTTTTGAAGCCATGAAGATGGAAAACGAGCTTGTGGCTCCTGTATCCGGCACGGTAAAAAAGGTAAATGTAGCCAAGGGTACGGTTATGGAAACCGGCATGCTTGTTGTTTCCATAGCCTGACAAACCTGCATTATTACAGCGTAAAACAAAATACCAAGCCGTGAGCGGCAGCTCACGGCTTCGGGCCCGGACGGGGCGATTCCCGGAAGTTTTTCTTGCGCATACAACAGCCGGAAGAGGACGAGCCGGAAACAAACACTTATAATATCAAGGAGGAAACGCAAAATGGATTTCGCTTACACAGAAGATCAGAAAATGATAGCAGAGCTGGCAAAGGATTTCGCCGAAAAAGAAATAGCCCCGTATGTTGAAGAGGACGAAGAAAACCATTATTACCGCCGTGAGATCCTCACTCAGATGGGAGAGCTCGGGCTTCTGGGCTTTAACATTCCGGAAGAATACGGCGGAAACGGCCTTGGCTGGATGGAAGCGGTTGCGGCGCTTTATGAAATTGCGAAAGTTCACACCTCCTGGAGACTGAGCATCAGCGGCAATATCTGGGGTCCCGCGCTGACCATACTGGAATACGGCACGGAAGAACAAAAGCAGCTGTATATTCCGGGTCTTTGCAGCGGTGAATATGCCGGCAGCTTCGCAATCACCGAAGCAAACTCGGGTTCGGATGTTGCCAGCATGAAAATGACGGCGAAAGATATGGGCGACCACTGGCTGCTCAACGGCAGCAAAATGTGGATCTCCGGCGGACATACCAGCGATATCGGACTAGTCTTTGCAAAAACGGATCCCGCAGCCAGCGGCTCAAAAGGAATCTCCTGCTTTATAATCGACTATAACAACACCGAAGGAATTACCAGAATACCCATTAATAAGAAGGTCGGCATGTGGTCCGCGCCTACTTCCGAGCTCGTGTTTGAAGACGCGAGGATACCCAAGCAGAACCTTCTCGGACCGCTCAACAAAGGCTTCCAGATCTGCATGTGGATGCTCAACAACACACGCATGGGTTGTGCGACAGGCTCAGCGGCCCTGTCCGCGGCTTGCCTTGAAGGCGCTGCCAAATATGCTAACGAACGCACGCAGTTCGGCCAGCCCATCGGTAAGTTCCAGATGATCCAGCAGCAGATAGCCGAGATGAAGCTGGAGGATGAAGCCGCTAAGTATTTGCTTTTCAAAGCCGCCTGGCTTAAGGAAAACAAACTGCCGAGCCAGCAGGCGACTTCCATGGCGAAACTTGCCGGATGCAACGCAGCCGTTCACGGCGCTAACCTGGCTATGAAAATATACGGCTCATACGGCTATTCGGATGAATATCCCTGCGGCAGATGGCTTCGCGATGCCAAGCAGTTTGAAACTCTGGAGGGGACGTCAAATATCCACATGACAATTGTCGCGGGCATAGAGCTCGGTTACCAGCCGGACAGGTAATATCTCTAGGCCGGGCATTAAGACTATTGAAGGGAATGCAGGATTATGAATGTTTCATACGAGGTTAAAGAGCATGTCGCAGTATTGACAATCAACAGACCTGAAGCATTAAACGCGTTAAACACGGCAGTTCTGCAGGATCTTTCACTGGCAGCGGCGCAAGCGGAGGCTGACAGCGATGTCTATGTCCTGGTTATAACAGGTTCGGGCAGAGCGTTCGTGGCCGGAGCGGACATTGTCCAGATGAAAGACTTAAACGCGGTTGAGGCTAAATCATTCGCGGAAGTCGCCAACAATATATTCAGTAAAATCGAGGGCATGTCCAAACCGGTCATAGCAGCCGTAAACGGTTATGCGCTGGGCGGAGGATGTGAGCTGGCGATGGCCTGCGATATCAGGATCGCCGGAGCGAAAGCGAAATTCGGTCAGCCGGAAGTCGGTCTCGGTATTACTCCGGGCTTCGGGGGAACGCAGAGACTGCCGAGGATAGTAGGCTCCTCGAAGGCCAAGGAGCTTATATTTACCGCGGAGACCATTAATGCGGAAGAAGCGCTCCGGATCGGGCTGGTCAGCAAAGTGGTTGCGGATGACGAGCTTATGAGCACCGCGATGGAAATGGCAAACAAGATCGCGAAGAATGCGCAGATCGCGGTACGGCAGAGCAAGGATGCAATTAATAAGGGAATGCAATGCGACATTAACACGGGCTTGGCTTACGAAACTCAGGCATTTTCCCTGTGCTTTTCCACGGAAGACCAAAAGGACGCGATGACGGCGTACGTAAATAAAAGCAAACTGTCTGAATTTAAAAACAGATAGCCGATATTGCGGGAAAGGACCAAAATATGCAAAGTATTTGTATTATCGGCGCCGGAACGATGGGGACCGATATAGCTCAGGTTTTTGCCCAGAACGGCTTTAGAGTTTTGGTTCGCGATATTACCGATGAAATAATCAGCAAGTCTTCCGCCAAACTCGAAAAGACCATATCGCGGCTCGTTGAAAAGGGCAAGATAAGCGCAGAAGAGAAATCAGACATATTGTCGCACGTCACTTTTACAACCGATTTAAATAAGTCGGCTGACGCAGATGTCGTTATTGAAGCGATCATTGAGGATGTAAAAATTAAAAAAGATTTGTTCAGGCAGCTGGACAGCATCTGTAAACCCGAAACCATCCTGGTGACCAACACATCTTCATTATCCATCACAGAGCTCTCGTCCGCGGTCGCCCGCAAGGGTAAGTTCATCGGCATGCACTTTTTTAATCCCGTTCCGGTTATGAAGCTGGTTGAGATTATCAGGGGCATGTCAACTTCCGAAGATACCTTCAAGGAAATATACGGGTTATCCAAGTCAATAGGGAAAGAGCCCGTTGAGGTCAACGACGGTCCCGGTTTTATAGTAAATAAAATACTGATACCGATGATAAACGAAGCGATTTGCGTATTACAGGACGGAATCGCAAGCATTGAGGATATTGACAAAGCTATGCGGTTGGGAGCAAATCATCCGATGGGGCCGCTCGCGCTGGCTGACCTTATAGGTAACGATGTGGTTCTCCATATCATGAATATTCTCTATGAAGAAACGGGAGACTCAAAGTACAGGCCGAATACTCTGCTGAAAAAAATGGTCCGGGGCGGCCTGCTCGGCAAAAAAACAGGAAAAGGTTTTTACGACTACACATAGCCGGCCATATTGCTCTTTCAAACCTGAATATGGCAACAGGCAAGAGGAGAATCACATTGGGCAAAATTACGACCGCGGCGGAAGCGGTCAGAAACATTAAAGACGGAGATGTCATTCTTGTCGGCGGTTTTTTAATGGCGGGAAGTCCGGAAACGCTGATAAAAGCGCTGCTTGAGACAAGCGGGGCAAAAGACCTGACAGTCGTATCAAATGATACCGGAACAGCAGACTCAAACATGATCAAGGTCATGAAGACGGGAAGAGTCATTAAAGTTCACGCTTCGTATATCGGAGCGAATCCGATGACCGGGCAGATGCTGATTGACGACCCGAACAGCGTTACCCTTTATCCTCAGGGGACTCTTGCGGAGAAGCTTCGCTGCGGCGGAGCCGGAATCGCCGGCTTTTACACGCCGGTAGGAGTGGGAACCGTCATTGCGGAGGGAAAAGAATCGCGCATATTTGACGGCCGCGAATATCTGCTTGAAACGGCCCTGCGCGGCAATGTCGCTTTTGTAAAGGCTACGATAGCCGACAAATTCGGCAACTGCTTTTTAAGGGGATCAACGAAAAATTTCGGCGCTATTATGGCGCGGGCGGCCGACTATGTAGTAGCGGAGGCGCAAAAAATAGTTGAAGTCGGCGAGCTCGATCCGGAACTTGTGACAATACCGGGTATATTCATTGATGCGCTCGTACAATCGGAGGATGCATAATGGATATAAAGAATTTTATCGCCCGGCGCGTAGCGCGGGAACTTAAAGACGGCGATGTTGTCAATCTCGGGATAGGGCTTCCGACTCTGGTGGCCAACCATGTACCCGAAGGCGTGCAGATCACACTGCAGGCCGAGCACGGGATATTGGGTGCCGGGCCTACGCCCGAGCCCGGAAAAGAGGATCCGGATATTACAAACGCGGGCGGTTTCCCGATCACCGTGATACCCGGAGCAAGCTTTTTCGACAGTGCCACATCATTTGCGGTTATCCGCGGCGGCCACGTAGACGTTACTGTTCTCGGGGCCTTGCAGGTCGATGAAAAAGGCAACATTGCAAACTGGATGGTGCCCGGAAAACGCGTTCCCGGAATGGGCGGCGCGATGGATCTGGTTGTCGGCGCCAAAGAAGTAATCGTTGCGATGGAGCATTCCCTGAAAGGCTCGCCGAAAATATTTAAAGAATGCACTTATCCGCTTACCGCGGTCGGTGTTGTCAAGAAAATTATCACGGAAATGGGCGTTATGGATATAACAACCGAAGGGATCGTGCTAAAGGAGATCGCGCCGGGTGTTACGATTGATGACATTCAGGCTCTGACAGACGCACAGCTTATTATTTCGGCTGAACTCAAAGTGATGGATTGCTGAATAAGCTTCTGCCCGGCATGCGCACAGTGAAAGCCGAACGGAGAATCCGGCAGCTTCAAAGTGATTAATACTTGGATACTGGAGGTTAACAAATGTTTTTTAACGAGGATCATGAGTATATTCGCGACCTGGCAAGAGAATTCGCGGAAAAAGAGCTGGCGCCCATTGCCAACGAAATTGATCAGAATGATGAAGTGCCGCAGCATATCTATGATACGATGGCGGAGATGGGCTTTTTCGGCATAAAGATTCCCGAGGAGTACGGCGGCCAGGGTATGGATACGCGTACCTATGTATGCGTTATGGAAGAGATCTGTAAAAAATGCATTGCGGCAAGCCTTATTATGTCCTCGGCCAACTCCCTGTCGACTGCGCCGATGCTTCTTGCGGGCACGGAGGAACAAAAGCAGAAGTATATTCCCGGAATAGCCAGCGGCAAGGACTTTATGGCTTTCGGTCTGACCGAGCCGGGCGCGGGCAGTGACGCGGGTTCCATGACCACAAAGGCTGTGGAGGACGGAGACTACTACATTCTCAACGGGCGCAAGACATTCATCACAGGCGCTCCCTTTGCCAAAAATGCGGTCATCTTCGCTAAAACCAGCCCCGAAAAAGGTTCTAAGGGGATAACGAGCTTCATTGTTGACATGAGTTTGCCGGGTGTTTCGGTAGGCAAGCACGAGGACAAAATGGGGCTGCGCGGAGTAGCGACAAGCGACATCGTTCTCGAAGACGTTCGGGTTCATAAGAGCGAAATACTCGGTGAAATCGACAGAGGCTTCATAACCGCCATGAAGACACTTTCCGTCGGACGCATAGGTGTGGCTTGCCAGGGCATCGGCGTATCACAGGGCGCGATGGACGAAGCGGTTAAATTTATCAAGGAAAGAAAGCAGTTCGGCAAAAGGCTCGCCGATTTCCAGGGGCTGCAGTTCATGATAGCGGATATGGAGGCAAAACTGAACGCGGCACGCCTTTTAACTTACAACGCGGCGTATGAGATGGATATGGGTAAAGACGTGACAAAAGCTGCGTCGATGGCAAAGTATTATGCTACCGAGATGTCGCTGGAAATCGTCAGCAAAGCCTTACAGATGCACGGCGGTTACGGATATATAAAGGATTATCCCATCGAGCGCATGTATCGCGACGCCCGTGTGCTTACAATATTTGAAGGTACTTCCCAGGTACAGCAGATGGTTATCTCGGGAATAGTATTAAAATAACAAAGGAGAACATGGATGAACATACTGGTATGCATTAAACAGGTACCTGATATCGAACAAATCAAAATCGATACCTCGAAAAATGTTATGTTGATTGAGGGTGTACCGACCATCGTCAATACCTTTGACACCTACGCTCTGGAAACAGCCGTAAAGGTCAAGGATGCCGATCCGGCTACAAAGGTATATGTCGTGACAATGGGCCCGGAGAAGGCTAAGGAAGCGCTCAAGAGCTGTCTTTCCGTAGGCGCGGACAAGGCTTATCTGGTTTCCGACAGTGTGCTTGCCGATTCCGACACGCTTGCAACAAGCTATGTGCTCGGCAGCGCCGTAAAGGCGATCGAGGCAAGTGAGGCGTTGTCTTTTGACCTCATCCTTTGCGGTAAGCAGGCAGTAGACGGCGACACCGCTCAGGTGGGCTCCCAATTGGCGGAGTATCTGAACTACCCGCAGATAACCTCTGCGCTTGAGATTGCTCTTGACGGCGGCAAGGTTCGCGCAAAGCGCGAGACCGAAGAAGGCAATGAGGTTATGGAAGCGGCGCTTCCCGCTGTAGTCACCATTACCAAGACGGCTTATGAGCCGCGGTATGCCTCGGTAAAAACAAAGATGGCCGCAAACCGCGCTCAGATTCCGCTTCTGACCGCGGCCGATCTGGCGCTGGATACGGCCCTGGTCGGTTTAAACGGTTCGGCTGCGAAGGTCGTCAAGACCTTTGTACCCGAAAGGAAAAAAGGCGGAGTCAAGATTCAGGAAGAAACCGGCGAGCTGGCCGCAGATAAACTGACGGCGCTCCTCAGTAACGCCGGCGTTATATAAGGGGGGAGCGTAACATGAGCGAATATAAAAACTTCTGGGTATTTATAGAATCCCAAAACGGTGAAGCGAAGAATGCGAGTCTGGAACTGCTGAGTCCCGGAAAGAAGCTGGCAGACGCGGCAGGCGAAAAGCTTGTTGCCGTTGTTTTAGGCAGCCAGGTTGAAGCGGCCGTCAAAGCGGCGATTTCCTACGGCGCGGACGAGGTTATAAAGGTTGACAGCGCCGAATATGCCGATTACAGTACCGAAGGCTACACATATGCTCTCGAGCAGCTGGTAAATAAGTATAAGCCCGCGACGATCCTTATAGGCGCTACGGGCAAGGGCCGCGATCTTGCTCCCAGGCTTGCCGGCCGTCTTAAGACCGGCCTTGTGGCCGATTGTACGGGTCTTGACATAGACGCGTCGACCGGCACCGTTCTGTGGACACGTCCGGTATACGGCGGCAAGAGCATGGCTTCGATCGAAATACCCTCAGCCCGTCCGCAGATCGGCACGGTGCGCCAGGGCGTATTTAAGCGCGGTGAGCCCGATACCGGGCGAAGCGCCGATATTATCGGTGAAAACATATCAATCCCCGCGGGAACTATCCGCACATCGGTTGTCGAGAAGATAGCGGAAGCAGCCGAAGGCGCGGTTAAGCTTGAAGAGGCTGATGTCATAGTCTCCGGCGGACGCGGACTGGGAAAGCCCGAGAACTTCTCTTTGGTAAAGGATTTGGCGGATGTGCTCGGCGGAGTCGTAGGTGCCTCGCGCGCGGCGGTAGACGCCGGATGGATTTCACATGTCCATCAGGTCGGACAGACCGGAAAGACCGTCGGGCCGAAGCTTTATATCGCTTGCGGAATTTCGGGGGCGATCCAGCACCTTGCCGGCATGTCCGGTTCGGATGTTATCATAGCTATCAACCGCGACTGCGATGCGCCGATATTTGACATCGCCGATTACGGCATCGTCGGAGACATAAAGGAAGTTCTTCCCGCTCTCACCGAGGCCATAAAGAAGCTTAAAGCATAAGATAGAAACCCATAACGCACAAATGAAAACAGGGCGCGGGAAGTATTCTTCTGCACGGGAAGTATTCTTCGCGCCCTGTTTTATTGTGCCCGGTTATTGATTCGCGTTAATCCAGCCGGGGACCGGGCATAATCGCTTATGATGAACATGTTTTTTCGGATACGATAAGGAGAAAGAAAACAATAAATGACATTTGAACAACTGAATATAATTGAGCCGATACTAAGGGCTTTGAAAAAAGAAGGGTATGTAAAGCCTACTCCCATTCAGGCAGAGTCGATCCCGCCGCTGCTTGAGCGCAGGGATCTGCTGGGGTGCGCTCAAACCGGTACCGGGAAGACGTGTGCCTTCGCCGTTCCGATCCTGCAGCATATATACGATGAAAAAATCGCGGCCGCGGCAGCACCGAGAAAGATAAGAGCTCTTGTGCTGACGCCGACACGCGAGCTTGCGGCTCAAAACGGAGCCTTTTTTGAACAATACGGAAAATATCTCGGCTTAAAAAACGCTGTTATTTTCGGCGGCGTTTCGCAAAATCCGCAGTTACAGAGCCTAAAAGCCGGTGTTGATATATTAGTGGCAACGCCGGGCAGGCTTATAGATCTTATAAATCAAAAATACGTCAGTCTTGAAAATATAGGCTATTTTGTCCTTGACGAGGCAGATCGCATGCTCGACATGGGTTTTGTTCATGATGTGGACAGGATCATATCCGAGCTGCCCGCAAAAAGGCAGACGATGATGTTTACGGCGACGCTGCCCGATGGGGTTAACAAGCTTATCGACAATATCCTTGATAACCCCGTAAGGGTTGCGGTAACTCCTGTCTCATCCGCGGTCAGCGTTATAGAGCAGTCCGTATACATGGTAAACAAAGCAAACAAAACGAAGCTGCTTATACATCTGCTGGATAACGAAGGCATCAGTTCCGCTCTGGTTTTTTCACGGACAAAGCACGGAGCGAATAAAATAACCGCCGATCTTACGGCGGCCGGAATAAGCTGCGGAGTCATACACGCCAACAAGGCGCAGACCGCGCGCCAGCAGGCACTCGCGAAATTTAAGTCGGGGGAATACAGGGTTCTGGTTGCCACAGACATCGTGTCAAGAGGAATCGATATACTCGAGCTCTCACACGTTATCAATTACGATCTTCCCGAGATACCGGAAGACTATGTTCACAGGATCGGCAGAACCGGCAGAGCCGGGCTCGGCGGCACAGCGATATCATTTTGCACCGAACCCGAGATGAGGTTTCTAAAAGAGATCGAAAAACTGACCGATAAGAATGTATCTGTCGTTTCGGATCATCCTTATCCGCTCGTTAAGGGCATAGACTTTCCGGAAACAAGATCCGGAAACAAAGGAAAACGAGACGGAGGCTTTTCTTATGCGGGGCGCAAAACGGGTAAAAGCAGCGGTAAAAAGCTCTCGATAGGGGAGCTGACCGGCACGAGACCGTTTGATGCGCAAAGACCGCGCTCAAAATCGTCGGGCCGCAGACCGCCTGATAAGCACGGTTGAGAGGTTCATTGTCATAAGCGCTTGCGTGTGCCGCACAGTAATTCCCCGAGCTTTTGCTCAAACGCTGTGTCCTGTTCGGGCCTGCGCTTTGCGGGTCCTTTAAGCCGGCCTCCCCCTCTTCGGATTTTTCCGGCAGTTTGCCGCGCCAGTAAAAGAGCGTCAATATTATCGTCCGTATATTCCATCCCGTCCTGGCTGACTGCCGCGGCGCCCCGAGCAAGGCACATGGCCGCAAGCCCGTAGTCCTGCGTCACGACAATGTCTCCGGGCACAAGCATATTGACAAGAGCGAAATCCACACTGTCGGCGCCTTTTGAAAAGGTCATGGTTACCGCGCCGGCTTTTTCAAAATGGTGGGAGGTGTCACATAGTATCAGACACTCGACCGAATGACTTACAGCCAGCCGCACACAGATGTCAACTACCGGACAGCCGTCCGCGTCAATCAAAAGTCTCATATTTTGCTCCTTGTTTATTATGGCCGCTGCTTTTCCCAAAATAATCATAAGTACGAACACCGGGAGCCGGCGCGCTCAAGTTCAATATATCGGCGGCACAGCAATCATACAACATGTAGCTGCACCGAAGCAAGCAGAGGAGGAACGGATTCCATGGCAAAAACGCTGGTCTTAACAGAAAAACCATCCGTCGCACGCGATATCGCCGGAGTTTTAAACTGTCACCAAAAAGGTACCGGATGTATTTTCGGTGATAAATATATTGTTACCTGGGCGCTTGGACATCTGGTTACACTTGCGGATCCGGAGGCCTACAATGACAGCTATAAATCATGGAATATGGATGATCTGCCGATACTGCCGGAAAAAATGAAGCTCGTTGTTATAAAAGAAACCGCCGGACAATTCAGGTCGGTGCAGGCATTGATGAAAAGGAATGAAATCTCCGAGCTTGTAATAGCCACGGATTCCGGCAGGGAGGGAGAACTCGTAGCTCGATGGATCATGCAAAAAGCCGGCTGGAACAAGCCCGCAAAGCGCCTTTGGATCTCCTCGCAGACCGATAAGGCGATCAAAGAGGGATTCGCTGCTCTGCGTCCGTCCGGCGAATATGACAACTTATACAAAAGCGCCGAGGCCAGGGCCGAGGCGGATTGGCTGGTGGGTTTTAACGTCACTCGAGCGCTTACCTGCAGGTACAATGCTCAGCTGTCCGCCGGGCGTGTCCAAACGCCGACGCTTGCGATGCTCGTTGATCGTGAACGTGAAATAAGAGATTTTAAACCTGTTGACTATTGGACCGTTCAGGTTAATGCCGGCGCTTTTACCGCGACATGGAAAGACTCTAAAAGCCGGTCGATGATTTTTTCCAAGGAAAAAGCGGATAGTATTGTTGCCGGAGTTTCGGGCGGCGAAGGCGTGTTAACCTCGGTGAGACGGGAATATAAAAATCAGGCGCCTCCGGCTGCCTATGATTTAACGGAGCTGCAGCGCGATGCCAACAAAAAATACGCGTATACGGCAAAACAGACTTTATCATATATGCAAAGCCTTTATGAGACCCACAAGGCGCTGACTTATCCCCGAACGGACTCACGTTATATAACCGATGACGTGGCGGCGACACTGGCGGACAGACTCGGGAGTATCGCCGTCGGGAGCTATAAGGAGCCGGCTCAGGAGCTTTTGCGCAAACGTCCGCTCCGGACAAAATATATTGTGAACAATTCCAAGGTTACGGATCATCACGCGATAATCCCAACCGATGAGCAGATAGATTTACGACGCTTCAGCCCGGAGGAACGCAACATTTTTGATCTGGTGGTCCGGCGGTTTATTGCGGTGCTTTCACCGGATTTTGAATATGAGGAAACGAGGCTCACTCTGACAGTCAATAGGCATGAATTTTACGCTAAAGGTAAAATCGTTAAAAATCCGGGATGGAAAGCTGCTTACGGCAGTATTCTTTCCTCAGAAGACGAAGACAATGAGGATGAGCGGGATCAGTCGCTGCCGCCTTTAAGACAGGGCGACCGGATAAAAATAATCGCCGTTAAAGCATTGAGCGGAAAAACAAAGCCGCCTGCCAGGTACAATGAAGCGACACTGCTGACCGCGATGGAGAATCCGGCCAGATATATGGAGAACAAAGAGCTGCGCGAGGTAATGGAAACCACAAGCGGGCTCGGCACCCCGGCTACGCGCGCGGATATCATTGAAAAGCTTCTTTCAAGCTTCTGCGTTGAACGCAGAGGCAAGGAACTTGTGCCGACAGCAAAGGGAATTCAGCTTATAGATATAGTTCCGGCAGAGCTGCGCTCCGCGGAACTGACAGCCAGATGGGAACAGACGCTTTCTCTTATCAGCAAAGGCAAAGCGCGCGACCGCGCTTTCATAGAAGAGATGCGCGATTACGCCGCTAAGCTGGTTGCATCCGTTAAATCCGGCGATATGAAATTTGTCCACGACAATATGACTCGCGAGAAATGCCCGAATTGCGGTAAATTTCTGTTAGATGTAAAAGGCAAAAAGGGGAAGCTGCTGGTGTGCCCCGACAGAGAATGCGGATACCGTAAAAATGTTTATATCGAAACGAATGCGCGTTGTCCGAACTGTCATAAAAAGCTTGAGCTGCGCGGAGAAGGTGATAAGAAAATCTTTGCCTGCATTTGCGGTTACAGGGAGAAGCTGTCTGACTTTGAAAAGCGCAGGAGCGAGGCGGGGGCAAGTAAAACGGATATCAGAAATTACCTGAACAGCCGGACGGAAACCGACAGCGCAAACCCGGCGCTGGCACAACAGCTGGCAAAATGGATGGAAAGTCAAAACAATAAGTCCTGAACACGAATTGTTTATCGGAGAGGTATCAGCTCATATGTTGCTTTCAGCGGAGAATATATCAAAAAGCTATAGTGAAAAATCGCTGTTGAAGGACGTCTCGCTTTACATAGACAAGGGAGATAAAATCGGCGTAATCGGAGTTAACGGTGCGGGTAAATCTACCTTCCTGCGAATTCTCGCGCAGATTGAGGATCCGGACCGCGGCACCGTAACGAAATATTCGGGAGTACGCCTTGAATATCTGCCGCAGAATCCGATATGGAATGAAAAACTGACCGTAATGGAGCATATATTTTCCGACATCCCGGAGCTTAAGGATATAATGGAATTCGAAGCGAGAAAAATATTAACGCAGCTTGGTATAACAGACTTCGATATGCTGATCGGCAGTTTATCCGGCGGCCGGAGAAAGTGCATTGCAATTGCCGCGGCTTTGATACATCCCTGTGATATACTTATCCTTGACGAACCCACAAACCACCTTGACGTGAATATGATACAATGGCTCGAGGAATACCTCCTTAAGTTCGCGGGCGCTATTGTCATGGTAACGCATGACCGCTACTTTTTAGACAGGGTCGCAAATAAAATCGCCGAGATAGACGGCGGGCGCTTATACAATTATCCGGCGAACTATACGGTATATCTGGAACTAAAGGAACAAAGAGAGGAAAGGGAGCTCGGCACCGAGCGAAAAAGACAGAGTATACTGCGAAAAGAGCTTGAATGGATAAGGCGCGGGCCACGCGCGCGAGGCACAAAAAGCAAGGACAGAATAGCCCGGTTTGAGGAGCTCAGTGAAAAGAGCGCTCCGACTGAAGCTTTAAAGCCGGAGCTTTCATCGCCTTCGTCAAGGCTGGGGAAAAAGACAATAGAGCTTCGCGACATTTCCGTTAATCTGGGCGGGAAACAGCTGATAAGCCATTTCGACCATATGTTCATGCGCGATGCCAGGGTGGGCATAGTCGGGAAAAGCGGCATCGGGAAATCGACACTGCTTAATATAATAAGCGGCAGGCTTAAACCCGACTCCGGAGAGGTTATCGTCGGTGATACCGTGAAAATCGGATATTTTTCGCAGAACGCTCAAGAGCTTGATCTGAACTGCCGGGTAATCGATTACATTAAAGATTGCTCCGGCGCTGCCGCAGCCGACGGGACTCTGCGGGTTTCACAAATGTTGGAGCAATACCTGTTCACGCCTGATCTTCAGCGCAGCATGATAAGCAGAATATCCGGCGGTGAGCGCAGAAGGCTCTTTTTGCTCGGCGTTATGATGCAGGCCCCGAATTTTCTGCTGCTCGACGAACCGACAAACGATCTTGATATTCATACGCTTGCCGTACTGGAAGAACATCTGATAAATTTCAAAGGCGCCGTTATCGTCGTCTCACACGATCGCTACTTTCTGGACAAGGTGACAGATACTGTTTTTGATTTTTCCGGCAACGGTGATATAAAAAAATACCTCGGTTCTTATTCGGAATACAGAGAAAGCGCCAACGTCGTACAGACGGCGGACAGATCTTCTCGAGTGCCCGAAAGAGCCGGAAGCGGCGGCAATGAAAAAAAGCTCAGGTTTACATTTAAAGAACAGCGTGAATTTGAGAACATAGACTCAGATATCGCTGAGCTGGAAAAAGAAGCGGTCGTCCTGGATTTGCAGATGGAGGAATCGGCAAGCGATTATATCAGGCTGCAGGAGCTTATGAGCCGGAAAGAAGAGCTGGATAAAAAGCTTGAAGCCAAACTGGAAAGATGGATCTATCTAAACGACCTTGCCGAAAAAATAGCCCGCGGCGAAAAATAACAGGAGCCCCCGCACTAACCCAACCGAATGATTGGGGCGGGGACTCCTGTTATTTTATTTACACGCCGCGCTTATGATACCGGCGGCGCTATGTCCAGAAACCGGGCGTCTTTGTTTTTCCCGGCAATGCTGTTGAGAGTCCACTGGTTCTTTACCAGGACCACGGTCCTTCCGTATTGATCCTCGACTATAACGGCTTCGCTGAAACCGAGCATTTCTTTTGTAAAGTTATCCGCGATAACCCAGCGCGCCAGTGTGTAGGGTAAATTTCTGATAAAAAGATCCACGTTATACTCGCTTTTCATTCTGTACTCGAGAACCTCAAGCTGAAGTATGCCCGCGACTCCGACAGTGAACATTTCTATGCCGAGGTTCGGCGTCTTAAACACCTGTATGGCGCCTTCTTCCGATATCTGCTGAATTCCTTTTAAAAACTGCTTTCTCTTTGAGGAATCCCTGGCGGATACTTCGGCGAAATGCTCCGCAGGGAACATGGGAATTCCCTCATACCTGAAAGGCTTTTGGCCTGTACATATCGTATCTCCGATTAAAAAGGTGCCCGGGTCAAACACTCCGACAATGTCCCCGGCATACGCGTTTTCGGCAGCGGTGCGTTCCTGCGCCATAAACTGCTGCGCCTGAGACAGGCGGATTTTCCTTCCGGTTCTTTCGTGTGTGACCTCCATGCCTTTTTCATACTTGCCCGAGCATATCCTGATGAAGGCGAGCCTGTCACGGTGCGCCGGATCCATATTCGCCTGAATCTTAAAAACAAAGCCCGAAAAATCGCTGTCCCAGGGTGACATGATTCCCTCGCTGTGGATTCGTTCGGCCGGAGGGGGAGCCATGCTGATAAATGCTTCGAGAAATTGACTGACACCGAAATTAGTCATGGCGCTCCCGAAGAAAACCGGGGTCAGTTCTCCCGCTCTGATTTTTTCCATGTCAAACTCATCTCCGGCAATATCGAGCAGGGATATATCCTCGCACAGACGGCCGTATAGGTGATCTCCCAACAATTCTTTAAAGCGCGGGTCGTTTACGCTTCCGCTCCGCGAGGCGACGATGCTCTGACCGTGGCTGCCTCCCGATTCAAAAAGTTCGATCCTTGACTGACCGCGGTCAAAGACACCCTTGAAATCTCCGTCGATTCCGATAGGCCAGTTCATCGGGTATGATTTTATACCCAGTGTTTCTTCTATTTCCGCCATAAGGTCCAAAGGGTTTTTGCACGCCCGGTCCAGCTTGTTTACAAATGTAAATATCGGGATCCCTCTCATCCTGCAGACATGAAAGAGTTTTTTGGTCTGTGCCTCCACGCCTTTTGCGCCGTCAATGAGCATAACGGCGCTGTCGGCCGCTACCAGGGTACGGTAAGTGTCCTCACTGAAATCCTGATGGCCGGGCGTATCCAATATATTGATGCGATAGCCGTTATAGTCGAAATTAAGAGCGCTGGAGGTAACCGAGATGCCTCGCTGTTTTTCGATATCCATCCAGTCCGAAACGGCATATTGCTTTGCCTTCCTGGCTTTTACGGTTCCCGCCAGACGTATCGCTCCGCCGTAAAGCAGCAGCTTTTCGGTCATGGTGGTTTTTCCGGCGTCAGGATGGGAGATTATAGCGAACGTCCTTCTGCGCTGAACCTCTGCTTGTATTTCATCGCTGATTTTCATTGTTTGTACATCCTTAAACAGACTTGCTTAAGCCCATAGGCCGCAATTTTATATACTACAATAAATGCAGTCGGAATGTCAAACAGTTTTGAGAATAAACGCTTATTTTGTGTTTGAGGCCGCCGGAAACCCCGTGAGGTTTTGCTATGGCATTAAGTATGTAACTTATGTCAGGCATACACGCGCTTGAACAGGCACATCGGCAGACCGTATAAAGACGGCGAAACGGGATCCTTCCAGAAGGTATTAAACGCTCATTTGAAGGCGGCCTGAGGCCGCCCTTCAATGAGCGCTGATGATTTATCCCGAAAGAAGCGGTACGTATACCGCTGATTTATCCGCGGCAGTTCAGACATCGTCTCTTTTTGCGGACTGCTTTTTCGTGTTCCTGGTATGATTTTGATTTTCGCGTGTGATAGGCGTTTTTCCGCCGCATTTTTCTAAGCGGGCTTTTTTATTATCCGGCTGGCTGTCTTTTGGCAAGTTTTTCTCTCCCGTCAGAGTTACCGTGTTTATCCGGGAACCGCGGCAGA
>JAAYBW010000206.1 GCA_012729975.1 Clostridiales bacterium
CCCGCCGATGTTATTTCTATGGCCTTCGTATTAAAGCGGATGGGAATGGCATATTGCTCGATCATATCTTCTATAGCCTGCCTGTGATGATCGTTGCCGCCGTCGGTAATGCTGCCGAGCATTTCTATGACCTCGACATCCTTTACACCGAGCTGCCTGAGATAGATGGCGAGTTCGGTTCCGACAAAGCCCGCTCCCAATATAACAACCTTGCCGCGGGCTTTTGACGGGTCATTGAATATATCGATTGCCTGATATACATTTGCGCCTTCCGTGCCGGGTATATTCGCGGATGCCGCGACGGAGCCCACCGCGGCGATAATCGTGTCCGCTTTTTCCGCTCGGGCGTATTCCGGAGTGACTTCGGTGTTGAGCCTGAGATCGATTGACGACTTTGATATGAGGTATTTTTGCAGCTCGATATACTGATGCAGGCGCTCCTTGAAAGGAACGTTTCTTTCGCAGAGTATTCCTCCGCCGAGTTCGCCGCTCTTTTCGCAAAGGACTACCTCATGGCCGTTTTTCTCCGCCGTTAAGGCCGCCTGCATACCCGTTATTCCTCCGCCGATGACCAGGACCTTAAGTTTTTCGGCGGGAGGCAGGGAATAGAATATTTCTCGCTCTCTGCTGATTTCGGGGTTTAAGGCGCAGTAGAAATCACCTCTGCCCATGCATTCGCTGAAACAGGTGAGGCAGCGCATGCATTTGCGGATGTCCTCCACCTTGCCTGCGCGTACCTTGTTGGGCATATCGGGATCGCAGATAAGCTCCCTTGCCATGTAGATTATATCGGCTTTTCCGGATGCGAGGATTCCCTCCATAAAGTAAGGGTCGCTAAGACCGCCTACGGTGGCAACGAGCGAATTTTTAACGTGCTTTTTGATCTCCGCCGCATATTCGACATTACGTCCTTCGGGATAAAACATGCTGACATGAGTTCTGGCAAAGGATGCTTTAGTATGACTTACTCCACCGACGGATACGTGTATGATATCCGCGTGACCGTCCAGCTGCTCCGCTATGCGGCATGCCTCGTCTATGTCAAAGCCCTTCGGATCAACTTCGGTGCCGCTGATGCGGATTTCAACGGGGAAGTCGCTGCCGCATACCCTATGTATTTCATCTATAGCCATAACGGCGAATCTGCAGCGATTTTCGGGATTTCCGCCCCATTTGTCGGTGCGTTTGTTGAGATACGGCGACATAAACTGCTGCAATCCCCAGCCATGCGCGCCGTGAAGCGTCACCATACCGAAACCGGCGTTTTTCGCGGCAAGCGCGCCTTTGCCGAATCCGTCGATGACTTCCATGATGCGCTCGTCCGTCATTTGGCGGACCTTGAGCCTTCCGCCGAACATCTCCATGTCCATGGGTCCCCACGCAGGATCTTTGCGGTCTTTCATCCTTGTACGGGAAAAAATGCCGGTGAACTGCAGTTCCGCCGACGCGACCGCACCATGCCTTGACACCTTACCGGCCAATCTGCCGAAGTTTCGGTTACCGATGTTGATTATATCTCTTGGCCAGCGTTTTCCTTCAAGCTCGTCAGGATCGATGGATATCTCGCCGGTGGTTATAACGGCCGCGCCGCCCATTGCTTTGCGCTCAAAGTACATTACAGCGTCAATACTCGGCTGTCCGTTTAATATGATGTCCGTGTGACCGGTAGGCGCGCCGAACATCCTGTTGCGGAATACTACTCCGCCGACCTTTAGGGGGCTGAGCAGGTTTGGGAAGGTTTCGAAGGGGTTGACCATTTTTTTGCTCCTTTCCTCGCTATACGTTATTATCCTGATCAATGTGTCTGATAGTAGGGTTTCGCGTAGTTTTCATAAACATCGTCAATTATTGCCCTTTTTTCCTTTACTCGCTCGTCCTTGGGATTACCGTTCGGGGCAGCCATGAAACCAAAGCCACCGCCCGGGGCAAATCTATCTACATACTTATATAATTCTTCTCGCAAAAATTCGTTATCTGCTTCAGGGAAAGAAACGGGGCCGGTATTATCCCACCCTCCCATAATAGCCAACTTACGACCATACTTTTTCTTTATGCCATCGAGGTCGTTCATTATTTGCGCGGGTTCCCATGCAGTTACACCAATGTTAACCCACGAATCGACAAAACACTCGGATTTGCCGCAGTCATGCTTTGTGACATAGATACCATCGTCTAAAGCCAGTTCGGCATGCCTTTTATAAAATGGAAGTATTAATTTCTCATACGTTTGCATACTGATAAACGGGAACTGTGCGGCTGCCGTATCATCAGGTATGCATATTACGTCAATTTTATAGTATTTTTGCATTATTTTTTGCTTGAAAAGCTGGTATTCGCACAAGTAATCCAGCATAGCATATACCTCTTCGGGTTCTTCCTGAATTGCACAAAGACCTTCGGTAAAACTCATAAAGTTGACTACATGTAAAAAGTAATGTCCGGTAAAACCAATCAGCGGGATGCCGCTTATATCACCCTTGAACTCCAAATCTTTCCTGGCCTGTTTCTCCCAATCTACATGTGATAAATCAGGAATCTTTAGCTTATCGCGCCATTTTCGTATATCGTCTATAAGAACAATACCGGGCTTCGGCATAGCTGCCCCCATTGATGCTTCCGTTGTAGCCATCTTAACCCCAAATTCATCAATTGTATCTCCCACGTCATTTTTATGCGGCATTGTAATCGATATGCCGGTTATCCATTCCATCATCCGGTACCTGGGTAAAAACTCGGGTACCTCACCGCGCAGCATCATGAGATAATTATCTTTTTCACTTATCAAATAGAAGCACCTCTTTAATATTATTAATAAAAGCATAGCATACATGCTAAAAAATGTATACACAACCAGAATGTTAAAAAAGATGCAATCCAAACGACTAAGACTAAATATTCCTTTATTTCAGCGGCTTTTATGGATTTTCCTTATATTAGATATTTGAAATTGCTATACCAGAATTAGTTAAAATTGTATATTATATGTATGCTGGGCATAATAGCAATACGCAATATTATTGTAATTGTATCTGGCTCATTAATAAATCATTCTGCTCGTATTAATGCAGAAAAGAGAGGGGTTGCACATGAAAAAAGCATTAATTTTCCTTATGATTGCATTTATGCTGACCTGCATGTTCGCTTGCTCGAAGGGCGAGGCACCGGGCACACCGACGGAACTGGCTTCCCCGCAAGAAAGTGTGACTGCAGCACCGATTGAAAGCAACCGACCGATTACGACAGAACAACCGCTTCCGACAGATGATGAGAGTCCGTATAAGCTTGCTGAAGGCAAGTATGAAACTGATGAAAACGGTGTACCGAAAGATTACTATACATATGAGCTGCCCCTATCAACGACAGATGAAGTTTTCACTTATACATGGCTCTGTATGGTTCCTAACTATATCCCTGAAGAAGGGTATGAGTCTATGGAGTTTCCTCAGGAGGTCAAAAAAACACTGGGCGTTAATATTGAATACAATGTGGTCACTTTTGTAAATGCACGTGAAAATTTCAGTGCCAGACTTGCAGCAGACGACTTGTGTGACCTGACGTTCTCCGCCCATTGGTATTATCCTGGGTCAAAACTGGAAGCAATCGATGACGGGTACTTTGCTAATCTGTATGATTACAAACAATATATGCCAAATTATTACAGAGCCGCGCATATGTATCCGGATGATGTCAACGTACTTGGTCAAATTATGCCGAGAGAAGGAACAATCCCCGCCTTCTATGCAATATACGCCGATCCGATGAGACAAAATGGACCCGCTGTCAGAGGTGACTGGCTTAGAAAGGTTGGCCTTACCCAAAAAGATATTGTAACCATCGATCAATATGAGGATATGCTGAGACTTTTCAAGACAGAAATCGGTTGCCCTTCTCCTTATCTGCTGTTAAGTTTGTATGATGCCCATGCGATTTTTGCTTGTTATGACACTCACGCATATGGAATCCTACAAATTAAATGTGTAAGAGACGGTAAGGTTAGCTTTGCTATGACTGCAGAACAAGATAAGCATTACCTGACTACAATTAACGAATGGTGGAACGAAGGCTTAATACTTAAGGATTACCTTGCGATAGATTCAAATCCCAAGGGATTAAGTCAGATTACTACAGGCCAAGTCGGCGCATTGGGCATGATCCCTAGTGAAAAATTGGATTTTGAAAAACTTTCTGATGATCCGGATATGGACTGGGTTCCTCTTGCAAACCCCGTTCTATATGAAGGCCAGACTATACATTTGGCCCTGCGAGTTAAAACTTTCGCGGATGGCTCATGGTGGATCAGCACAAAATGCGATAACATCCCTCTTCTTATGACGTATTGTGACTATTTTTATTCCTCGGACGGAATTATGCTCGGAAATTACGGCGTTAATGGATTTACTTCCAATTACGACGAAAACGGAGAAATCAAATTTGCAGACTGGATTGTAAACCATCCTGCCGGTTTCTCAAACTCTTTACACATATACTGTCTAAGTGAACTGGTAGACGGAGGCTTCAAGCTTCAATCCCGGAGCTATGCATTTGAGGGTGGAGGCAAAATAAAAGCATTCCTCGATTTTTGGGCAGATGATGAGTTTTACCATTATGATGGTGCAATGGAGTATCCGTCGTCAATTGTTCTGACTGCAGAACAGAGCGCTAAATTTGCCCAGTATAAGCCTGATGTTGCTACATATTTAAGTGAAACCATTCCTTTATTCATTGATGGCTCAAAATCACTTGATGAATGGGATAGTTATGTAGCTCAGCTGAGGGAAATTGGCTTAAATGAATGTGAAAGTTGTTACCAGGAGGCTTACGATGCTTTCATTGCATCTATGAAGTAATACAATTGCATGCCATTGGCCTGATATACACATAACGCGGAAGGAGTTTATACCCAACTCTAAATACTGCGGAATCACACTAGTCTGTAAAACTGCCGGGGCATATGGCTGAGCGAAAAGCCAACAGGCAAGAGGTTGGACATCATAACTCAACTAATCCTGATCGAGGGCTGCAGCAGATTGAACTGCTTTGGCCAAGAAGATAGAGGAAATTCACCATTTTGATAATGTCCTGTAAACTTTATACTATTACCTTGGTGAACAAAGCAAGATACCTAGGCTCAGTCATTATGGCTGGGCCTAATCTCTAATGAACCTAAATCAAGAAAACGCGCCCCGGAAACCTAAAGCTTGGAGAGAAGCGATATTTCATATCATATTCGCAATCGAGTGCTTTTCTTCTTCCCAGCACTTTCGTTACGTTCAGGAACCCGCCCTGCCCAGGAAGCAAAGGCATTTGCAGAACGGAACTGTGCCATCACAATTCCGATTTCTGCGATGATACGTTCAGCGCTCCTTCGTTCAGCGTCGGGTATTTCGTCCGTCTTCCTGCCCGGTTTCGATTTTGTATGCTGTACGTTGGCGACGATAATCGTAATTCCGTCCGTTTCAAGTAAATTGTACACCGATCTCCGATATACCCCGGCGCTTTCCGTGGCCGCTATAATACTGAAGAATTGATATGCGGGCTGCGATTATTGCCTGCCGTTTTTCGTGAGCGCCGCTCCCGTTATTCTCGCTGTCACCGAACCTGTATTTTTACCCCCCTCGATAAGACGACCCCGACGCCTCCTCCGCATTTGCCGG
>JAAYBW010000207.1 GCA_012729975.1 Clostridiales bacterium
ATTTCGTATTGTACCACACGCAAATTTTTAAAGCAATATTCAAGATGCACGAAATTATTTCGTCGATAATGCATTTTTAGCATTATAAACTTGCAAAATGCCTATACTAAAAGCCATAAGCTGCTAAAAATATCGGCATAGCCGAATTATTCGGCTATGCCGGATTAAAAAATCCACTATCAGCGGGCAATATTTATACGTAAAATTTCGTTTATTTATCCGCTTTCTTCAAGATCGGCAGGGTGATTAACGGTTATCTTCAGCTTTTCCACCCTCATTGACTCGGCTTCAAGGACCTCGACCGTAAATATATCGTAACTGAAGGTATCGCCGACCTCGGGAAAGCGGTCCAGAATCTCTATTGCCCATCCGCCGACCGTAGTGTATTTGCTGTTGAAATCTTTGTGTTCATAACCGACGAACTCAAAGAAATTGGTTATAGTCATGGTGCCGTCTACAATGTAGCAGCTTTCCTTGTCGACCTCAACCTCGTTTTCTATTTCATCGGATTCATCAAAAATGTCGCCGACTATCTCTTCAAGTATGTCCTCTAGAGTCAGTATGCCCATAGTTCCGCCGTATTCATCAACCACTACGGCCATTTGAAGCTGCTTGCGCTTGAATTCCATAAGGATTGAGGAAATATTTCTCGTTTTATGAACAAAGACTGCGGGAGTCAATAAAGGTATAATATCAATCACGGCTTTCGGGTCTGCGATTTTCGCTTTCATCAGCCGCTTGGTCGGCAGTATTCCGATAATGTTATCAATGGTTTCGCGGTATACGGGGATTCTCGAGTAGCTCATTAGGTCGGGATCGTTGATCAGTTCATTGATATCATCTTCAATGTCAAAAGCGTCTACATCAACCCGTGGTATAAAAATCTCCAGCGCCGTCACATCGGGGAACTCAATGGCGGATTTGATGAGCTCACCTTCTTTTTGCGTAAACACGCCCTCGTCCTCTATCGTTTCAAGAAGCGTTACGAGCTCTTCGTCGGTAACTTCCGGTTCGGTATCCTTTGGTGTCCACGAAACGGAAAGCCTGTCAACAAAAAGAGATATGAGCTTAATAAAAGGACTGAAAACAAACATTGTGACGCGCAAAGGCCCGGAATAGGGTTTAACAAGCGAGTCAGCCATATATTTGCCGGCTATCTTCGGGAGAATCTCACCGAAGACAAGCAATATCGCAGTTGCTATAAGAGAGGATACATCGGCACTCATGTCAAGATACTCAACGGCAATAACCGCGAGAGCCGATGAAAAGGCAATGTTGACAAGGTTATTGCCGACAAGCACGGTGGATAAAAATCTAGTGAAGTTTTCTGAAATGAATACAGCGCGTTTCGCCCTTTTCGAACTGCAGTCGGCTGAAAGCGAAAGTCGTCGCCAGTTCGCGGAAGCATAAGCTATTTCGGAACTCGAAAAGAACGCGGACATCGCGACGAGTACGATAAGGAAAATACTTATAATTATAATTGATACTATACTCACTTCTGTCTGACGACCTCCTTGGAAGTGAGGATAATATCATCCTCGTCGTATATTTCGCCGACCAGCTCTTCGATAATGTCCTCCATCGTTACAATGCCAAGGGCTGTGCCGTCATCGGCGGAGACTATTGCGATATGCGTTCGTCTTCGGCCAAGTTCCTCGAAGACCGTATCAAGTTTTGCATCGGGCGAAATCTTATATGGCATATTCATAAGCGCGGCTGTGTTCACCGGCAGATTATTCGCAAATCGGAAAAGGCAGTCTCTGACGCGCAGCACCCCGATGATACGCTCGGGTGCACCGGCATAGACAGGTATCCTCGAATACTTTTTGTTGAGAATCAGTGCCTTCAGGTCATCCTGACGGACAGAGATATCTACTGATACTGCCTTGTCGATCGGGGTCATTATTTCATTAACGGATATGTCGGAAAATTCGATAGCGCTTTTTATCAGCCTGCTTTCTTCCGGTTCGATGAGTCCCTCCTCCTGTATACTGTCTACAATGTTGCTGAACTCGTCCTCGGTGCAGCTCGGCGAGTCGTCGCATTTCGGAAAAAGCATGATAAATACTTTGCCTAAGCCCGAAAACAGAAGATTAGCAGGAGTAAGTATCGTCATCAGCGCCCTAACGGGCAACGAAACTGCCAGAGCACACGCATCGCTGTTTGCTCTGGCAAAGCTTTTTGGAATCGTTTCACCGAAAAGAAAGATAACAACCGTTAATAAAACGGTGGACAGTACGGCACCGCCGGTACCCATAATGCGCACGAAAATTATAGCTGCAATGGAAGACGCGAATATGTGGCAAAGGTTGTTCCCGATGAGGATAGTAGTGAGCATATTATTGAAATCGTCAATAACACGCAGCGCGCGCGCGGCGCGCTTGTCACCATCCTCGGTTCTTTTTCTGATGCGTAGTTTGTTGCAGTAGGAATAAGCCGTTTCGGAGGCCGCGAAAAAACCGCTGAGTATTATAAGTACTATTAGCAGAATACTTCGTGGTATTGTGTCGTCCATTAAGGGAAATCAACTCCATAGAAAATAATTTCAGTTTTATTTTAGCATACTGCCCGGCAAATGCAAGCATATCAGGCGCAACGGGGCTAACTAATTTATAAATCAAAGCTGTCTGCTTTGATATTGTCGGAGTGCAGGGGTTCAGGCAGATCGGGTATCCGCTTAAGCGGGTCATAATCAAATGAGCGGCATTTGTCCCAAAGCGGTACAATACCCTTCTTTATACATATAACGTTATCGTCATCTATTGCGGTGCCGTGCAGGCAATGCGCGCAGCAGCGCTCGATATTTTTCCTGAAAAGCATGGTAACCGCCTCCATAACGGATTATATATCATTTGTATTCTTTTTTCTACTTGAATTTGCATATCCGGCCGCATATAAGGCTGCCGGCAGAGCGAGCACCGCAGCTGCACAGCAGAATGATATCAGCGCCGTGCGGCGGAAGTCAAGGTCCGCTATACTGTCTATCTGAGCGGCAAGCGCAAAGGCGACCAGAGCGTCGGGATAAAAGATTTTAAAGACCATAATGGCGATAACTGCAGATATGACCGCGTGAAGCAGTTTTCCGAGTATGTAGCTTTTTGCGGTCAGTCCAGTGTCGCGAAGGAAGGACAGTACCTGAAAATGAACCGATAAACCGGCCCAGCCAAGCATGAAGGCTGCCATAGCGGCGCTGCGGCTAAGTCCCGCAGCAGCGTCTTTCAGGCTCCAGACACCTGAAGTCAGTTCTATTACGCCGATTATAAACTGCTCGGCCGTATTGTCGCTAACGCCTAAGGGACGCAGCAAAAAAGCCGCAGCCTGCGCAATGGCCGGAATGATACCCGATAAAAAAAGCAATTTAATAAAAACCGAGAAAAAAATAACGAATCCGCATATATTAAAAGTCGCGGAAAATGAGTTAACTATTGATTTGATTAAAATATCCGCTTTATTAGTTACAGGCCTGAAGGCGGTTTCTTCAGATGCAGAGCGCATAACCGAGACTCCGCCCCATTTTCTGAAAATAAGGCCTACTGCGACGGAAGCGAGAATGTGAGACAAATATAGCAGCAGCCCGACCCGGCTGTCCATGAATACACCCGCTCCTACCACGCCGAGAATGAACGCGGGGCCGGAGTTGTTGCAGAAGCTCAGCATGCGTTCGGCTTCAATTCTGCTGCATTTACGTGCCCTGTAAAGCGATATAGCCGTTTTCGCCCCTACAGGATAACCGCCTACAAATCCGAGTATCATTGCCGACGAGCATGCGCCTCCGATGTTGAATACCCTCCGCATGAGGGGACGGGTGAGACGACCGAGAGTGTCGGCAATACCCATTTCGATTATCAGCGAAGAGACGACAAAAAAAGGGAAGAGTGAAGGTACTAATGCGTTCAGGCAAAGCGATATGCCTTCCTTGCCCGCGGATATGCATTGCTGAGGAAACAAGACCAGCCCGACGGTGACAGCGAGGAGGCCGAGAATTGTCAGAAGATCTGCGATATTTGTTTTTTCACGATTATTCACTGATCATCATCTCCCCGATACGGTTTTAAAGTATATGTGTGCCTCATAAAAATTATCAGCGGTAAATTAACTGGAGGTTGCATAATGGGGAAAATTAAGGATGGAATCATGCGTAACGGTCTTTCATGGCTTTCGGGTATGCCGCAGACGGATATCACAGGCGACGGAAGAATACGCATTGAAAATCACAGAGGTATTTATAATTTTACATCGGAGTCGGTTACGGTTGACGCTCCCGGTATGAGCATAATCATAACCGGCGATCATCTGGATATCCGATACATGAGCGGTGAATCGATTGAAATCACGGGAAGGATAAGTAATATCGCCTATAACCATAACGGTGATTTGCGATGAGGACAGCTTTTGAAGTTTTTATAGGTACGACAAATGTCAGGACAAGGGGGATCAGGCCGGAGAGGCTCCTAAATCTGCTCACATCCCGGGGAATACCGTTCAGGAATGCATATCGGGATAAAAACGGTGATCTGTGTTTTCGTATCGAAAGACAGTACAAAAACAGGGTGAAAGCGTATTCGCTTGAATGCTCTCTGGAAGCCGAGTTCACGCGAATACGAGGAGTAATGCCGTTTGCGGCAGGATTTAAAAAAAGATATGTACTGCTGGCGGGGCTATTTTCAGTAATATTTGCTGCCTACACCGCTTCTCTTTTTGTATGGGACATAGATATCAGCGGCAATAAGCGTGTTAAGGATACTGAGATACTCTCGGCTCTCTCGGAGGCGGGGTTTTCAGTGGGAGTATTCGGCCCGAAGGTCGACCGTGAGTATATACGCGGAAAGGTTCAATACTCGGTGAGAGAACTGTCGTGGTTGACGATCAACATCAAGGGGTGCAGAGCACAAGTGCTGGTGCGTGAACGCAGGGAGGCCCCGGAAATTACAGATATGTCATTACTTGCTGATATTAAGGCCGAAAAGACAGGAGTAATTATCAGTGTTGACGACTTTTCTGGAACTGCGCTTGTAGACAAGGGTGATACCGTCCTCAAGGGGCAGATACTTGTAATCGGACAGATGACAGGCAGGACAGGCGAGGTTAGACCTGTTCGAGCAATTGCCGACGTCACGGCCAGGACCTGGTATCAATTTTCGGCATCGATGCCGCTCTTGTGTATGGGAAAAAACTATACCGGAGAGGAGTTAGAGCGCTGCGAACTGATACTGGCCGATAAACGTTTACGTTTTTATTTTGGTAGTGGTAATCCGGACGGATTTTATGATAAAATAGTGGAAAATAAAGAATGGAACTTATTCGGTGACTTTCTTCTGCCATTTCGTATAAACCGGATTAAATACAGCTTTTATAAGCCTTATACGTACGAAATATCGGAAGAAATCGCTGAGCGGCAGCTTAAAGAACGGCTATATGAGCGCCTTACGGAAGCTGTTAATAATGGGAGTATAGTTCAAGCGGAGTATATTACCCGGCGCGACGGAGATTTGCTGACCGTTACGCTGAGCGCAGAGTGCGCGGAACTGATATCACAAATATCTGTCCGATGAGAGGAAGAGCCTTACAAATGATTGAAAAGGTCATAAGCGTAGATAGAATTGAAAATATTATCAATGTATTCGGGTCGTTTGACGAAAACTTACGTATTATAGAGAGCGATCTCGGAGTAAAAGTTACCGACAGAAATTCCGAACTGAGGGTTTCGGGCGAGGCCGAAGCCGTGCTGATGGCGGAAAGCTCGATTGAGGGATTGATGTCGCTCGCATCAAAGGGCGAAAATATAACCGCCCAGAACGTGCACTATATATTAAGTCTTGTCAGATCCGGAAGAACCGAAGAGATAGGCGCGCTGGCAAACGATGTCGTATGTGTAAATGCGAAAGGTAAACCTATTAAAGCGAAAACTTTGGGGCAAAAAAAATATGTGGATGCCATAGGAGCAAACACAGTAACTTTATCCGTAGGGCCGGCCGGCACAGGGAAGACATATTTAGCCGTAGCCTGTGCCGTAAGCGCATTCCGCGCAAAGAAGATCAACAGGATTATACTGACAAGGCCCGCCGTCGAAGCCGGTGAGAAGCTCGGCTTTTTACCGGGTGATCTGCAAAATAAGGTTGACCCATATCTAAGACCGCTGTATGATGCCCTGTTTGATATGCTTGGGCCGGAAACCTACGGAAAGTATCTGGAGCGGGGGAATATTGAAGTTGCTCCTCTGGCTTATATGAGAGGACGCACGTTAGATGACAGTTTCATAATACTTGACGAAGCGCAGAACACTTCCCGTGAGCAGATGAAGATGTTTCTCACACGTATCGGCTTTGGCTCAAAGGTAGTCATAACAGGGGATATAACACAGACAGACCTGCCCAGGGATAAGGTCAGTGGGCTGAAGGAAGCCATTAAAGTACTTAAGGATATAAACGATATCGCTATATGTACTCTTACAGGTGCAGATGTCGTAAGGCATATTCTGGTTCAGAAAATCATTGCCGCTTACGAAAACTATGAGAAAAAGTTTCCGATGCCGGAGCAGAAAAAGACATATAGGAGAAAAAGCTGATGAAGCGCATAGCCGTAAGTGTAAGGCGGGGTAAGCCGGGACTAAGAATCGGTTTTGCCGGATATTTAATAAGGCGTGCGCTGCGGGCCGCACTTGCCTGTGAAGGCGTGAACTTGCTATGCGAGGTGTCTGTGCTCCTGACCGACGACGAGGGAATAAAAGCAATAAATCTAAAAAGCCGCGGCATAGACAGTTCTACGGATGTCCTGTCATTTCCGGCAAGCGAGCTTAAAGCAGGGGATTTTAATGCCGATTCCTGCGAGACAGACCCCTACAGCGGAAGAATATTTTTAGGTGACATAGCAATATCGCTGGAGCGGGCGATATTACAGGGCAGGGAGTATGGCCACGGTGTGAAAAGGGAGATAAGCTATCTGGCGGTGCATTCGCTTCTGCACCTTCTGGGTTATGACCATCTTGACGAGGGAGAAAATAAAATGCGGATGCGGGAACACGAAAAAAAGGCGATGCATCTGCTGGGATACGATAAGGCGGATAATTGATATGGGAAATAAAGGATCGGCATTGATTACAATCGCAGGCAGGCCGAATGTAGGCAAGTCTACACTGATCAACAGATTAACGGGCGAAAAGATTGCTATAGTGACGAATAAGCCGCAGACAACCCGGAACCGGATATACGGTGTAATCAATGCGGACGACGTACAACTCGTCTTTGTTGATACACCGGGTTTCCACAAACCGCGAAATCAGCTCGGCGAAATCATGGTAAACACCGTTCGCGAAAGCCTTTTAGGTGTGGATGTCATCATGCTTGTAGTTGATCCGATAGCCGAACCGGGTATGCAGGAACTGAAACTGATAGAGCTTGCAAAAGCCGCGAAGACACCTGTAATTCTTGTAATCAACAAGATAGACACGGTAAAAAAAGAAAATCTTCTGGCGGTTATCGCTTCTTACAACTCCGCGCACGATTTTAACGAGATTATACCGATATCGGCAAAAACCGGAGAGGGCCTGGATGAACTAGTGAAAGTCCTGCGTACTTTCGTTAATGAAGGCCCGAAGCTGTTCCCGGATGATATGGTGACTGACCAGACGGACAGGCAGATTGTCGCAGAGCTTATACGAGAAAAACTTCTCTATTGCCTTGAACACGAAATACCCCATGGTACTGCTGTGGAGATAACCGCATTTTCGCAGCGTGACAGCGACATTATCGATGTCGAAGCTACTATCTATTGTGAAAAGCCCGGCCACAAGAGCATTATTATCGGCAAAAACGGAACCATGCTCAAAAGAATCGGTGAGCTGGCAAGAACCGATATTGAAAGATTCATGGGCTATAAAGTATACCTTCAGACCTGGGTAAAGGTTAGGGAAAACTGGCGTGACAGGAGCGCTATGATCACCAACATGGGATATGACGGTAAAAAATGAATGCCTCCGTAAAAGCGCTCGTCCTGCGCGAGACAGAGTATAAAGAAAGCAGCCGAATCCTGACTGTCCTGTCGGATTCCCTAGGCAAGCTGACGCTCGTTGCCAAGGGCGCGAAGCGCCGCGGAAGCCGTACTGCCGCGGCTGCGCAGCTTCTGACTTATTCGGAAATGTCTATTTCCTGCAGCCGGGGCAGATGGTATCTCAACGAGGCTGCAACCATTGAGATATTTCCGGGTCTTAGGAACGACCTTCGAAAGCTGACTTGCGGCAGCTATTTCGCGGAGCTTCTGGAAACGGTAGGCGACGAGGATTCGCCGGACCCCGAGATACTCAGGCTCGGACTTAACTGCCTGAACGCGCTCAGCGAGGGCAGCAGAGAAGATCGGCTTGTAAAGGCGGTCTTTGAGATGAGGCTGATGTGCCTTGCAGGCTATGAACCTTCACTCGACGCCTGTGCAGTGTGCGGGGATGAAAGCGAAAATAACCCGTTTTTTGACATTAGCGGCGGTGTGCTTTTATGCGGTTCCTGCGCCGGCGGCGATGCATTTCGACTCTGTGATTCCTCACTTGCCGCACTGCGCCATGTAACCTCCTGCCAGGCACAAAGGATACTTTCGTTTCGTTTAAGCGGCGAGGCGCTAAACAGATTTTGCTATGTATGTGAGCAATATGTTACACATCATCTTGAAAGGCATTTTCACATACTTGATTACTTAAATAACCTGGAGTAAGAAATGGACTTATATGACAAATCGATAAAAACCCTTGAACTGCCGGCGGTGCTGGAGATGCTCAAAGCCGAAGCGGTAAGCGAGGCCGCGAAGAACCGCGCTGCCGACCTAAGACCCTCGTCGGACCCGATTGAGGTGGCTGAAAGCCTTTCGGAGACGACCGAGGCAAAACGGATGATATCACTGAAGGGTAACCCGCCTTTTTCTGCAATCAGAGAAGTAGCGGGTTCGCTTATGAGGGCTCGTATGGGCGGCATGCTCAATACACGGGAGCTTTTGGATATAGCCCTTGTATTGCGCTGTGCCAGGACTGCGGCGGCATATGGCACAGGACATGCGGCGGGTGCGGTTGATCGCCTTTTTTGCTCACTCAAAGCAAACAAATACCTTGAGGATAAAATTTCGCTTTCAATAATCGGCGAGGATGAGATCGCGGATTCCGCGAGCAGTGAGCTTGCTTCCATAAGGCGCCATATCCGGGCCGCGAACGCGAGGGTCAGGGATGTGCTGCAGAAAATCATAACATCAACATCACATCAGAAATCCCTCCAGGAGCCGATAATAACGATGAGAGGAGACAGGTACGTAATACCTGTCAAAGCTGAATACCGCAATTCAATACCCGGACTGGTACATGATATATCCTCAAGCGGGGGTACCATCTTTGTTGAACCGATGCAGGTTGTTTCCGCAAATAATGAGATCAAGGAGCTTCAGGCTAAAGAAAAAAGGGAAATCGAGCGTATATTAATGGAGCTGTCCGACGAAGCCGCATCATTCGAGGAAAGTATAATGGCGGACTTCGGGATTCTGGTAAAGCTTGACCTGATTTTTGCCAAAGCCAAGCTTTCATACTTGCAGAAGGGCTCGGAAGCGGAGCTGTCAGACTCAAACAAGATATCTTTGCGCCGAGCGCGCCATCCGCTGCTTGACAGAGAAAAGGCGGTACCGGTAGACATAACGCTGGGTGACGGCTGTGATACTATGATTATTACCGGGCCGAACACCGGCGGAAAGACGGTCACACTTAAAACGCTGGGACTTTTATGCCTGATGACGCAGTGCGGGCTTCATATACCTGCCGATTACGGCAGCTGTATGCCGGTCTTTGGGAAGATACTGGCTGATATAGGCGACGAGCAGAGCATCGAGCAGTCTCTGTCCACATTTTCATCGCATATGACCAATATCGTAAGTATACTAGCCGAAGCCGACGAAAGATCATTGATCCTTTTTGATGAGCTTGGAGCAGGCACGGACCCGGTTGAGGGAGCCGCTCTGGCGGTGTCGATAATCGAATACGCCCGCTCGGCGGGAGCTATGCTCGCGGCGACGACACACTATGCGGAGCTTAAGCTTTACGCGACGACAACACCCGGTGTCATTAACGCTTCGTGTGAATTTAATGTTGAGACGCTGCGGCCGACATACCGTCTTATTATGGGAATTCCGGGAAAGTCCAATGCTTTTGAAATCTCCAGACGGCTGGGCCTTTCGGAAGAGATAATAGCCGACGCGGCCGGAAGGATCGATAGCGGCAACACCAGTCTTGAAGAGGTGCTGGAATTGCTGCAGAAAGAAAGACAGGAGATGGAACGGCGCAATGAGGAAGCCCGCATAGCTCTGCTGAAAGCCAAAGATGACTCCCGAAAGGCCGAGGAAATCAGGAAAAGTCTTGAAGCGGAAAAAGAGAAAGCCGCACTTATTGCCAGAAGAGAGGCTGACAGGATAATAGCACAGGCGAGGAAAACGTCGGAAGAAGTTTTCGCGGAGATTTCTCAAATGCGAAAGCGGGATGTTTCTGAAGAGAACATCAGAAAGCTCAACGATGCCCGCGCGGATATAATGAAAAAGCTCAACGAAGCTGAGCAGACTTACGGATTAACGGAAGAACCGGGGGAAGAACCCGAATCCCCCGCACGTGATATAAAAGCCGGAGACACGGTAGAGATTAAAAGACTGGGCAGCCGGGCGGAGGTCATTTCGGTCGCTGCGGACGGTTCGCTAACCCTTCAGGCAGGTATAATGAAGATAACTGCTAAGCCCTCTGAAGTAAAGCTCATTGAAGGAATAACAAACCAGATAAAAAAATTTGCGGAAAAAACAGAGGCTGCCTTAAGGAGCATCAGTGTTTCGCCGGAAATCGACCTGAGGGGAATGAGCGGCGAGGAAGCCGTACTGATTGCGGAGAGGTATATAGACAGCGCTGTTATGTCAAAGCTTAATACCGTAACAATAATACACGGAAAGGGGACGGGAGCGCTTAGAAACGCGGTTAGTGCGATGCTCAGGAAAAGTCCGCATGTAAAAAGCTTCAGGCTCGGGCATTTCGGCGAGGGGGAAACAGGCGTTACCGTCGTTGAGCTCAAACAATAAGTATCCGGGGCATTAAAATATGTTGACTCCAATGCAATGATTTGATATTATTTTACCGGAAAGGCAATGAAAGGAGCGTTCGAAGATGTACACCAGAAATGCGGTCGTTAACAATCAGGTAGGTCTTCATGCGAGGCCCGCAACATTTTTTATACAAAAGTCGAACGAGTTTAAAAGCAGTATTTGGGTTGAAAAAGACGAGCGCAGAGTCAACGCGAAAAGCCTTCTGGGAGTCCTTTCTCTGGGAATTGTAAAGGGATCGGAGATAACGCTGATTGCCAGCGGCGAAGACGAGAAAATTGCTGTCGATACTCTGGTTGAGCTTATTTCATCCGAATTTCCCGAATAACTGAAATATGATATGACCTCCCGCGAAATCAGCGGGAGGTTTTTTCTTGTTTTATCATGAAAACTGTTATAATATCGATTTAGCGGAAAGTATTGCCCGAGTCAATATTGCCCGGGTATTATTTACGGGAGGAGAAGTCAAGTGAAATCCATTCAGGTTATAAAAGTCGGCAGCCTTCGGGATCCGAACCCTGAAAAGCGGGGTAAAATAAAGGTGGTTGATATACCGGAACAGCAGCTTGGCGATGAGGACGTTCGCATCAAGGTAGCTTATTGCGCTATATGCGGGAGCGATCCTCACCTTGTTGAGAATATCTTCGGCTGGGAGGTCCCTTTCGGGATGGGACACGAGCTGTCCGGAGTCATAACCGAAGTCGGTCCAAAAGCGACAAAAAAAGGGCTTAAAGTCGGGGACAGAGTTTCGGGTAATTTCCTTAAGTTCTGCGGTACCTGCTACTACTGTCAAAACGGACAGCAGCAATTTTGCACGCATGCAGATGAATCCAATAATCCCGGGTTTTCGGAAACGATTGTCTGGCATGAATCCCAGGTATACAAGCTGCCGGATGACGTGAGTCTGAAAATGGGGTGCCTGCTTGAGCCTACATCTATTGCTGTTCGCGCTATGGATAAGGCGGATATAAAATTCGGGCAGCGAGTCGCAATATGCGGAGGAGGACCTATCGGCCTGTTCACGCTTCAGGCAGTCAGTCTGTCCGGCGCTACGGATATCACTTTGATTGAGCCTATTGCCGAGCGGCGGGATCTGGCAAGGAAATTCGGAGCATCACATGTGGTGGATCCCGCAGACGAAAACGTCAAAGCCGCTGCCGAGCGCATTACCGGCGGTCTGGGCTTTGATGTGGTATTTGACTGCAGCGGAAGCGTAAAAGCCGTGCGGGATCTTCCGTATATAACGGCAAAAGGCGGCAAGCTGCTGTACTGCGCCATGTACCCCAATGATTATGAGATGCCGCTGAATCTGTATAAGTTCTGTTATTATAATGAGATCACAATAAGCGGGCTGTATGTCGCTCCGTATGCTTTCCCGCGTGCACTGCAGATTTTGCCGAGGATGAGGTACGATGACTTCATAACGAAAGTATTCGACCTGGAAGACGCAGAAGCGGCATTTGAAGCGCAGATAACCGGTAAATGGCCGAAAATACTCATACGATGCAATAAAATCGAGGGAGAATGAGATGTATAAATACAACATAGACATGGATCTCGTCCGTTTCCTGGAAGAAAAGGCTCTCAAGATACGCAAGGACCTTGTTACTTTTGTTTACAGAATAGGTATGGGACATCTGGGCGGAGAACTGTCGATGGTAGAGGTTGCCGTGGCACTCTATTACCATTACATGAATTATGATGTGATGGATCCGAAAAAACAGGACAGGGATCGTTTCGTACTCAGCAAAGGTCACTGCAGCGAGACGCTTTACTCAATTTTTGCTGATCTGGGAGCATACACGCAGGATTATATGGTCGAACACTTTGAGGTGCTTGACAAAACGAAGTTCGGTATGCATACAAACAGGAAGTATGTTCCGCAAATAGAACTGTCCGCCGGATCACTCGGACACGGTCTTTCGGTCGCTTTAGGTATGGCGCTTGCAGCGCGTAAGCAGAAAAAAGGGTGGCGCACATTCGTAATGGTAGGCGACGGAGAGCTTAACGAGGGAAGCAACTGGGAAGCTATTATGGCTGCCGCGCATTATCGGCTTGCAAACCTCGTCTTGATAATTGACAAGAACAAGCTGCAAATGACGGGGACGACGGAGCAGGTTATGAATATTGACCCGCTTGATAAAAAGCTCGAGGCCTTCGGCTGGCAAGTTAAAGATATTGACGGCAACAATATGTACTCAATCTGCGAAGCACTTCAGAGTCTACCTCCGGCCGACCCGATATCAAGAAGAAAACCGGTTGCCATAATATCAAATACTCTCAAAGGCAAGGGTGTTGATTTCATGGAAGGCAATGCAAAGTGGCACGGCGGCGGAATCGCTAAAGAACAATGCGATGAAGCTTTGTGCTGTATAGATGATAACAGAAAGTGTTGGTGACATATGGCCGTATTAACAACCTTTGATTTTGACCAGATGCTCTCAAACGCGCGTGAAGCATACGGTGAAGAACTTTTGAGAATGGCGGACGACGGCCTGGATTTTGTCTTCACGTACTCTGACAACGTCGCGCCATCTTCGAGCGCGGGGAAACTGGTTGCCAAGTATCCGGAACGCTGCTTCAATTTCGGTATAGCCGAGCCTAATCAAGTCGGTGCTTCCTGCGGTTTGGCGCTTGGCGGAGAGATAGTTTACTCGCAGGTTTTCGGTCCGTTCCTGTCTCTTCGCGCAGCGGACCAGATTCATACGGATATTGCCTACAATGACGTTAATGTTCGTCTGATCGGCACACATGCCGGTGTGACAGCGGGCGGCGGCCCAACGCATAACTGCATAGCGGACCTCGCGCTCTACAGAGCGATACCGAACCTGACCGTAGAAGTGCCGGCGGATGCGGGCCAGTGCTGTAAAATAGTAAGGCAATCGCATTCATTTGAGGGGCCGATGATTATAAGGATCGACCGCGGCGGTTCACCAAACGTTTACGCGGATAATAACTATGAGCTTGTTATCGGAAAGGCAATCGAAACTCTTCCCGGCGCGGATGTTACGCTCATATCAGCCGGCTCAAGCGTGTACTGGTCATTGATGGGAGCAAAGATTCTGCGCGAGAAATACGGAATCAGCGCAAGGCTTATCGATATGCATACAATAAAGCCTCTTGACACGGATATGATTAAAAAGTGCGCTGGCGAGACCGGAGCGATCGTTACGGTAGAGGAGCATTCGATAAACGGCGGACTGGGAAGCGCGGTTGCCGAGTATCTGATGGAGTCAGGCTTTTCGGGGAGATTTAAAAGGATCGGCTTGCCTGATGAGTTTGCCGTACTCGGTGAGACGGAAGCGGTATATGAGTATTACGGTATGGATCCAAAGGGTATAGCGGAAAAGGTACGCTTACTTCTCAAATAATCAATAGAACCCGGATTGATTTATAAAGAGTGCGGCGTGTAAATAGGAGTCTATTTAAAAAGTACCGCGCGCATGCGGCGTGCATGCCGGGCGCACATAATAAAAAATCCTTCGGTCGCCTGACGACCGGAGGATTTTTTTATCAGTCGGTGCGCAGATTACAATAGGCTGACTGCCTGTGAGAAGAAGATGATCGAATATCCGTGCTAAACCACATATAGCACATATGCCATAACCGGTTCGTTTTGCGCATAGATTGTGTCGAATTGTGAAATCGGCACAGGGCTTGTTCCGATGCCTGCTTCAATGGTGTATCCGGGTTTGTTGAAATCCTGAATGAACCAATCCTTATATCCCGCAAATGACGAGATGTAGGGTGTAAGCTCAAGTGAATAACCGCTGAGTCTTGCCATTTCCTCGCCGATTTTTCTTGAATTTTCGGGTTCAAAGTCAAGAAACTTCCAGTAAATAACTTCGCCTTGAGTATGGTATGATATTGTTATACTAAAATTTCTTTCTTTCGTAAAGTTGAATAAAGCTTCACTTTCCGGTTCTGTAAGAACCGCACTGCCGACGTAATCGCGCGGACCCGGTTTTGTGAAGCCCTGTGAAAACTTGATTTCCCTTGCCTGCTCCCATCCGGCAGGGTACTGAAGATTTAAATCCACTCCTCTGATGTTTGCTTTCCACCCTGCGGGAAAATCTATGAGAGGGTAATTTGCCGATAGCGCTGCGGCTCTTTTATACAGCAATTCGCCTGGTGCTGTTTCACCTGTCACCAGATCAACCCCGTCCGGGTTTACCATGGGTATTAGGAGCATTTGTGAGGTAGAATAAAGCTCTGCCGCACTGTGTCCGCCGATATTTGTTCCGGATATTACCGCGGAAGCGTAGTTCTCAAGAAATTTCATTACTAAGGGAGAGGTTATCCATTCGTTAGCGTGATGAGAGGCATTAACGAATACCTCCGGTTGACCCTTTCCCATTTTCAAATAAGGGATATCTTTACCGGATACGCTCAAACCCGCGGTACCCGATGAGATGAAGGGATACCTGGCTTTCAGACCCGCAATGCAGTAGCTTAATACAGTTGACGTAAATCTTATATCGCCGGGAACCACCGAAAATGATAGTGGTATTATGAGCGTTTGGCCGATTTGTAAATTAAAAAAATCGACGCCGGGATTGGCTGCTTCTATTGCGCGAATTTGCGATCCGTAGCGACCGGCCAATCTGTAAAACGTGTCCCCGCTCTTAACCCTGATTATGGTAAAACCCGTCAGCCACGGTTCCAGTGCTCCCCATGTCAGCGGGCCTGCAATCCCATCAGGTTTCAGCCCGTGATTATTTTGAAATATCACAAGAGCATTATACGTCATCTGTCCGAAAATGCCGTCTAAAACCAGTGCGGCTCCGGTTCGATTAAGCGCTTTTTGAAGAAGCTCTGTTTGCGCTCCTTTCATACCGATATGCAGCGTTTTCAACTGATCAATCACCTCATTGTTAACAACATATGTTATTAAACCCGGTAAAATTACAACAGCAATGCTAAACATTTTCCTTAAAGCTTCTGGAATGCGGCAATATGCTTGATGTATATTTCAGGATAACCATCGTTGAGCTTATTTGACATTGTGAAACTCCGTTATTTCCGTCGGGTGCAGGCATATTATCAATGTCCGCTTAGCGGATATAACGGAGGGCAAGAAAATGGAAAAAACTAAAAACTTAAAAATCAGAGTAATAGCGTTGACAGCGGCGCTGGCTGTCATGCTTTCGGTACGCGCATCCGCTTTTGAAAAAAAGAGATTGCTGTTGCCTATGGGCTCGGCAATAGGTATCTCTTTAAAATGCAGCGGTTTGATGGTAGCCGGATTTTTATGTGTGGGTGAAGGAGAAAAGGCTCGTTCGCCGGCTCAGGAAGCGGGAATAAGGCCGGGGGATATAATAACGCGAATCGGTGAGGAGAAGCTTGAATCTGCTGCGGAACTCAAGGCTATACTCATTGAGAAGGGCATGAATGACGCGGAGCTCCATATAACAAGAGGGAAAAAAACGCTTACGGTGTTTGTAACCCCTCAGGAGGGTGAAGACAACAGACCGGAACTGGGGATATGGCTGCGCGAGGGTATTACCGGAATAGGAACAGTAACTTACATTGATCCGACAACAGGAGCATTCGGATCACTGGGTCACAGCGTGTCCGATCCTCAAACAGGCATTATTTTACCAATATCCGGAGGCGTTGTCACAGGGGTCAGTATAACTTCCGCGGTTCGGGGAGAAAACGGATTTCCGGGCGCGCTTATAGGAAATTATGACTACTCGTCGATTCTGGGTAAGATTACTGTTAATTCGCCTGAGGGTGTATTCGGATTCTTCTCGGAAATCCCGATGTTTGAAGATAATCGACTAATGGAGGCCGCAGACAGGGAAGAAGTCAGAGTCGGCGATGCGATTATCCTGTCCACCGTGTGCGGAGAAGCACCTGTTTCATATAATGTCAAAATATTGAGAATATACCCCGAAGGCGATGACAGCGGTCGGGATATGCTGATAGAAATCTGCGACGATCGTTTAAACGGGATAACCGGCGGAATAGTACAGGGAATGAGCGGCAGCCCGATAATACAAAACGGCAGGCTTGTGGGCGCGGTTACTCATGTTTTGCTGTCGGAACCTAAAAAAGGATATGCAATATCAATAGAAAAAATGCTGAAATCTGCCGATTTATCTCGCTAAATAAAAAGTATATGTTTTTTCAATAAACCTCTTGATTTACGTGCCAATTTATGGTACTTTATTGGCAACACGGTTCGGTCTTGGCGGACTGCGGCAGATAGTGTTGAACGCCGTATAAACCGTTGTATATAAATAGCGAAAGGTTTCCCTTGCCGGCCCACCGCTGTAATCTTGTAGCGCTTATGCGTTCAGAAAAACGGAGGAGATCTTGTGGAAAAATCAGTCAGGTTAATGATCGCGGATGCAGGAGAGGAGTTTCGTATACTGGCCGCCGGAGCAGTTGCCGGTGAGGGAGATATCGAATTGGTTGGCACATCGGGCGACGGTGCGGAGACGCTCCGTATGGTCGGTGAGCTGCAACCGGATGTACTATTACTTGATATCGTGCTTCCGAAGATGGACGGATTGTCGATTATCAGAAATATTTCGGCAGGCAGCGGATATAAGCCGGCGATTATAGTAGTATCGTCATTTATGAATGACCGGGTTATAGCGGAGGCCGCCGAACTCGGAGCCCATTACTTTATTTCCAAGCCTTGCGATATGGGCGAGCTGATGAGCAGAATAAGAAAAGCGGGGGGAGCCGACAGGAAGCCGGCCGAACCCGTAACCCTTCCCGCTTCCGTAGCGCGCCATCCTGAAAAACACATTGACAGTATGGTTACGGAAGTGATCCATGAAATCGGAGTGCCGGCTCATATTAAAGGGTATCAGTACCTGAGAGAAGCCATAATCCTCACCGTAAATGATATGGATCTTATTAATGCCGTTACGAAAGCGCTTTATCCGCAAGTAGCGAAAAAATTCCATACTACTTCAAGCAGAGTAGAGCGGGCAATAAGACACGCTATCGAAGTAGCTTGGGATAGGGGTGACCTTGAGATACTGCAGAAGTATTTCGGGTATACTGTATCAAATGTAAAAGGAAAGCCGACAAATTCTGAGTTTATCGCACTTATATCAGACAGGCTTCAGCTGCATATGAAGGAGAACAGGATTTAATAATTTTAATATCGGTAAAGACAATTCATCCCTCCCAACTTTACAGCCGGGAGGGATTATACTATGCCTTAATGGCTTATCTACCTTATCTCGGCGCAGCCGACGAGACGGTCCGCATCATAGAATACAGCTGTCTGACCCGGAGCGGGCGGCCTGATCGGCAAATCAAAGTCAATCAGTAAACCTTCGTTTGTGCTTGATACGGATGACATGACTTCGGATTTCGAGTGGCGTGTTTTTACAGAGAACCTTGCGGGCAGCTCCGGAACTATGCCGGAAGTCCAAAACGGGGAAAGGGTACGGGCCTGAGTCGTTGAAAACGCCTCACCGGAAGAAAGCGTAATAGTATTTGTACAGACATCTATGTTTGAAACGTACAAGCGATTGCCTTTAGATACCCCGAGACCTCGTCGTTGACCGAGGGTATAGCGGTGTATTCCTTTGTGTGAGCCGATAATATTTCCGAAGTCGTCGAGAAAGTCACCGGAAGGAGCAGATGCGCCGCGAGCCTGCAGCCAGGCAGCGTAATTTTTATCGGGTATAAAGCAGATATCCATGCTGTCGGGGGTTGTGGCGCTTGAAAGAGAAAATGAAGCGGCAAGAGACCGCACCTGTGATTTGCTGTAATCGCCCAACGGAAGCACAAGCTGCTTAAGTATATCCTGGTTGAGTCCGCAAAGCATGTAGGACTGGTCGTTTTCGGAACAGCCTTTGTAAATGTGATAAGAGTCCCTATAAAGGCATACACGCGAATAATGCCCGGTCGCGATGCGCTCGCAGCCGTTTTCCTTCGCGGCACGCAGTATTGCGGGAAATTTAACGGCAGGATTGCAGATTATACAGGGGTTAGGAGTTCTGCCTTCCAGATAGGAGCCTTCAAACGGCTGGCAGACAAGGTTCTCCAGACTGTCCCTTATATCGGTGACAATAAGCTCGATGCCGAGCTCATGCGCAGCACTCGCGGCGAGTTCGGCGCCGCCCGTGCCCGCGTCGAGATATATTCCCACCGCTTGCGCGCCGGACCGGATAAGAAGTGACGCGGCAACCGAGGAATCAACTCCTCCCGAGAGGCCTATGGCTATCTTCACAGGCCGCTTTCCTTCCTTTCGATATGAATCATCAAAGCCACGAGATCAGAGGGACTGACCCCTGATATACGTGATGCCTGTCCGAAGTTTCTGGGTCTTATACGGTCAAGCTTATGGCGCGCCTCGGTACGTATACCGTTTATGGATAAGTAGTCGATATCCTCCGGCAAAGGACGGCTTTCCATTCGCCTGAACTCCTCAGCCTGCTTTTTCTGCCGCTTTATATATCCCTCGTATTTAAGCGTTATCTCGACCTGCCTGAGTATTACGGGAGGTAAAAGCGGTCTGAGCGGGTCAAACGACGCCAGTGATTCGTAATTTACCTGCGGTCGTCTGAGGAGCTCCGCAAGGTTTGCTCCCGAAGTCAGCGGTGAGGTGCCGAGTGATATCAGCAGTTGATTTAGCCCTTCGGAGGGAGAAAGGTATGTTTTCGTCAGTCTTTCGAGTTCGGTTTCTACCTGCGCATATTTTTCGAGTACTTTATTGTGGCGCTCCTCAGATACAAGACCTAATTTCCTTCCCTTTGCGCTCAGGCGAAAATCAGCGTTATCCTGTCTGAGCAGCAGTCTGTATTCGCTTCTTGAGGTCATCATCCTGTAAGGCTCGTTGGTGCCTTTAGTTACCAGGTCGTCGATGAGCGCACCTATATAAGCCTCGCTCCTGTCGAGTATAAAGGGCTCTCTGCCGAGAATTTTTAGTGCGGCGTTTACTCCGGCTACGAAGCCCTGTACAGCGGCCTCCTCGTATCCCGAGGTGCCGTTAAACTGCCCGGCACCATAGAGATTTGAAACGCGCTTTAGTTCAAGCGTGTTCTTAAGTTCCAAAGGGTCTATACAGTCATATTCAATGGCATATGCGGCGCGCATTATCTCTGCTTTTTCAAGCCCGCTTATCGTGTGAAGCATTTGTATCTGAATATCTTCCGGAAAAGAAGAGGAGAGTCCCTGTATATACATTTCCTCGGTTTCAAGTCCCATAGGCTCTATAAAGAGCTGGTGGCGGGTCTTGTTCGGGAAAGTCATTACCTTGGTTTCTATTGAGGGGCAGTAACGTGGGCCGATGCCTTCAATTACGCCGGAGTACAGTGGACTTCTGTGCAGATTAGCCCGAATTATCTCATGCGTACGCTCGTTGGTATAAGTCAGGTAGCATACAGCCCGGTTTTCCCGGACAAAAGGAGTATCAAACGAAAAAGGTTCCGGATCTGAGTCACCCGGTTGTATTTCCATTTTTGAATAGTCAATACTCCTGGAATTTACTCGCGGAGGCGTACCTGTTTTAAAGCGCCTCAGAGGTATTCCCAAACGCTCTAAGGATTTGGAAAGCGCGGCAGCGGCGTACATCCCGTCAGGGCCGCCCTCGCGAATGTTCTCGCCGCTGATCGTCCTCCCCGAGAGGTATGTGCCGGTGGCGATGACAATTGCTTTTGTATGCCATAGAGCGCCGTTACAGGTTATAAGAGCTGCAACCTCTCCGTTTTCGGATATTATATCCGTTACTTCAGCCTGTATCAGCCTCAGATTTCGTTGAAGCTCGAGAGTATGCTTCATTACCTTCTGGTATTCTCTGCGGTCTGCCTGCGCGCGCAGGGAATGGACCGCCGGACCTTTGCCGAGATTCAGCATGCGGTATTGTATACAGGTCAGATCTGCCGCGCGGCCCATTTCACCGCCCAGAGCATCGAGTTCACGCACAAGATGGCCCTTTCCGGTTCCGCCGATAGCCGGATTGCAAGCCATATTTCCGACTGAATCCAGATTTATCGTAAAGCAGACTGTCTTGAGTCCTAAGCGAGCCGACGCCAGTGCGGCTTCTATACCGGCATGACCTGCTCCTATAACCGCAACATCGCAGGTTCCTGCATTATAAGACATAAAACGCTTCCTTTCAGTGCTTATGCTTATATTAAGATATACTCATTTCATTTGCAACAAAAACAGCGTGCGGCAAGATATACATTGACAAGACGGCGCTGCGGTATATAATCTTTTAATATGAAATTTCCCAAGCGGAGGTAATTATGAATAACAAAGAGAAAACCATGGATAAAATTGTCGCACTGTGCAAAAACAGAGGCTTTATATTCTCCGGCAGCGAGATATACGGCGGTCTTGCCAACACATGGGATTACGGTCCGCTTGGAGTGGAATTTAAAAATAACATAAAAAAAGCCTGGTGGAAAAAATTTGTCCAGGAGAATGAATATAATGTAGGATTAGACGCTTCAATACTGATGAATCCTCAGGTTTGGGTTGCATCCGGACATGTTGTTAATTTCAACGACCCGTTAATCGACTGCAAAAGCTGTAAAATGCGCCATCGTGCCGATAAACTCATTGAGGAATGGTGTGCCTCAAACGGTGTAAATGGAACGACTGTTGAGGCTATGGATAATGATGCAATGGTCGATTTCATCAACGAAAACAAAATCGTGTGCCCTGGCTGCGGGAAATCCGACTTCACGGGCATACGTAAGTTTAACCTCATGTTCAAAACTCATCAGGGTGTTACAGAGGAAAGCGCCACAGAGGTCTATCTGCGCCCGGAGACAGCGCAGGGAATATTCGTTAATTTCAGCAACGTGCTTCGCACAACGAGAAAAAAGATACCGTTCGGAATCTGCCAGATTGGCAAGAGCTTTAGAAACGAGATAACACCCGGCAATTTCACATTCCGAACAAGAGAGTTTGAGCAGATGGAACTGGAATTTTTCTGTGAGCCCGGTACAGATCTTGAGTGGTTCACATACTGGCGCACATTCTGCCGCGACTGGCTGCTAAGCCTCGGCATGAAAGATGAAAACCTCCGCCTGCGGGATCATGACGCCGAAGAGCTGAGCTTTTATTCCAAAGCAACAACAGATTTCGAATTTCTTTTCCCCTTTGGCTGGGGTGAGCTTTGGGGAATTGCGGACAGGACCGATTACGACTTGTCACAGCATCAGAAGGTTTCAGGGCAGAACCTGGATTACTACGATCAGGATAAGAACGAGCACTATGTTCCGTATGTTGTGGAACCTTCGCTGGGAGCCGACAGAGTAGCGCTGGCTTTCCTTGTAGACGCTTACGACGAGGAAGTAGTAGACGCCGAAAAAAATGATGTTCGGGTCGTACTTCATATCCATCCGGCGCTGGCCCCGGTGAAGTGCGCGGTTCTTCCTTTGTCTAAAAAGCTTGGAGAACCCGCGCAGGCGATATATAGAGGGCTGCTCCGCAAGTTTAACGCGGAGTATGATGAGGCGGGAAGTATAGGAAAACGCTATCGCAGGCAGGATGAGATAGGAACGCCGTTCTGTGTGACTTACGATTTCGACAGCGAGACGGATAATTGCGTTACAGTACGCGACAGGGACACTATGCTGCAAAAAAGGGTACCAATATCAGAGCTTGACGCATATATCACTGCAAGACTGGAATTCTAGTTTCGAGAGGTGGTAACCGATTATGGATCGAATTAAGGCAAAGGAACTGAGAGTATTTGCCGAGGAAATACGCGTGGAAACATTAAAGACAATCGGCTGCGCGGGTTTCGGCCATGTGGGCGGCGCCATGTCAATCGTGGAAACCGTTGCCGTGCTCTATGGCGACATAATGAAATATGACCCGAAAAATCCCGGCTGGCAGGACAGAGATAAGCTTATTTTGTCAAAAGGCCATGCGGGCCCCACACTTTACGCGGTGCTGGCTATGAAAGGTTTTTTCCCGAAAGAGATGCTTACCGAGCTTAATAAAGGCGGAGGCAGGCTTCCGAGTCATGTAGACCGCAATAAGACTCCCGGAATCGACATGACAGCCGGCTCACTCGGGCAAGGTCTGTCCGTAGCGGCGGGTGTTGCTTTGGGCGATCGGATGGACGGCAGAGCCAGCCGTACATTCGTAATAGTCGGAGACGGCGAGCTCGACGAAGGTCAGAACTGGGAAGGAATTATGTTCGCAAAACAGTTTAAGCTGGATAATTTGATTTGCCTTGTGGACGCGAACGGTCAACAGCTTGACGGGTATACAAAAGATATAATGGATTTAGGCAGTATAGCCGATAAACTGCGGTCATTCGGCTGGAACACACAGGATGTGGACGGGCACGACATCTCACAGATATACGATGCGATAATCGCTGCATCGGATATCAAGGGAATTCCGTCAGCGATAATTTTGCATACAAAAAAAGGACATGGCTGCACGTTCGCGGAGGGAGTGCTGGCTAACCATCACATCAATTTCAAGTGCGAGCAGATTGACGAAGCCCTTGAAGCAGCTCAAGCGACTCTTGAAAAGGCAAAAAAAGCCTTATATACGTGAGGAGGAGAGAGAATGTTTAAAGTAAAACCCGTTATTGAAAATTCTCCGGTTCTCATGAGAGATGCATATTGTTCCGCTTTGTCGGATCTTGCCGAAAAGGATTCCCGAATAGTCGCATTGGATGCCGACTTGGTAAGCTCTTCCGGGATGAAGCCTTTTTTTGATAAATATCCCGATCGTGCGATACAATGCGGTATAGCCGAGGCAAATATGATAGGGGTAGCGTGCGGACTGTCTTTGATGGGAAAGGTTCCGTTTATTCACAGTTTCGGGCCGTTTGTCACCCGAAGGGCATGTGATCAGATATTTATATCCGCATCGTACGCAAAACTTAACATCCGGATACTGGGCTCAGACCCGGGTGTGACCGCTGCTTATAACGGCGGGACCCATATGCCTTTTGAAGATATGGGTGTTTTGCGCAGTATTCCCGAAATTACCCTGCTGGAACCGTGTGATCCGGTTGCCGTAGCCGATATTGTCTCACAGCTGGCTGATCTGTACGGGGTGTACTATATGCGCATGGCGAGGAAAAACGTCCCCGGCGTATATGAAGCGGGAAGCTCTTTTGAAATCGGGAAAGGAAACATCCTGAGAAACGGATGCGACGTAACGATAATTGCCAGCGGTATTATGGTTGCCGAAGCGTTAAAAGCCGCGGTAATGCTTGAGGAAGACGGTGTTTCCGCCAGGGTCGTCGATATGTTCACCTGGAAGCCGATGGACACTCAGCTTGTTTTAAGATGCGCCGAGGAGACCGGTGCCATTGTAACAGCGGAAAATCATAATATAATAGGCGGGTTGGGAAGTGCGGTATCGGAAGCCGTTGTCTCAACCCTTCCGGTACCGGTCAATATGGTAGGTGTTAACGACAGATTCGGACAGGTCGGCTCAGAGGATTTCCTGCGCAGGGAGTACGGCCTTACCGCTGAAAGAATCGCGGAATCGGCAAAGCAGGTAATAGAACGCAAATAGCTTATTACATCCGACTGAGCGCAGATTAGTTATTTCGGACGGTCATGAATATGTAAAGTCCTTCCCGGTTTGCGCAGGGAAGGACTTTGTTTAATAAATAATCGCCGCAGTGCATTAACGATTCGTATTCACCGCAAGTGCTATGTAATCAGAAGCCATCTGATAAAGAGAATGAGCGCGAGACCGGGAGCGCCCAGCAATCCGATGGTGATTGCATTAAGCGGATTGATTCCGATACCTAAGCCGACGAAAGCTCCGAGCCAGTTATATAAAAACAAAGCGGCGAATCCGACAGCCGTATTAAGCAGCGTTTTAAAAAGGAGTCTCAACTCTGAGCTGAATATGCGGCACAGGACCAGGACTACGATGACCGCGGCTAAGACGAGAGCGAGTTTTACTGCAATGGTCAAGAACTGTCACCCCCTCGGGGCTTATGAGAGGTAATTTTCTCGGAAAACGATAACGATTGAGCATTAGTATTACCGATTGTTTTTATCATTCTTACCAGATAAGCGTATTTGGATTGGAGAGAATTTATCTCATAGACACTGGCTTCTATCAGTTCCGGTTCCACGCTGGAGTTGAAATTTCTATATGCGCCGGCGAGGCACCTTTTTAAATCAGCCAGATCCAACATCAGCGATGACAGTTCCGCTCTCCGGGCAGCTGCCATTTTTGCGGCTTCACGCCGACTTAAACCGGAACGCATAATAAAACACCCCTTACGCAGATATTGTATTCATTATATGACTATTATAAACCAAAAAGCGGAAAAGATATGCGGTTCCATCGCAGAACCGATCCGCTGATGAAAAGAAGCGCTATATCGCGCTATATCGCGCCGGTTATGATATCTTGAAATATTATGTATACTATGATATAATAAAATACAATATATTGTGTTTCGGAGGAACTACATGGCTAAAAAAACATCCGAGTACGGCAACGACAGCATATCAGCATTAAAGGGCGCTGACAGAGTCAGGAAACGCCCGGGGGTTATCTTTGGCTCGGATGGCCTTGAAGGATGTCAGCATAGTGTATTCGAAATACTCTCAAACGCTATTGACGAAGCCCGACAGGGCTTCGGTGACACGGTAATCCTTACTAGATATGAAGACGGATCGATAGAAATCGAGGATTTCGGCAGAGGCTGTCCGGTCGACTATAATCCGATCGAACAGCGCAATAACTGGGAGCTGGTCTTCTGTGAGCTCTACGCCGGAGGAAAATACAGCAACGACGAGGGAGAAAATTACGAGTATTCACTGGGATTAAACGGCCTTGGCTCGTGCGCGACTCAGTACTCTTCGGAGTATATGGATGTCACGGTGTGGCGGGACGGCAAGAAGTATTCGCTGCACTTTGAAAAAGGAGAAAATATCGGCGGCCTGTCATTTATACCAGAAAACAAAAAGCGTACGGGAACACGAATTCGATGGAAACCGGATGCGGAGGTTTTCACAGACATAAATATTCCGGATGAGTATTTCCAGGACGTCATGCGTCGGCAAGCTGTTGTTAATGCCGGCGTTACTTTTCGATTGTGTATCGAAAAAGACGGTGCCATACAGACCAGCGAGTATAAATATGAGGGCGGTATCAGCGAGTATGTTTCCGAGTTGGCGGGAGACGGTGCCTTAACTCAGCCATACTATATCGAAAGCGAACGCAGGGGAAGGGACCGGGAGGACATGCCTGATTACAAGGTCAGGATGTCCGCGGCCTTCTGCTTTTCAAATGTGGTTAACATAACTGAGTATTATCATAATTCATCATGGCTCGAGTACGGAGGCTCTCCCGAAAAAGCCGCAAAGAGTGCGTTTGTTTCCGCTGTCGATTCATATCTGCGTAAACAGAATAAATACCAGAAAAACGAGAGTAAGGTTACATTTGCCGATATACAAGACTGTCTCGTGCTTGTCACAAACTGCTTTTCAACTCGGACCTCATACGAAAACCAGACAAAAAAATCAATAACAAACAAGTTCATTCAGGAAGCGATGACTGAATTTTTCAAGGAGAAGCTTGAGGTTTATCTTATCGAAAACCGCAGCGACGCGGAAAGGATTGCCGAGCAGATTCTACTTAACAAGCGAAGCCGTGAAACAGCTGAGAAAGCGCGGCTGAACTTAAGAAAAAAAATATCCGGGGGACTGGATATAACCAGCCGGATACAGAAGTTTGTGGACTGCAGATCCAGAGATCCGCAAAGGCGCGAGCTGTATATAGTCGAGGGCGATTCCGCGCTCGGGTCATGTAAGCTTTCGCGGGATGCGGAATTTCAGGGAATTATGCCTGTAAGAGGCAAGATACTAAACTGTCTTAAGGCGGATTATGATAAAATATTTAAAAGCGAAATTATTACCGATCTTTTGAAGGTCCTCGGCTGCGGAGTTGAGGTTCATACGCGGCACTATAAGGAACTGAGCAATTTCGACATTGAAGCCTTGCGGTGGGATAAGATAATTATATGTACCGATGCTGATTATGACGGATATCAGATACGCACATTAATTCTTACGATGCTGTACCGGCTCACTCCGACGCTTATTAAGTCCGGACGCGTATATATCGCTGAAACACCCCTGTATGAGATTAACAGCACCGGAAAGACCTATTTTGCTTATGACGACAGGGAAAAGAACGATTTACTCAAAAAGCTCGGAAGTGCCTCATATACTATCAGCCGTTCAAAGGGGCTTGGGGAAAACGATCCCGAAATGATGTGGATGACAACAATGAACCCCCAAACGCGCAGACTTATTAAAATCACACCGTCAGACGCGGATGAAACCGCCTATACTTTTAACATGCTGCTCGGAGATAACCTGCCTGCCAGGAAAGAACATATTGCATGCGACGGCTATAAATATCTGGAGATGGCTGACATCTCCTGAACTGAAAAACAAGGACTGAGAAGATGCCCCGAAAAAAGAAGCCGGAAGGCGAAACCTCAAAAAAACCGGTCACCGGAATTATCGGTCTTCAAGCGCGGGTGCTGGAGCAGCCAATCACCGACACGCTTGAGGCAAACTATATGCCATATGCAATGAGCGTTATCGTTTCTCGGGCAATACCCGAAATAGACGGTTTTAAACCCTCACAGCGAAAGCTGCTTTACACTATGTATAAAATGAACCTCCTTACGGGCGCGAGGACGAAATCGGCGAACATAGTAGGCCAGACGATGCGCCTGAATCCACACGGGGACTCGGCGATATACGAAACGATGGTGCGTATGTCGAAGGGTTACGAAGCCCTGCTTATTCCTTTTGTTGACTCTAAGGGCAGCTTCGGAAAGGTGTATTCCCGGGACATGGCATATGCCGCGTCCAGGTACACTGAAGCGAAGCTTTCTCCCGTATGCTCTGAGCTGCTCCGAGATATCGACAAAGATACAGTCGATTTTCAGGACAACTACGACGGAAGCGTTAAGGAACCGGTACTCTTGCCAACGACATACCCGAATGTGCTGGTATCGGCAAACACGGGCATCGCGGTCGGAATGGCGAGCCAAATATGCGGCTTTAATCTTGTCGAGGTTTGTGAGGCGGCCTGTGAGTATATTAAGGATCCGGATTGCGACCTTATGAGCATACTCAAGGCACCGGACTTTCCGACCGGCGCGGAGCTTATATACGACAGGGATCAACTTAAAGCCATTTACGAGACCGGCAGAGGCAGCATTAAATTAAGAGCGAAGTGGAGATTCGACAGTAAGAACAACCTGATAGAGATATATGAGATACCTTATACCACAACTGCCGAGGCTATAATCGACAAGGTGGCTGAACTCATAAAGCTCGGTAAAGTGCGCGAGATAAACGACATGCGTGATGAAACAGATCTGTCCGGACTTAAGTTGGCAATTGAACTTAAAAGAGGCACGGATCCCGAGAAGCTCATGGGCAAGCTAATGAAGATGACTCCGCTGATGGATACATTCTCGTGTAATTTTAACATTCTTATTGCCGGAATGCCGCGTGTGATGGGTATAGCGGAGATTTTAGAGGAGTGGATCGCCTGGCGAACCGAATCTATACGCAGGCGCGTATGGTTCGATATACAGAAAAAGTCGGAAAAGCTTCATCTGCTAAAGGGTCTCGAGAGAATTCTGATGGATATCGATAAGGCTATAGCCATAATAAGGAATACCGAATCGGAGGCCGAAGTTGTTCCGAACCTTATGATCGGATTCGGAATAGACGAACAGCAAGCGGAATACGTTGCGGAAATCAAGCTTCGCAACATCAACAGAGAATACATTTTAAAACGCATAGACGAGGTCTCGCGCCTTGAGGAGGAAATTGCGGATCTCAAGGATATTGCCGCAAGCCGCGCCCGGGTCAGGCGAATAATCACGGATGAACTCAAAAGCGTAGCGAAAAAATACGGATCCCCAAGGAAAACGGACATAATATATGACAGCGCCGCATCAGACATTCCGCTAGAAGAGGAACCGGAGGATTATCCGGTTACGCTTCTGCTTACCAAACAAGGGTATTTTAAGAAAATGACACAAAACTCGCTGCGCATGAACAGTGAGCAAAAGTACAAGGAAGACGACGGTCCAAGACAGATATTTGAAGGCAAAAACAGGACCGAGCTTCTGGTTTTTACCGATAAATGCCGGGTTTATAAAACACGGGCCAGTGATCATGACGATACGAAAGCTTCAGCGCTCGGGTCATACCTGCCGTCGGTTCTTCAGATGGATGAAGGCGAGAGCGTCATATGTATGTATCCGGCCGGAGAGTACAAAAGTTCCCTGATATTTTTCTATGAAAACGGCAAAGCGGCAAGAGTACCTATATCCGTTTATGCGACAAAGACTAACAGAAGAAAGCTTACAGGCGCGTATTCGGATAAAAGTCCGGTCAGAAGCATTCTGCTGGTCGAAAAAGAGTTTGAGGTCGCAGTCTATTCCACTGAGGGAAGAGTTGCTGTGTTCAGCACCGCGTTGCTTGCGCCTAAGGCGACGCGCGATTCTCAGGGTGTATTTGTGATGACTTTAAAAGCAAAGTTCACTCTGGATCGCGCCGTGCCTTTATCAGATACATCCATTACGAATTATTCGAGGTACAGGGTCAGGAAACTGCCGGCATCCGGCGCGATGATAAAACCTGAGGATTCCGAGATGAGGCAGCTTAGCATTTTATAATACGGAGGACAGGTTTGTGATGATTAAGAAGCAGTTCCGGTCTGTTCTGAAGCCTTCTTTATTAGTTATAATCGGTTCGGCTCTGTACGCACTTGGCTATAACATGTTTGTATATCCGAACGCGCTTGTTACGGGCGGAATAACAGGTATTTCAACGGTTATCAACTACGTTACGGACATTATACCGGTCGGCGTTCTTATTATTATCTTTAACATACCGATATTTATTATCGGGGGAAAGATACTCGGATGGCGTTTTTTGATTAGCTCTGCGGCGGGAATGATTTTAGTATCGGCGTTTATAGACATTTTCTCGATATTCAGTCCGGTAATGACAAAGGAACCGCTTCTGGCCGGTGTTTTCGGCGGGGTTCTGACAGGTTTAGGGCTCGGTATAGTTTTTTCCGCGGGAGCTTCCACCGGGGGTACCGATATACTGGCAAAGATTGTTCGTAAAAATTTTATGTTTCTCAATATGGGGCACATAGTACTTGCAATGGACGTAGTCATCATCGGAATTTATTCGATCATTTTCGGAAAATACGATCTCGCTTTATACTCTGTTATGATGATCTATGTTGAAACCCGTATTATCGACGTAGTTTTATACGGTCTCAATTACGGCAAGGTTGTTTTTATAATAAGCGAAAAAGCGGAAGAAATATCCCGCGAGATATGCGGCAAACTGCAGCGCGGCGTCACTAAGCTCTACGGAAGAGGCGGTTGGTCAAATGAAGATAAAACCGTCTTGCTGGTCGCTATAAAGAAAAGACAAATTGTTGACCTAAAGCGAACCGTTAAAGAAATTGATCCGCGGGCTTTTGTTATCATGTCTGAAACCAGAGAGGTTTTGGGTATGGGTTTTCAGGATTTCGAGGAGTAAGGATTGAGATATGTGATATTTCGAATAAAGACCGCAGCAGCTGTCATCTTGCTTGCGGCTATGTTGTCGGGATGCGTTTCCATGTATAACAGGGAATACAGCGTGGTAACGGAACACACAGGAGAGTATTACGACACCGAGGAAGACGACAACGTCCAGGAAATCAGCAATTACAGCGGCATGAGAGCTGCATTGCTGAAGTTTGTGGGCAGTGCGACGGAATACGGTATAATAACAACAAAAAATTATAACGGCGATCCGCAGGGAGACATATCGGATGCATGCAGGGAGGTTTTAAATGAAACACCTCTGGGAGTTTATGCAATCGATTATATAAGCCATGTCTGCACAAGAATACTGTCATATTATCGTATAGAGGTAAGTATTACTTATAAGCGAACTCAGGCGGAAATAGATTCAATCCTTGCGGTGAGCAGCGCAAGTCAAATGTATTCGGAGCTGCGCAGCGCGGCACTTGACTACAAAAATACAATCACGTTCAGTACTATCGCATCAGCTGTAACCGAGGAAGATCTTGCCGGATATATAGAGGACTTATACAGAAACACTCCTATACAAATGGCTGAAATGCCGACTGTAACGATTGAGGCGTATCCTTCAATCAATGCCGTACAGAAAATAATCGAGATTAAACTTAATTATTCCCAATCTGCCGATATACTCAAGGAGCGATTGGCACAAACGCGGTCGGCGGCCGCGCAGCGAATAGTCGGCGCACTTGATTTACCTTATGCTCAGCAAACATTACGTTTGTGCGAGGTTATCGCTGAAGGCGCTGAATACTCGTCCGGCGGATCCACCGCTTATGATGCCCTTGTAAACGGAATCGTCGATTCTGAAGGTTATGCCATGGCTTATAAGCTCCTGTGCGATATCGTCGGAGTAAGTTGTATCGTTATTCAAGGGCGTTTAAACAGTGAGCAGCACTTTTGGAATATTGTAGAGGTTGACGGTAATTGCTATCATATTGATGTATGCAGTTTTGATAAATCGGGGCCTGAGGAAGCATTCCTGAAAAGAGACAGCGATATGTGGGGAGATTATTGGTGGGATACGGAAGAGTATCCGACCTGCGAGGGAGAACTGACATATCAGGAGCTTGTAAACCCGCCTCAAGCGGAGAATGTGATCGACGCAGCCGGTGGGGAACCGGCGGGCGAAGACGGATATGATGACGCGGTTCCCGATGAGGCGGCTGTCCCGGACGAGGAAGAGCCTGAATCTCAGGATGATTCCCTGCCGATCCCTTCCGATTCGCCCGAAGAGATTCCTGAACCAGAAAGCTCCGAACCGTAAATATTAAAAGACCGCAGGCTCTTATTCTCGGAGTCCGCGGTCTGATGTCAAGCAGGAATAACCAGGGTCATGGCCGATAATACTGATCTGCTTATTTTGATCGGTTTTACTCTTCGAGGCCATGATTCTGCCTCTTAAATTTTCTCTTGCACAGATAGTCTGTAACAATACAAACTATAAACGCGCCTGTTGTGCCTATAAGCACTCCCGCAATTATGTCGCTGGGGTGATGAACACCCAGATATACCCTGGATAACGCTATCATTGAAGCCGGGAAATATATGAGCCATCCCTTTCTTTTCGCGTATCTGCATATACAAAAGGCAGCCGCAAAGCTGCTCGTCGAGTGACCCGAAGGAAAAGAATATGAATTGGCGTCGGCAAAGCGCTTTAGCCCGTTACTCAAGCCGTCTATATAATCGAAGGGCCTGGTTCTTTCTACTGTAATTTTCAGCACGAGATCACTTATTACCCAGCTCAAAGCGACGCATAGCAAAAGCCGGATACCCAGTGCTCTGGTACTTTTGTTCAATAATAACACCGCAGTAAGAAAAAGCCATATGAATCCCTTATTGCATATGATTGAAAAGAATCCGAAGATCGCGGTCAACAGGGGAGTCCTGACGCTGTTCTGGATAAAAATCAGGATATCGATGTCAAGACCCGAGATTAAGTCTATCAATTCTGTTATCCTCCGGTAAAAAAAGCCGCCGGTAGACCGGCGGCCATTTG
>JAAYBW010000208.1 GCA_012729975.1 Clostridiales bacterium
AAATAGGATGAGGAAATATGAATACAACACAGATACTCTGCTTTCTGGCAGCGGCTCGATGTCAGAGTTTCACAAAAGCTGCAAATGAACTCTATATATCTCAGCCGGCGTTCAGCCGAAATATTGCTATGCTGGAAAAAGAGTGGGGAGTGGAGCTTTTCGATCGAAATAATAAGCGCACTAACACTCGTCTGACGGCTGCAGGCAAGGCTATGTTTGACAGTATGACAAATCTCTCGGCACAATACAAAGCAGCGATACACAACTCTCAAAGCATCCAAAAGGGTGAAATAGGGGCTCTGCGAATCGGATTTATAAGCGGCAACCGAATTGATGATCAGGCACTGGATGCCATTGACCGGTTTCAGGAAAAGTTTCCGGGAGTAGAATTGTTATGCAGACGCGGCAATCACAGCGAGCTGTTTCGATGGCTGTCGGAAAACGCAATTGATCTCGCATTTTGCCTTAAAATCGATGTTGAGGACAAGCAATGGATTGTTTATGAAGCCCTCTATTCCGTTGAGTCCGTACTGATCCTGCCGGTTCGGCATCCTATTTTTAAAAAAGAAAATCCGAAACTGATAGATTTTGAGGACGACACCTTCTTGAACTTGTCGTCTGCGGAATCGCCGGCGATTAATACATTGCTGCTGCGCGAATGCGCGAAAGCCGGTTTTGTACCGAAAGTATTCGACGTTGCGAATATATCCGAGCAAATTTTATACTTGGAAGCGGGGAAGGGTGTAGCGATCGGGAGTATTAATAACACAGCGGCCTTCAGTTCGAATATATCGATGCTTCGTTTGCCGGATTTAAAGCCTCAGCAAATGGTGCTGGCGAGAAACCGCGATAATAAAAATCCGTGTATTCTTATGTTTCGATCTTGCTATGACCCTATAGAATAAATGTATTTTACATATTTAATAAAGAATGTTAGTATTAAGGCATGAATTAACTCCTGCCAGCCGTTTCGGTTCGGCAGGAGTTTCCATAATGAGGAGGTTTTAATATGATCGATACCAAGCACACCATCCTATACGATTCGGAAAAATGCATTGGCTGCAAGCTTTGCTACAAAGCATGCTTTGTTGATGTGATTCGTTGGGACGAGACAAAAAAGCAACCGGTGTTCCGTTATGTGGAGGACTGTGAGCATTGCTTTTCCTGTCAGGCCGTATGCCCTAAAGACTGCATAACGGTCATACCGGACTATAGCAGCGAGAGACTCCATCAAACTTTCGATTGCTACCGCTGAATTGGAGGATTAAGATGAAATACGAAATTAAAGAGCTTCAAACTGATGTGCTCGTTGTTGGCGGCGGAGTAGGAGGTTTGACTGCGGCCATATCGGTTAAAGAATGTGACCCCGACTTGTCCGTTACAATTATTGAAAAACAGACAACCGGCTATGCGGGCAAAGCCAATAAGGGCGGCGGCGTTCTTCAGTATTTTGACTTGAGCCGGATGACTCCTGAAGAATTCGCGGAGTACCATGTACATGCCATCGGTTGTTTCCTCGGTGATCAGGATCTGATGATTAAGTACGTGTCCATGAATAACCATATGTTTGACAAAATGGTTGAGTGGGGTGGGAAACTTCCCAAAAACGAAGACGGTTCCTATCGTGTTATGCCGACGGGGCCGATGACCGCGATGATAACGGTCGACTTAGACGTTACATTGCAGTTCCGTAGAACGGCAGAGAAGCTTGGCGTGAAGATTTTCGATAAAGTCACTATGTCGGACCTGCTGACTGACAAAGGCGCGGTTTCCGGAGCGACAGCCTATAGTATTTTAGACGGTACTTTTTATGTTATCTCAGCAAAGACCGTGATACTTGCAACGGGCAGTCAGAACTATCGCATAGGTTCAATGTGGGGCAGCGGCAGAGGCGACGGCATAGCGGCTGCATACCGTTCGGGAGCGCAGATGCGGAATGCCGAGTTCGGTAACTTCGCACAGCTGGTGAAAATCAGAAGCCACAACGAGGTCGTCTTCGGCGAGAACTTCATGCACAACAGGCTGAACGAAAACGTCACGCAGAATTTCAGAAAAGAGCGTGAGCCGGATATCAGCAGTACTGCTATCAGAGAATGGTATGTGCAGATGTGCGAAGGCAACGGTCCGATTCATCTTGATTACGGATCACAGGCCTGGGGCGGCGGCGAAAGAGGCGGCCATGGCGGAGGAAATGCTAAACCTTCATATGGTGAAAAGTTCCGTATGCTGAACATGAAGGCCGCGATGAACATCGATACCGATCTTGAAGTATGTCCTTTGTTCCTCGGAGAACAGTCGCCGGTTAAGGTCGGACATGACATGCAGACCTCTATTTCAGGACTATTTGCTATCGGCGATGCCAGCTACTGCGGATCAACAGCACCGGGCGCCGTACCCGCTCCTCCGGGAAGAAACAGAGGCTCCGGTATCCTCAACGCAGTGTTTTCCGGTATCATGTGTGCGGAGGGTGCCGCGAAAAACGCAAAAACAGCTGCGCCGCGAGTTGATAAGAGTCAGGTTGAAGTGTCTTTGCAGCGGACATACGCTCCGTTAGAGCGCAAAGACGGCTGCACGGCCAAAGATGTGATTCGCATCATTCAGAGCGCTGTCGGACCTATGGAGCAGTCGGTTTATATGCGGGCAGATCGTATAGCGAAAGCGCTTGATCTGGTCCTGCAGGCAAAAGAACTCGCAAAAACTATGAAAGCTGTTGATTTCCACGATCTTCTCGCCTGTCATGAGGCAGAGGCCATGGTCCTTTCAGCTGAAATGCAGTTCAGGGCGGCTGAAATGCGTAAAGAGTCCAGAGGTTGGTTCCTGCGTGAGGATTACCCGGAGATGGACAATGACAACTGGCTTAAGTGGATCATAGTGAAAAACGAGAACGGACAGATGACATTTAGCACTGAAGATGTACCGTATGAAAAATGGGCAGTCAAGCCACAGGGAAAGTAAACCGGCAATTTACAAATCTCGCGACACAGCTCCCGTAATTCAATCCCTAATAAAATGAAAATTATAGTTTATTTTCGGTAGATCTGGTGGTATAATTAAGCATAATAACACGGCAGCAAACAACGGTTCGATGCCGCGGATGAATATACATTTTCCTGAGAAAAACGGAGTATCGTATATAAAACCGCGGCATTTGAACATGTCTGAAAGAGAGGCATATGTAATATGGTAAGCAGAGAATTCGTCGAAAACTTGTTTTCAATTAAAGGCAAAACAGCGATAGTGACCGGCGCAACCGGGGCACTCGGTAGTGCGGTCGCGGCCGGATATGCTCTGGCCGGAGCAAAAGTAGTCCTGACAGCAAGAAATGAAGCGAAGCTAAAGCAGATCGAAAGTGATTTAATTGAAGCCGGATGTGATTGTTCACATATAGCCGGTGACCCGGGCGATGAGAACGATGTTCGGAAAATAGTCGCATATTCTGTGCAAAAATACGGAGAAGTAAATATTCTGTGCGCCTGCCACGGATTCAACGCCGCTAAATCCGTTTTGGATCAGTCGGTTGAGGATTGGGAAAAAATCATGGACGCAAACGCGAAAAGTGTTTATATACTGTCAAAATGTGTCGCGGAGCAAATGGTAGCTCAGGGGAAGGGCGGAAAAATTGTTATTACCTCCTCTGCGCGCAGCAAGCGCGGCATGAAAGCCTACACCGGGTACTCTTCGTCTAAGGGTGCTGTAGACCTTATGGTTCAGTCGCTCGGATGTGATCTCGGCGAGCATAATATTCAGGTCAACAGCTTCAATCCTACGGTATTTCGTTCAGATCTCACTGAGTGGATGTTCCATGACGACAACGTGTACCAGAACTTCCTGAAACGGCTTCCCATCGGGCGTCTCGGCGAACCGGCCGATTTTATCGGTATGGCGATTTTCCTCGCTTCACAGGCATCCGATTTCTTTACATCCTCTAACTACGCAGCGGATGGCGGCTATTGGGGAAACTGATATGAAAGAGATAAAGAATGTGGTTGTCGTCGGAGCGGGCATGATGGGCAACGCACTGGCCCAGGTGTTTGCCGCCGACCCAAGCCTTAACGTCGTTCTCAAGACGCGTGCACTGAAAGAGGACCGTTACGAACCGATTATCAACAATCTCGATATTATGATTGCCCGCGGAGCAGCTACGGAAGCAGAGAAAAAGTTGATTCTCGAGCGAATCAATTTCGTTACCGATAATGCCGAAGCATATACGGACGCCGATTTTATTATCGAGTGTTATCCCGAGGTCATGGAGGACAAGCAGAATCTGTTTGTCGAAATTGAAAAATATTGCCGTGACGATTGTATACTTGCAACAAACACATCTGTGATGAGCCCGACGGAGATATCTTCAAAATGCAGGTGTCGTGACCGCGTCGTAGGTGCGCACTTCTGGAATCCCGGTCATCTGATTCCTCTGGTCGAAGTTGTTAAATCCAATTACACCTCTGAAGAGGTTATGCAGGCGACAATGAACCTTCTCACGAAGGTAGGCAAGAAGCCCATCTACTGCAAGAAGGATGTTCCGGGTTTTGTGGCTAATCGTCTTCAGCATGCATTATGGCGTGAAGCGTTCTACATGGTGGAAAACGGTATCGCCGATCCGGAGACAGTAGATGACGCGTGCAAATACGGACCGGGGCTTCGCTGGCCGGTTATGGGTCCCATGGAGAACTCTGATCTTGTGGGAATCCAGCTAAGCTACAATATCCACAACTATATCCTAAGGTATCTTGCAGATAACCATGAGCCGTCAAAGTGCCTGAAGGAGATGCTGGACCGTGGGGATCTCGGATTTAAAACGGGCAAGGGCTGGCAGGAGTGGACCGCGGAGGAGATGCAGGCGTCCAGCAACGGTCTGAAGGAATACCTCATCGATTATGCCGCAAAGCAAAAGAAATCGTAAAAATTTGTTCTGGAGGAAAATGTTATGGGTAAAAAAGTCTTTGTAGATCTGTCACATCCGTTCAGTGCTGAAATTCCGCGCTGGCCGTATTTCGACAAGCCGGTGATTGACAACACACACACAATGGCGAAAGGCGGCGTTCTGACGCAGAAGATTACCTGCACGATGCACACGGGCACCCATGCCGACGCACCGCGCCATGTTATGGAGCGCGAATTCGACGGCAGGAGAGCACGCTATACCCACGAGATGCCGGTGGACGCTTATACCGGCGACGCTGTTTGCCTTCCCATCGAGATAGAGCGCTGGGGACTAATCCTGCCTAAACATCTTGAGGCCGCCTGCGAGAAGGTCGGTATCAAGCCCAGCGAACTGGAAGGCATGGTTATCTGCCTGGATACCGGTATGCACCGTCTGTTCGATGATTCCAAAGAATACTACCATTATGCCTGCGGAACCGGTGTAGAAGCCGGCAAATGGTTTGTTAAACACAAGGTTAAATGCGTCGCGATGGACAGCCAGGCACTGGATCATCCGCTGCACACTGCCATGGGCAACAACGGTATGACGCGGATGAATCTGCTGGGTGCATCGGGCCGTCCGATCACAGAAGAGTATATAGAACAGTTCGGCGAAGAAGCTTATGCGGAATTTGACAAGGAACTGTATATAAAGATTCACGGCAAGGAAGCATACGACAAGAAGTTCGGAGATTTGGAAGCCATAGGCTGCTGGGGAACCTGGGAGCCCTGCCATAAGCAAATGCTCGGACATGGTATCGTAGGCGTAGAAAACCTGGGTGGCGATCTGGACAAGGTTTCGGGTAAACGCTTCCGCTTCTACTGCTTCCCGCTTCGTTGGTACCTGGGTGACGGTTCTATGGTCCGGTGCGTGGCGGAGATCGACGAGGACGACCTGAACGATGTGCCTGACCGGACATACACATACGGAGGCAACATCTAGTTAACTGTAATTAAGCCATACATGCTCTGATGCTTTAAGCGGAGGAGCATGTATGGACTTTAATAGTTTATGAATAAAAGAGGAGAAACAATATGGCGGACCTGAAAAATAAGAGAATTATCACCGTCGCCACGACAGGCGCGTGGCCTACGAAAGATAATACTCCGAACGTACCCATCGAGCCTTATGAGATAGCAGAAGAAATCTACAACTGCTGGAAAGACGGCGCAGCGGTCGCACACATCCATTGCCGTAACGACGAAGGAAAAGCGGCGATGGTATTTGAGAAATTTGAGGAGACAGTCAGGCTGATCCGTGCCAAGAAGGACTGCGACATCATTCTCAACATCACCACCTCCGGCGGAATCAACCTTAAGGAGGAGGACAGACTGCGCCCCTTCTACGAGCTTAAGCCGGAGATGTGTTCTTATGACTGCGGCACGATGAACTGGCAGCATAACGGCGTATTTGAGAACAACCCGCAGTTTCTTGAAAAGCTTGGCCTGATGTGCCAGGAAGCGGGAGTCAAGCCGGAGATCGAAGTGTTCGATCCGGGCATGATTTACAATGCCGGCTACTACATTAAAAAAGGCATCCTGAAGACTCCCTGCCACTTCCAGTTCTGCATGGGCGTTGCCGGCGGTATAGCGGCTACAACAAAGAATCTGGTGTTCATGAAGGACACAATGGACGCTGTCGCACCGGGATCTACCTGGTCGGCTTTCGGTGTAGGCGCCGGCGCCATGGAAATGCTTTATGCCGCTGTTGCAATGGGCGGAAACATCCGCGTGGGTATGGAGGACAACGTGCTCTATAAGAAAGGGCAGATTGCGGATAGCAACATGCAGTTTGTTCAGCGCGCCAAGCGGATCATAGAAGAGTTCGGGCTGGAGGTTGCAACTCCTGCTGAGGCACGTCAGATTCTCGGACTAAAGCCGCGCGAAGCTTAAAGCGATTGGGAAAAACCCCGGAATACACCAATAAACAATAGTTTTAGTAAAGATGTTGAAAGGTCCGGCTGCCCGCATAACAGGTGGTCGGACTTCTTCATTCGTGTTTAGGTTTATATCACAAAGACCGGTGTAATACCATATTCCGGAATAATTCTCTCTTGATTATCTCATTGATTTAGCTTATGATAAAATAAATGAAAAGATCCGGTTTGTACAAAACATGCTAAGTGCGGGATGGAGGATATATATGGAGAACTTAAGCGGGAAAACAGCATTTATAACAGGTGGTGCAAGCGGAATAGGTCTGGGTATAGCCAAAGCCTGCGGAAGATGGGGGATGAAGGTAATAATCGTCGACGCGCGGCAAAAAGCGATAGACGAAGCCTTGCCGTTCTTCAAAGAAAAAGGGTGGCCGGTACATGGCATTAAGCTCGACGTTACCGACCGGGAAGCTTACGCTAAAGCCGGTGATGAGGCGGAAGATGTATTCGGTAAGATCCATGTTCTTGTCAACAACGCCGGAGTTGACGCAGGCAGCGGTCCACTATGGAAGTTTACATATAAAGAGTGTGATTTCGCTGTTGGCATCAATATAGTGGGCGTACTAAACGGAATTATTAATATCGTACCACGGATTCTCAAGCACGGGGAAGGCGGACATGTAGTAAGTACAGCTTCCCAAGCCGGCCTTATTGTTGTACCCGGCTGCGGTTTGTATAATATGTCCAAACATGCTGTTATCGGTATGATGGAAACACTCGCATCTGACCTTGTAGGTACAAATGTAGGCGCCTCGGCGTTTATGCCGGGTCCGGTTGTGTCTAATCTGAGAAATTCATCCCAGGAGGTAAAACCGGAGAGCCTGAGGGAGGAAAAACCGAAAATGCCACCCCCTCAGAGACCAAACGACGGCAAAGAACCACCTGCGATGCCGGACTTCAGTAAGATGTTCATGTCACCCGAGGAAGTAGGAGAGCGCGTTGTACGCGGTATCCGCCGCGGGGATCTGTATATCCTTACGCATCCTGAATTTAAAGATGGGGTCAGAGCACGCGGTGAGGCGCTTTTACGCGCATATCCTAACGAACCTCTCAATGAAGATTTAATGAAAACCTTCGGCATGCTGGTTTATAATCCGATATACGATACTCAGACAACTCCCGGCGATCCGGACTGGAAATAACTCTGAAAACTGAATTAAACTATTACCGATGATTTTAGATCGCTGAAATTTACTTTGAAAAGCAGCCATGGGCACTAAACACCCATGGCTGCTGATTTCGTAAGCTTAAGCTGTATCATTCGCTGTAGCACGAAAGATCCCGATAACCGTAAACTCGGTTGTAATCCTTTGTTTCGGGATTTTTAATGACCGCTGATCTATTGCTGTCAAGCAGCCTGACGATTTCGAATACATTTATCCATATTTCGCTCAGACATTCCTTTTGAGATTCATCAAATATCAGCTGCATACCGAAATGCAAGTGGGAAGTATCGATGTTATTTACATTCTCCTTAATGCTGTAACCTGTCCTACCGAGATAACCGATAACGTCTCCGGAACTTACGATTGAGCCTACAGCCAAGTCTTTTCTATAAGGAAAATTCTTCCGCAGATGAGCATAATAGTAATACCTTTTTGAATCAAATGATCGTATACCAATACGCCAGCCGCCGTATTGATTCCATCCCATTGCCTCAATTATACCGCTTTCAACCGCAATAATAGGCGTGCCGACCTGTCCAATAAGATCGTTACCGAGATGAGTGCGTGAAAAGCCATAAGAACGTCTGCTGCCGAAATCATCATAATGGCTGTACGGAAAGTTTTTTGCAATCGGTGAGAACACTTTTATCCCATATCGCCGCTCCCAATGCTTGCCTGTTCCGTCCGTATCCGGCAGTTCAATTTCGTACTCTCCGACGAATCCCGACAAAACGGCGCTGAATGCTTCATGATAATAGTCATAGTATTTTAGGTCTGATGTCAGCTCATCCATAGTTTTTCCTGAACTTAGTTTTACCGCAATATCATCAAGTTGCCTATCTTTATAACTGCTGAAGTTATTGCCGTTTTTTGCAGCAAGATAGGCAAGCAAGTCAATGAAATTCAGTTTATTTTTACTGTTTCTTGAAGCTATATCCAGCGATATCGCTTTTTTCATTGCTTCACATGGGACATTAAAGTCTACCCAGAGAATATGTCCGGATTCCTCAGAAAGGTCGGTTTTGGCGGTTGAGGAGTTGGAAAATAAGTGAATTTCGTTTAAAAATACGATATTTAGCGTCATGCAAATGCACATAAAAAAGCTTAGGATATTCATTGGCAAATAAACTCACTCCCTTAGTTGAGACAAAAACAAAGATAATTATAGCTATTCGTATCATTACCGGACCTGACTCAATTATTATTACAGTTAGTTCACAGTGTATGTTATCTATAATTTAACAATGAATACGCACTGTGCCGCTTTTTCTGATTAATACTAAATTAGTATTCAGCGCGTTGCATTTTAGCTTATCTTAGTCTATAATAAACTGGATATCGTTCCGGGGAGGATATGCAATGAAGGGAAAGAATTCCGCCGTCAAGCGTTCCTGTGTGCTTTTAGCTTTGCTGATTTCTATTACAATGCTTACCGGATGCTACACGATAGGGGAGAGGAAGCCTATAGCTACAATCCTCTTCAGCAACGGAGATGAAGTAAAGATAAGACTATATCCCGATCAAGCGCCAAACACTGTGAATAACTTTATTTATCTTGCCAATTCCGGTTTTTATGACGGATCTCCGGTGCACAGGATAGTTGAATATTTTGTAATACAGATGGGGAAAAAAGGCTCGGATCCGGAACAAGTCAACGCCGGCTATTATATAAAGGGCGAATTTTCCAACAACGGATTCGGGAAAAATGAACTGTCCCATCTACAGGGCACGGTTTCAATGGCGCGCAGCGCATCAGACGACGATAATGCAGACAAAGACTTGTATAACACCGCAAGTTCACAGTTTTTTATCACCCTGACGGATAAAACTTACTTGGACGGCGACTATGCTGCATTCGGGAAAGTTATATCCGGTATGAAACTCATTGAACAGATATCAAAGATGGATGTTGATAAAAATGATATTCCGAGGGACGAAATATATATTAAAACACTGACCGTCGAAACTTTCGGGAAAAATTACGATGAGCCCACGAAAATACCGATTGAAGACCAATAAGTATATGACCGGCGAGAGAAAACTCGCCGGTCATATACTTATTGGCGCAGCGCTTTAGCAACAGCGGCAAATTCCTTAATTCCTAGAGTTTCTCCCCGGGCTTTTTCATCTATGGAAAGCTCGGTAAGAGCGGCAGCTATATCGGCTTTTGTTAATCGGCTGCCCAATAAAGGCAAAAGAGCATTAATAAGTGTTTTCCTGCGCTGTGAAAACGCGGCCCGTACGACCTTGAAGAAAAATTCTTCATCCCCGATTTCTTCCGGTTTAGTGCGGCAGTGCATATTGATAACAGTTGAGGTTACCTTTGGACGGGGGAAAAAACAGTCCGGCGGAACATCAAAGAGTATACGTGGATAAGAATAATACTGTGAAAAAACAGAAAATGAGCCATAATCGGCACTGGCGGGTTGAGCACATATCCGCGCCGCGACCTCTCGCTGGACCATGACCGTCAAATCAGAAAACAAGCGGGAGCAAAGAAGCTTTGTTAAAACCGGTGTAGTAATAGAGTAAGGAATATTTGCGCAAACAACAGGGCGTAAGCCTGAAAAATACTTATCGACAATAAATGGGAGATCGGTCGTTAATATATTGCCGTGTATAACCGAAACGTTGCCGCAGTGTGCAAGTGTTTCTGAAAGCAGGGGAATGAGTTTATTATCTAGTTCTATAGCTGCTATAACGGCGGCTTTTTTTGATAAGCTATTTGTCAAAACGCCAACACCGGGGCCAATCTCAAGTACACCGCAGGTGCTGTCAATTCCGGATTCAGAAATAATGCGCTCGGGTACCCATTGCGCTGTTAAAAAGTTCTGACCGAGCGACTTCGAAAATCTGAAATCGTATTTTTCGAGTAGGGGGCGCAGTTCTGCGAGGTTAGTAAGTTCCATGCTTTGCTTCCTTTCAAAAAGCCTTTATCATAGCGGAAATCTGTGTTATAGTTTCGGATATAATCGTTAGGGGGAGTCATTATGCGAATATTGATTAAGTACCACAATAGTAATATAGAGAAGATAAAAGCGATCAGCAAGGGCGATTGGATAGATTTGCGAGCCGCTGAAAGCGTTAATATGAATGCCGGAGAATTCAAGTTGATATCACTCGGTGTATCGATGAAATTACCTGAGGGTTATGAAGCGCATATAACGCCGCGCAGTTCAACATTTAAAAACTGGGGAATTATTCAGGTAAACTCAATGGGAATAATCGATAACAGCTACAGCGGTAACGGTGACATATGGTGTTTTCCGGCTTATGCCGTCAGAGATACCTTTATATCTGAAAACGATCGCATTTGTCAGTTCCGGATAATGGAGAGTATGCCGCAAGTAGAGTTCATTGAAACAGATGAACTTGAAGATATCGATAGGGGAGGCTTTGGCAGCACCGGGATACAATAACTGAAACTGACTGCGTCTTAATAATTGAACAAAATAAAAATTTTGTTCAATTAACGGTGGGAATTTTATAATTAAACGAGAGTTATAGCTCAGTTAACGGAATTATTGAGCCTACGTCAAAACAAGGCTCATCCGTAAGAAATATTACTTCCATGTCCAGAGCGCTAATATAATCCAGTATTCGTTTTTCATCCTTTAGGTACTTGAGTGTCCCTGTAAAAGCAACAGCATTTTTAGATATTTTAAAAGAGCTTCCGCCGATAAAACCTGTATCATATCCCGTGAGCTTTATTCCGCCCGGATTTATGAGCAAACAATCTATTCCGGCGCGCAGTGCACTGTTCGATATCCCTTTGTCTGATGTAATTATATGATTTTCATCCAAAACGCAGACTGAACACTTAGTGTAACCCTGATTGACATTATTGATTACTATCTTATTGCTTAGTGCGAATTGCAGTATAAATTTGTCTGTATATTCGATCATATGGAATAAATTGCCTTTAATAAGGCAGGCATTTAAACCGATATCACTTGGATAATGATCGTTCTGAGTTGCTTGGGAAATGATAACATTAAAGCCCGCCTCGCGCAGCAATGTAGCGAACGATATAATTGCTTTCGAGATAAGGATATTTCTTCCGCCAAGGTGAAATATCGACAGATCAGCGTGGTAGGCTACCTGTTTCGCAAGCAACGGATTACCGGGCATTGGCAGAACGTTAATGCCGTAATATGACAGTGATTTACCTAATAATCCGTACTTTTCTCCCAGTATTACTGATTTTACCCTGTAATCAGGCAAATTTGGTTGTTTTATAAACTCAGCATCCATCTCATATATTCCGTAAAAACGATAAAAATAGAATTATCTTTTATATTACCGGAGGTACCGCACAGATGAGTTATATTGCTTGTACAGCGAAATGCATCTATCAGGTCGATGGAAGCTGCACTCTGGATATTGCTGCAGGCGTTGATGATAATGACGAATTTTGTGTAAATTTCATACCCCGGAACGCTTAGCTCCAAGTACGGATGATAGGGCTTCCCGTATATTAGCTGCCTCGATTATTTTCAGACCGGCCGGAATTTTTAAGTCTCCTTTGCGGCGTTTAGGTACAACGCAAACGGTGAAACCGAGACGGCTTACTTCCGACAGCCGCTGCTCCAAAGCGTTGACATTCCGAATTTCCCCTGTCAAGCCGACCTCACCTACTGCGGCAAGACAATCGGCAATCGGTCTGTCCAGAAAACTTGACGCCAGCGCAAGGATTGTGGCGAGATCCGCAGCCGGCTCATTGAGTTCAAGCCCCCCTATGACATTGATGTATGCATCGCTTTGCGAAAGCTTAAGCCCTCCCCTTTTTTCCAATACGGCCAGCAACAGCATAGCGCGGTTATAATCCACGCCGTTTGAGTTTCTGCGCGGCACGTTGAAGCTTGTAGGCGCTAAAAGTGCCTGTATCTCGGCGAGGACAGGACGAGTACCTTCCATTACGCAGGTGACGCAGGTGCCCGGTTCTCCCGCGGGACGGCCCTCCAGCAAAAGCTCCGACGGGTTAGGAACCTCGCTTAGCCCTGTATCCAGCATCTCAAAAACGCCTATTTCATTTGTAGAACCAAATCGATTTTTCGCTGATCTGAGTATTCGGTAGTTCGATGCTTGTTCACCCTCAAAATATAAAACACAGTCCACCATGTGCTCGAGCACTTTGGGGCCGGCGATATTTCCGTCCTTGTTTATATGGCCGACGATAAAAATGGTTGTATTATGAGATTTAGCATATCTCATCAGCGCCATAGTGCAGTCTTTTACTTGCCCAACACTTCCGGGAGCTCCTTCGAGCGCGTCGTTATACATAGTTTGTACAGAGTCTATTACGACAACATCGCAGGGGATATCTTCCAGAGAATCGAGAATTGCCGTAATATTCGTTTCGATTAATAATGAAAGCCTGTCTGAGCTTGAACCGAGGCGTACTGCTCTCATCTTCAGTTGTTTTCCGGATTCCTCCCCTGTCACATAAAGAACACTGAGGTCCTTGGAGCAAAATGCACATAGCTGCAGGAGAAGAGTTGATTTGCCTATCCCAGGTGCGCCGCCCACAAGAACCAAAGATCCTTTCACCGCTCCCCCGCCCAATACCCTGTCAAGCTCGCCGGAGCCGGTTGAAAACCGGTCCTCCGAGGACATATCCACATCACTCAGCATAATTGGAGACGCCTTCGGTATGCTATAAGCTGAACCTTTTGATGCTAATACAGAAGGAATCTTCTGTTCAGTCAATGTGTTCCAGCTCCCGCAAGCAGGGCATTTCCCTTGCCATTTTGGGTATTCGTTTCCGCAATCGGAGCAGAAATATCCTATTTTAACCTTTGACACAAACAGCCTCCAGTTCTTTTGTTAAGCTAAGCCATGATGCCTCGATGGCAGCTGCCAGACGAGTCTGGTACCCGCCTTCCGTTAGTCTATTAAACTCGTCTTTATTAGATAAATAGCCACATTCCAAAATAATTGCGGGGCATTTGGCATTGCGCATAAGATAAATATCATCTGTTGCTTTTATTGCACCTCTCGTATTAGTCGGATCAGCAAATGAGATTAAAAGTTCCTGTATGCGCAATGCGAGCTCTTTGCTTCCGGCTGTTGCTGCATACAGCGTCTGTGCGCCGTGAGGAGTAACAGAGGGGAAATTGTTCTGATGAATGCTTACGAGCACGGCACCGGGGGTGCCGTTGATGACAGCCAGGCGGCTTCTCTGGTCAGCGACCTTTTTTTCAGCGATAGTTCTGGCTCCCGCAGGATAATCAATATGTGCAGAATCCCTTGTGAGAACGGTTTTTGTACCGAACAGGGCAGCAATAAGATCAAGCTTAATCGCGACAGATAGATTTATCTCGGCTTCGCTTGTGCCATCCGGTGCTACTGCGCCTCCGTCGGCGCCGCCGTGTCCGGCGTCAATGATCATGACTAACCGATTTTCAGCGCTGCTGTCGAAAGCAGACGTGCGGGACACCCGCTCTCCCCATTTGAAGATTAATACAAGAATGCTGAATATAAAAGCTATAGCAAAAGCAAGGTATGTCAAGCGTTTCATTTCGCGTCACCCCGATGGATACTTATGTGAGGGGCGACCGGCTTATAACGTCAGCGGGTTTTTTCAGAGCCCTGTTTTTTTGAGCCTGCGAACATAAGCTTGTCAAGCAGCCTGACCTCTCTGAAGCCGAGATGGTAAGCAGGTATGGCGATTATCGGAGCGAACAATATAGGGATAAAATACATGATTTTACTTGCTTCACCGATGTTTGCCAGCGATATCGGATAAAGAAAATCGACATAGAAAAAGGTGATTAGCCGTAGTATGACAATATTAGTATCGGCAAAACCTGTAAGTATCAATGCCGCGGTGATAAAACCGGGTATCTGGGAAATCAGAGCTGCATAAAGCGGTTTGAGGCTTTTATAACGGATGCGTTTATACGTTACAAGGTTTAAGTCACGCTCCCCGGTGCGCCAGGAGTCCAGATAAACGTTTATAACATATAGAAGCAAACATAACACCGTTATGATTATCGTTTCAGTATTCCCGGAGGATATCTCAGTTCCGAAAATAGCATCGGTTGCGTAGAACACATAATGAAGGACAACAAAAACGATTATGTTTAAAATATGCATGTAGAAGATTTTAAACGCAAAGCGTCCCACGGTGCTGTTGCCGGTCTCTTCTTTCCTGCGTTTAAACATCAGCGGCACCTCCGAATTCTAAGGACTAATAGCCAGTTAATGATATCATAGATGTTTGCAAAAAACAAAAAATAATATATAATAGCACAAATATATCAGAAAGATGATTTTAGGTGACATACATGGATATTGAACGGATTGCTCAAGAAGCGCGTGAATTTGGATTCACATTGGCAGCCCCTATTTCTATCGAAACGATTAATCCGATGACAGCGGTCAGAGATATGTGCTCGGTGGATAAATGCAGGGCTTATGGTAAAAACTGGGCCTGCCCTCCTGCCTGCGGTTCTGTGGAAGATTGTGAACGAAATATAAAAAGATATTCGGACGCTATTATCGTTCAGACAACCGCGCAGCTCGAAGATGATTTCGACTTCGAGGGTATGGATAAAGCCGCAAAAATGCATGGCTATAATTTTGTTTCCTTCCACGATTTTCTTCGGGAGAAATATCCTGGAACGGAAATCCTTGCGTTAGGCACAGGCGGGTGTATGAATTGTAAAGAGTGCACTTATCCCGATGAACCGTGTCGTTTTCCTGAGAAAATGGTTCATCCGATGGAAGGCTATGGGATAATGATAAGCGATGTGTGCAAAAGGAACGGCATACCCTATAATCACGGACGCGGAACTCTCACCTACATCGGGTGTTATTTATTAAAAGAACGGGAGACAAATCTATGAAAGTAAGGTTCGTTCCTGCTGAAAAAACAATAGATGTCCAGCCGGGGACAACAGTTATGAAAGCTCTGCTGGCGGCCGGCCTTGAACTTGACGCTCCCTGCGGAGGCAGAGGAGTCTGCGGGAAATGCAGAGTGACAATAATAGATTCTCACGGAGAACATCAAGCGCTTGCCTGCCAGACTGAGATTCATACTGATATGACTGTTGACATTACACGCAAAGATTCAGGGCATAGAATTCTCATGGGGGGTATATCGCGCGACATTAAGCTCTCGCCGGCTGTTAAGACATTTCGTGTAAAGATACCACAACCGACTACATCAGATCTTCGCTCATGCTGGGAGCGCGTGAAGGACGCCGTGGCGAAGGCTGCAGGAATAACAAACGCGGCCGATATTATGCCGGATCCGGTTGTAGCCTCAGAACTTTATATGGTTCTTACCAGGAATAATTTCGATGTTGAAGTTCTTATGATGGGCAATAATATTATCGGTGTGACAGCACCCGGCAGTCCGATCCTTGGCATTGCCTACGATATTGGTACAACGACAATTGCGGGATACCTGATGAATCTTCGCACAGGTGAGCAAGTGTCGCAGTCTAGCCTTTTAAATCCTCAGGTCAAATACGGCGCAGATGTCATAATGAGAACCAAGTACACGATAGAAAACGGGCTGGAGGGTCCCACACAGTCGGTAAGAAAAGCGCTGTCCGAAATAGCGGATAAGATGCTCAGTGAAACAAGCTTTGATAAAAATTACGTATACGCTGTGACGGTGGTCGGCAATACCTGCATGCATCATCTGTTCTCCGGTATCTCGCCCGCTTCGCTCGCTTACGCGCCATATACTCCGGCAATAACCGAGCCGATAGTTGCCAACACTAGAGAATTCGGATTCAGTATCAATCCATGCGCAAAGCTTATGCTTTTGCCAAACATAGCGGGATTTGTAGGGGCCGATACTGTCGGAGCCGCTTTGGCATCGGAAATGGATAAAAAAGAAGAGCTCACATTATTAATTGACATAGGAACTAACGGAGAAATGGTTTTAGGTACGAAGGATTACCTCGCAACCTGCTCTACTGCCGCCGGCCCGGCCTTTGAAGGAGCTCTTATTACCTTCGGCATGCGTGGTGCAGAGGGGGCGATAGACCACGTCAGCTTTGAAGAAGGCCGTTTGGAATATACGGTAATCGGCGGGGGCAAACCGGCCGGAATATGCGGGAGCGGGATTATAGACCTTCTTTCCGAGCTTGTTCGTACCGGAATTGTTGAATCCGGTGGGAGAATGAAAGCCCCGGATGAGCTCAGCAACGGGCTTGAAAAATATATGGGATATTATAAAGGCCAGCGCTGCATAGTCCTTGCCGGCAAAGACATTTCCGCAACGGATGAAGATATAGTGTTCACTCAAAAAGATGTACGAGAAGTTCAGCTTGCCAAAGGCGCCATGGCTGCCGGGATTCAGATGCTCTGCAGAAGGCTCGGGGTGTCGTCTTCCGAAATAAAATCAATAATGATTGCAGGAGCGTTCGGCAACTATATGAAACCATCCAGCGCATGCGGAATAGGACTTATACCTAAAGAACTGAAAGAAAATGTGGTGGCCGTCGGAAATGCCGCGGGTCAGGGCGCAAAAATCTCTCTTCTGTCAGTTGAGGAATACAAAAGAGCCGAAAAGCTCTCCATGAGCATGGATTACCTGGAACTGGCCGCAGATCCCGCATTTCAGGACGTATTTGTCGATCAGCTTGAATTCCCGGGAGATGAATAAGGCAGATAGATAAGTAATCTGTAATTACCCGAGTTAGAATATATTATCTGCCCATTCGGTGCATATTGTACCGGATGGGTTTTGTTATTGTATCCTTTTATCCGTTTTCATTATCTTCAACGAACCAGCGGCCGTCTTCGTCATAAAGATATACTTCCCTGCTCCTGATACGGCATGCGTAACGGTTGCCGACGCCTCCCGACTTTAAAGAGGCAGCTCTTCGGACGTCATAAATTCGTTCTATTTCATAACGCCTGCCGTCCGTCCAGATCATTTCAATAGGCATAATCTTCCCGTCCGGTTCATGCTGTGCTATTACCCCGACATACTGTTTCACTGCTTTTTCACCTCAAAAAAGCTATTTGCTGGATGCTGTGGTCATCTCTTGGATTTAGGCTTGAAAGATTGCGGTCCGTTAGCATTATACCTCTTTGTATGGCAAAATGACCAAACCGGTTTCTTATTGAATCGACGGCCTTTTCAAGCTCTTCTTTCTTTTGCAGACGTTCAGAATCCGGAAGAAAGGATAATTGTCGGCAATCAGCGGGAGCAAGATCGCATGCGCGCACGCCAAGACTGCGAACCGCAAAAGGCTCGTTTACGTTAAGGTCAAATAATCTCATAGAAGCATGGGCGATGGTGTCAGACACACAGGAAGGTTCGGGCAGTTTTGCTTGCCTTTCAAATGAGACAAGCTTATTGTCACGCACATATAGCTGTACTGTTCTGCAGATAAACCCGTTCTCACGAAGCCTGCTTGCCACACTTTCGGCGAGCATATAAATTGTTATTTTAACATCTTCATAGGAAACCAAATCCCTGGGCGTGGTCGTCGAATTGCCGATACTCTTTATCGGATAAGAATCATTGCTGACCGGAGATATGTCCATCCCATTTGCAAACTGCCACAACATAACGCCGTTGATTCCAAGCCAGTTCTTTAAGAGTCTCGGTTCTGTCCGGGCAAGCGCGCCGATTGTGTGGATTCCGTAGCCCGCCAGCTTTCTGGAAGCGGAACTTCCGACATACAGAAGTTCCCGCACGGGAAGCGGCCACACCTTGTCTTTAAAATCGGCAACCGTAATGGTGGTAGTGGCGTCGGGCTTGTGCATATCAGAACCCAGCTTCGCAAATATTTTGTTGTAGCTTACGCCGACAGAGGCGGTTATACCCAATTCAAATTTAATGCGCTCCCGAATTTTATCGGCAATTACTTTGCCGTCTTGAGAAACTAAGCTTCCTGTAACATCAAGCCAAGACTCATCAAGACCGAAAGGTTCTATCTTGTCGGTATAATCCGCGTATATTTCCCTTACCATCCTCGAAAACCGTATATAGCGATCGTAATGCGGGGGCACAAAGACCAAGTCAGGGCATCTGCGTTTGGCCTGCCAAAGCGCTTCACCGGTTTTTATGCCGTATTTTTTGGCAATATTGTTTTTTGCAAGAACAATGCCGTGGCGCAGTTCGGGATCCCCGCCGACAGCAACCGGCATGCTTCTCAAAGCGGGGTTATAAAGACACTCCACACTGGCGTAGAAATTATTAATGTCGGAGTGCAGTATTACCCGCGTCATTACATTCCCTCCATCAAGAACATATGTTCTACTATGCTTAATATATGACAGAGCCGAGAAAAAAGCAACAGGTAATTACTTGTAATTTATAATTTTATATCTTGGATCATAAGAATAAAGCTTTCGCAGCCATCCGGATCAAGACTGCAAAAGCTTTATTTATCAAAAAATGCTATTACATAAAGGCATCGGGCGAGAACAGCCGTTCACGCCCGATAAATATTACGTTCCTCGCAGTTCCCTGTAATCCTCTGCGCCTGCAATTGTGTCGGGCGGGAAAAATTCGTTAACCGGGAACCGTATTTTGCGGAAAAGATCGCAGGGATCGTCTTCTCCGGAACCTATGCACTCTTTTTCAGGCATGGAATATTCGTAGAATGGTATGAGCATCTGAGAATCCCGCTCTAACCTTATTATAGAGAACTGACCCAATGTTATATACACTCGCTTCGAATCTCCACCCAGAGCCAGCCCTGTAGGGAAAGCACCCCTAATAAATTCCGGTATTTCTTCAAGTTCACGGTCATTGTTAGGACATTCGCAAACTTCCACGAGCTTAATTCCGAGTACTATTGGGTCTACAGCCTCGAGAACTGCAGTTGGCAGGCCCGGATCATGGACGGTGTTGCAGGAGTCGGATGTAAATACCTTTGCGTTTCCCTCACTGCCGAAAAGTATGACGCGCTTGTCAAACACCGCCAGACCGGTAATCGGATCTGTTCCGGATACTAGGGAATAAGCTTCGCCTGTGATTCTATAAAAGTAGCGAACATCGACAGTGTAGTATCCCCTGTTAAACGAGACCTCCTTAACATCCACGCTCGCGTAGAGCAACTGCGCGCTTCTGGCTCTGACGCTGACAGCACCCGATATGTAAGCCTGTGAATTACAGTCCGGATAAAGACGTAGGTCCTCGATGCAATCTTTATCCTTACATGAATCGTAGATTTTTCTTGTGTTGATGGAGACCGAATCCCTTATGCATGTCGGGTCATTGCCTGGCCCGGCCTGAACTCTGTCGGCCATTGCCTTACCTCCCAGCTAGTATTGATTATTCCGTTTTACCGCCAATAAACAATACATTCTATGCGGGGGAGGGATTTTTGTGCCGTTTATTCGATAACAGGCGATTTGCTGAGCGGAAGGATGCAGATATAAGTCTTTCCGCGGCCTAAAGCAATTTCGTTGCCATCCGTGTCGGTGTATACAAGCTGTGAGGTAAAGGAGTCCTTGGTCCACGTTATGTCTATGTATCTTCCGCCGCAGGCAAAGGCGGCGCTTCCGCTGCCGATAAGATCGACGTCTATCCGGCCCATATTGTCACCTGATATCATACTCACGGAAGTGTTAATAATTATTACGTTAGTTACCGCTACCTGCTGCTGTGAATTTCCATCGGTATAGGGGCCATCATATTGGCTGACCATATAGAGCCCGGTGTCATTATCATAGTCAAACACGCTTGATTTGTAATCAGAAAACACAGCACTGATATGTTGGGCACTTTTTCCGCCGGGCGGAGTGCCGTCATCTGAGAAGTTCATGTGGTAGCGCCAGGCCTCATCATGTTCTGTGCGGATGTTTGTCTCATATACTTGGGACAGAAGTTCGCCTGAAGTAAAAAGTGTGTGCTCATATGCGTAGCCGGCTTCGATTCTGCTTCGGTCGCGATAACACATGTCATCATAGCCGTAACAGAAATCTATATTGTCTATGTCGCGTGATGAAAGATTGCTGTATGCTTGAGGACTTCCGCCTGCATGTACATATATCGCATCGTGTCCCTGCGCCAAATCGATATAATATGTTCTTGCGCTTCGTATGCTGCCAATAGTCCCTGCTTGCGATATATCTGCATAAACGGCAAGCATTCTTGTTATACCGCCTTCGGCAAGGACTTCATATATAATATCCGCTTGAGATTGCCCGTGCTGCGGCTGTGCTTCCCTTATATTGTTGAGCATTACTGCAAAGGGTCTTATCATAGAAATTTCTTTATCTACAGGAGTCCCTGTCAGAGGGTTCACCGGGCCGTTATAAGGTGTAGGAGTCGGTTCGGGAGTTGGGGTTGGCGATAAGGTTGCGGTGGGTAAAGGAGTAGGCGTAAATGTCAGGCTTGGAGAAGCTGTGACGGGAGGCTCCGGAGTTATCGATTCTTCGGGCGGAGAATTTTTATTTCCGCATCCGTAAAAAAAGAATGCCAGCATAAAAAACACCGTAAGCATGGACAGGAAATGTTTCATTTAATCACCTCTGAGTAACGACATATTAAACCCGTCGGAACCTCGTGTCAATATAGTGGCGCTGTTTTGTTATATCCGACAAAATACAGCGTTTTTCGCAGCGCTTGTTTTCTATGGACGTTCTTCCTCTTGTATTGTATAATGTGTAGAGATTTAGTAAAGGAAGCGGTGGAATGGAAAGACTGGGATTCATACATGACAAACTGGAAATAAAAATACTCATTCTTTTTATACTGACCCGTCTGCCTCGCCCTATTGACTTTGACGCGCTTACTGAACTCGTTATCTGTGATGACGGTATAAGCTATTTTGATTATGTAGAAGCGCTTAACGAGCTTATTAAAGCCGGCCTTATCCTTGAAACGGAAGGCAGATACTCCGTAACCGAGCGAGGTATCAGCAACTTGGATGTAACACAGAGCGATATACCTTATTCGGTACGCATCAAGGCTCAGCAAGCTACGCTTAAAGAAGCCCGTATCATGAGACGCAATTCGATGATAACAACCGAATCATTACCGCGGGAGGATGGGAGCGTAACCGTTCGTCTGCGCCTGGCGGATTCTTTGGGAGACATTATGGCGATGGACCTTCTTATCGGAAGCGAAAGCCAGGCAGAAGCGGTAAAAAAACGATTCAGGCTGAGCGCAGAGCTTTTGTATAATGACATAATAGAACTCCTGCTCAGGGATATTGACTGAGGTTATAAACTTTTATCCTGATATTGCTGGCAGCGTAGAGAATCAGAGCTTATTAGCCATTTGCTTATACGGTAAAGGCCTCAATTTAAATTATGTAATTTCGAAGCCCTGTCTATGCGGTTTTCAGGGAACATATAAACGGGGTTTACTAATATTGCGGGGAGAAATGTGCATGTCGAAATATTTCGGTACGGACGGTTTTCGCGGTGAAGCAAACCGCGGACTTAATGCTGAACACGCGTATAGGATAGGGCGTTTCTTAGGCTGGTATTATGGAAGGGAGCATAAAGCAAGGATAGTAGTAGGTAAGGATACACGCTTATCAAGCTATATGTTTGAGTCCGGCCTTTCGGCCGGGCTTACCGCCTCGGGAGCGGATACATATCTTCTTCATGTTACAACGACACCAAGTGTCTCATATGTAGCCAGAACAGACGATTTTGACTGTGGCATAATGATATCTGCCAGCCATAACTATTATACTGACAATGGTATAAAGCTGTTAAACGGACGCGGAGAAAAAATGGAAGAGGATGTTATTGATCTTGTTGAGAAATATCTTGACGGAGAATATGGAGAACTTCCATTCGCAACAGACGAAGATATAGGCAGGGTCATCGATTATTCAGCAGGCCGCAACAGATATATCGGATATCTTATAGGCCTGTCAACACACTCATTTAAAGGCAAAAAAGTCGGTTTGGACTGCGCGAACGGCAGCACATGGATGATTGCTAAAAGTGTTTTTGATGCCTTGGGAGCAGACACATATGTCATTAACAATACTCCTGACGGTACCAATGTCAACAGAAACTGCGGCTCCACGCATATTCAAGGATTGTGTGAGCTGGTCAAGGGCAATAGTCTTGATGTGGGTTTTGCGTTTGACGGTGATGCCGACCGCTGCCTTGCAGTAGATGAAAAAGGAACTGTAGTGGACGGAGACATGATAATGTATATATGCGGAAAGCATATGAAGGATAAGGGCATGTTATCAACAAACACCGTTGTAACAACGATAATGTCAAATATAGGACTGTATAAAGCCCTCAACGAAATCGGCATATCTTATGAAAAGACGGATGTTGGAGACAGGTATGTATGGGAGAATATGCGAGAGAACGGACACCTGATCGGAGGAGAGCAGTCCGGACATATTATCTTCAGCAAAGTTGCCAATACCGGCGATGGTCTGATTACGGCCCTAATGGTTATGACTGCGATGCTGGACAGAAAGCTGCCCTTGTCAGCTCTGACTATGCCTGTAACAATATACCCTCAGGTCCTCAGAAATGTTCGTGTTTTCAACAAAGATGCGGCCTTGACAGATCCCGATGTTCAAAACGAAGTTGAATTGGTATCTGCACGGCTTGGCAGCAATGGCAGGGTGCTATTGAGAAAAAGCGGAACGGAACCGGTGCTGAGGATTATGGTCGAGGCGCCGACAAACAATCAGTGTGAAGAGAATGTTGAAGCAATAATTGCGGCAATGTCAAGAAAGAATCTGCTGGCAGACGTGTGAATCAACGCAGGAGATAACGTTTGGATTGCCAAGGATGCATATGTATTCGATTCAACCTCTTTAACCGGGCCGTGTATAATCGACAGCGGAGCGGAAGTCAGACCGTGTGTCTAATCCGGGCTCGGTAATCGGAAGTGACAGCAGCGTATATCCTTTATCATCTGTACGTTGGATTGTTCCGGCAGGATATATATGGATAAGGACACAATTGTGCGTAGAAAATAATCAGAATTACGATAGGAACCAAAATATAACCCCCCAATTGTTTCAGCGTTCTCTGCACACAGTTTGGGGGTTAACGATTATTACCAGTTGAAATAGCTTAGTTTATTTTATTGTGAAGGTGATATAATCGAAGCTTCCCACGCTTAAAGGCAATTATTTCTTTAATAAAGGAATTTACAACGCGGAAAATAAGCGAGGGGTGAGCACTTTGGCGATTATTTTTTTCAGGACGATAATAATATTTATAATTATAGTAGCTGCACTGCGGTTTATGGGTAAAAGACAATTAGGAGAACTGGAGCTTTCAGAGCTTGTTGTAGCAGTCCTGATATCTGAGCAGGCAACACTGCCGCTGCAGGATATCGGTATACCTCTGATTCACGGTCTGGTGTCTATTATAACCCTGTTATGCTGCGAACTCCTCATAACAGCAGCTACACTTAAATCACTAAAGTTTCGCAGTTTTATATGCGGAAAGCCGAGCGTTATCATAGATGAAGGCAATATTGTTCAGTCAGAGATGAAAAGCAACAGTTTTTCGCTTGACGAGCTCGCAGAAGCTCTGCGAAAAAAGGATATAATAGATATATCAAAGGTACGCTACGCAGTATTGGAAACAGACGGTACGCTAAGTATCTGTCTGTTTGAAAAAGAGCAGGCTGCTACACCGTCCGTAATGGGGATTGATGTCAAAGATAAGGTCATACCTGTATCTGTTATAAGCGATGGCAGAGTATTGTCGGATAATCTGTCGCTGATCGGCCGTGATGAATCATGGCTTCGACAGATACTAAGCCGTAAAGGCATCGAATCGCCGACAGAAGTGTATTACATGACCAGCGATGGGAAAAGTGATATTTTTCTTGCGGCTAAGGAAATAAGAAAATGAGGAAAGAGATTGTGGCGATAGCGTTGCTGGCAGCCTTATTCGCAGGCTCTTTGCTGAACATTAAGATAATACGCAGGATAACCTCGTCGCTGTACGATAATGTTTTGTCAGCTATGAATTGTGCTGACCAGGAAGATTGGAACTCTGCCGGGGAGTATACAGAGCGGGCCGTATGGCAATGGGATAAGTCAAAAAGATATCTGATGGTATTCATACGCCATACAGAGATTGATACGGTAAGTTCATCGCTTAATGACTTCAGAACGGAAATCATTAACCGGGACCCCGATCGAACTATCGGTATGGGAGAAAAAGCATTAGAGCAGATAAAAAGCATTGAGGAGACGGAATCTGTGTCTTTCGGAAGCCTTTTTTAATTACTTTTTATCGACAAGAAGTTTATTGAGTTCTTCCATAAAAGTGTTTATATCCTTGAATTGGCGATAAACAGAAGCAAAGCGAACATAAGCGACCTCATCGATATCTTTAAGGTGATTCATCACCATTTCACCTATTCTCTGTGTTGAAATTTCGCGTTCAAGCGAGTTTTGCAATTCCTGCTCAATGTCGTCTGCAATTGTTTCTAGCCTTGCTACGGGAACGGGGCGTTTTTCACAAGCGCGCAGCATTCCGTTTAGTATCTTAATACGGTCAAAACTTTGCCTGCTGCCATCCTTTTTAATAACGAGCAACGGCAAACGCTCCATTATTTCATAGGTTGTAAATCTTTTTGTACATGACAGGCACTCTCTGCGCCTACGTATTGTTGCCCCCTCTTCTGCAGGTCGGGAATCAATCACCTTGCTTTCGCTATAGCTGCAGTACGGACATCTCATGTTTATACCTCCGTTTCGCTCGTTATCGGATATTATAGCATAAGTACTGTAAGTTGTATATAAAAAGGGAATTATTACAGCTTGATACAACATGTGCCGGCTATTATAATTCTCTTGAGGTGGTAGGTCGTGTCGGTTCTGACAAAGATTTTCAAAAGGGCCGGGGAGATGTGCAAACAAGCTGCAGCGGTGATGAAGCTGACTTTGGTCTTATCCTGTATGTGCTGCGCTGCATCAATAGTGATGCTGATCCTATCGAACGGGCCGGGATATTCTTATGATACATATATGGTAGCAATAGAATTATCAAAGCTGCCGCAAGCGCTTTTACTGGTCGGTGTATTGGGCTCAGCCGTTGTCGAGGATGTCAGAGGCAACTAAAAGAAATTCGTCACGGGAATAGAGCGCGTTTAAAATATCCAGCATCGCTGTTGAACTGAGAAGACCCGGCAGTTTCATCCGTTCAGCCAGAGATTTGCGCCGTAATGCGCTCCCTTCCCTTCCGGAGAGGCCTGCTAAATACAGGTCAGCTTTAGTAATAAGACTGCTTTTTTCCGCTTTTGTGAAACTGTCGCTCATTGTAGCACCGGAATTTCTCAGGGCATTTAGAAGTACTTCCCTTTCCATTGCTTCTACACCGAGTTTTCCTTCTTTGGAAGACCGGTTTTTTCTTTTTTCGCGCCCCGTAATATCTGGTATATAAGCATGCAGTACCTTGCCGTCTCTAATGCAGCTTTTTATTTTATTACGTATCATAAAGCCCGCTCCGTCACTGTCGGTCAATATCACTATGCCGCGGCTCTGTGCCAGCCGGGAAATAAGAAGCATTAGTTCATCATCTGTGAAGATGCCGAAACCACGGGTTTCGATGATGAATGCGTCTAAAAATTGGCTTAGCGTGTTTCTGTCGTAGCGGCCTTCAACGATAATAGCTTCATTAACAGTAGTTTTATTTATTCCCATTAGTTACTCCCGTAAGGCAAGCTTAACAAGTAAGGTTATTATCAGGTCTTCGCTTCCGACTGTTGTGCTTTTAAGTTGGAGGTCAGTTTCTGCGCACAATCTGATAGCCGAAGCGAGATAGGCTTCTCCCATTGATATACATGAAGAGAGCAGCTTTCTTGCGTAATAGTCGGAATTGGAAGAAACGACTTTTTTCAGGAAAGCGGTGTCACGGTTAAGTCTTTTAGCAATTTTCGCCGCATAGAGCCTGCGGAACTGAGCTGCCACTGCGGCCAATATCTGCGAGGGATTGTCTCTCTTCATTAAAAAAAGCTCAGACAACACCGATACGGCTTTCGGATAGTTGTGTGCTGCAAGCGAATCTGTAAGCGAGAATACCGCGGCATCCAGAACGGGTACCGCAACCGCATCAATTCCTTCGCGGGTTATTGATTTTGTCGAAGAATATGAGGAAATTTTTTCGATTTCCGATAAGAGATTTGTCATAAGACCGCCACAGAGAAAAGACAAATAGTCCGCATTGCTATCTGATATATCATGCCCGTATGCCTCAAAACGGCGTTGTATCCATCTGATGAGCTGCCCTCTTCCCTGCTCGTCAATGCGGATTACAGGTCCGGCAGCCTCAAGAGCCGCATAGAGTTTTTTACGTCTTTTATCCGTTTTAAAGTCCATACTTTCATAATAGAAAACAAGACAGCACCATTCCGGTAAATCGGAAATCAACGCGATAAGCCTTGAAGCATCTTCATCGATACACTTAAATAAGTCATAATCACGAACCTCAACTAGCGTGAATGGCGCAAATGAAGGAAGCGATTCAACGGCCTCCTCCAGCTTTCTTATATCAAGCTGTTCACCGTCAAGACGTCTGTGGTTGAACTCGTCAAAAACACCGTCTAAGAGAGTTTTCCTCAGTTCAATGAGCCAGTATTCTTTAAGATAACTTTCTTTTCCGCAGATGATATACATTCTGGCGGGCTTGCCGTTTTTAACTTCTTTTTTAAATTTCTCGAAAGCAGCCGCAGCATCTGAATCATTCTTATATTCCAGTGCCAAACATATACCCCCTTTCATCCGAGACGAACTGTAACATCGCCATTAATATCCGTTCGGAATACTTCAGAACCCGCGTTTTTCAGGCGTGTTAGGACAATATCGGACGGATGACCGTAATGATTTCTCCCGACTGATATAATAGCTGTTTCCGGTCGAAGTGCATTTAGCAGTTCATCTGATGTCGAATATGCGGAGCCATGATGTGAAACAAACAACAGTTCTATATCCGGCAGAAAATAGCTGTCAAGCAGCCGCTCTTCGGTTTTGATACTCATATCACCTGTAACCAGCGCATCATATTCCCCGTAAGAGCATAATACAGAAAGTCCGTTTTCGTTATCATTATTCGCACCGACCGGCTGATAGCAGGTTAACTTAAATAATTCTCCCTCTGATAACTCGATTAAATCCGTAACCGTTATTATTTGCACACCTAAATCTTCGGCAGCGGCAAGGATATCGGAGCGCAGTTCACTATCTTTCGCTTCCGGTACTATCAACTTTAATATACGAAGACGCTGCATAAGTTCAACCGCACCGTCGGCATGGTCATCGTGAAAATGTGTAAGAATAAGATAATCGACCTCATTGTAGCCAAGAGAGAGGATATAGTCTGCTGCATAGTCGCCCTCGTTAGCTCTTCGGTTCCCACCGCAGTCAATAACGACAACACAGTCACTTGAAGTGAATACAGCGCACGCTCCCTGCCCTACATCCAGCGCAGCAGCAATCATCCCGACATTCCGGGCTTCGAGTGCTGAGAGTATTAAAGCCAGGCATAACAGTGTCGAAAGCGGTACGGAGTAGACTATAAAGTTCTTTTTCGATTTAGGTAAAGCGAGAATGAGTAATAATGAAAGGTACGCGTATATCAGCCAAATCCTTATGTAAATGCTGCGCAGATAAAGGGCAGCGAAAGGTATTGATGAAAGAGTTGACGCGACAAGCTTTATATATAAAAAGATGACTGAGGGCACATAGGCCAGCACAGTCGCGGCAGGGGCCCAAATAAACCCCAGGATAATACAGGCGAAACCAAGAGAAAAAATAATAGTTACTGCCCAAAGAATCAGCAAATTAGTAAGCGGAGCGATAATTGATATGCTCTTAAAGAAAATAGCAATCAGAGGTATAACAAAAACCATTGATGAAAGACTTAAGACTATTGTTGAAGCGGTATACTGTTTGAGGTGTTTGAAAACTGTATTTTTAATAGGTTTATTCATATCCGTCTGCAGTCGTGCCAGCAATCGTTCGCCAAAAAGCATAATGCCTGCCACACATGCGTAGGAAAGCTGAAGGCCTCCGTTTTGCGCTGCAAAAGGATTAATGAATAAAAAGAGCATAAGCGATGCACCCATAGCTGTTGGCGCATCATATTCCCGGGAAAAAAACGGCGCTGCAATCAGAAATATCTCCATAACTCCCGCTCTTGTTACAGAGGGAGAGAAACCTATAAAAGCCATGAAAAAAAATATAACAGGAATGCAAGCGAGCATCGCTTTCCTTCGACCCCTCAAAAAAAAGCGCATCATCTCTACAAGAAAGGTAAGATGCATACCCGAAACCGCTATAATATGCGTTATTCCGGTTATTGAGAACGCCGAATTAAGAAAGGAATCCTCATTCAGATCATTTCTGTCACCTATTAGGACAGCCTTCATAAAAGGTGAAGCATATCCCGGAAATACCCTGTCAATTTTATTAGATATGGCTTTTAGCATTCGGGCGGGTATATGAAGAAGTGAAAGACCATCGGTTCCTATTATTTGCGGAGAGGCTTTAGCGTAAAGAAACAGAAATGTGCCGTTTGATTCATAATAGAAGTTCTCGGTCTTGTCAGAGGCTAAAACCGCCTCGGCAGTTAGCTGTAAAATATCACCGGGCTTAAAATCAGCTTCATCGTTGTATTGGCCGCTGTAGATAAAAAGTGTAGCGCCAATGCCGTCAAGGCGTACAGGCAGAGAAATACCATAATCCGTATCCTGTGCATAACCGCGCAGTGTTACTGTAATCTCTGAATTGGTTCCGGCATAGTAGTTCGCCGGTGCGTATACATATTTTGTATAAACATGATTCCACAGTAATGCAAAAAGAATTCCGATCGCGGCGATTTGTACGATACGTGAGCGAGTGCATTTGAATATAGAAAGTATCAATGCTGCCGCAAGTGCAAGCAATGCAGCGATAAGAGATATAAAAGGAGTTAACAGATATTGGGAGGCGAATATTGCCGCTGAAAAGGCATAAGCAAAAATCGCAAGCTTTCGCACAGCGGCAACACGCTCCTTCTATTGATAAAAAGACAAACCGATCAGCCGGGCGGCCAGGTCATATCACGACCGGAGAGAACATGAAAATGCAGGTGAGGGACACTTTGACCTGCGGATTCTCCGCAGTTTGATACAACGCGGAAACCGTTTAGTTTCATTTCCGAGGCCAGTTTTGCAATGATTTCAAATATATGTCCGACAATAGCCGAGTCCTCATTTTCAACAGTTGCGCAAGATGATATATGCTTTCGCGGAATTACTAGAAAATGGATCGGAGCCTTGGGATCGATATCTATAAATGCGTATATGCTATCATCGCTGTATACACACGCTGAAGGTATCTCTCCCGAAGCAATCGAGCAAAAAATACAATCGCTCATATCGATTTTCCTTTCTCAGAGTTTCTGACTGACGAAATCATCGACGGCAGCCAGCGCGTCATCCAGTTTCAGAAGGTTTCGGCCACCGCCCATCGCAGTGTCAGGTTTACCGCCGCCGCTGCCATCAGCAATTTTTGTTATTGTTTTTATTATCTCCCCGGCTTTTATTCCACTGTTAACCGCATCTTTTCCGCAAACACAAAGAAATGTGATTTTGTCGTCCGATATTGTTGCTAGAACGGCAACTATAGACGGCTCCTTGTCTTTTAGGAAATCGCCGGCGGTCCTTAGCCACTCGTTGTCTGCCTCGCGTATATGTGCTGTAATAACTTTAAAGCATCCTACATATCTTGCGCAATCGATGAGCCGATCCGCTTCGGACTTAATAATCCTGCTTCTTAGCTGTTCTATAGTCCGCCGCATATCTTTAAGCTCTGTTTGTGTCTGCTGCACTTTATTCATCAGCTCAGAAGGACTCGTTTTAAGCGCGTCTGCGACTGCACGGTTAAGGTTTGCCTCAGCGTTCATTAGTTCTATCGCACCCAGGCCGACGACCGCGTCTATTCTTCTCACACCGGCTGCCACGGAGTATTCGGCAATTGTTTTATAGCTTCCGATTTTAGCGGTATTTGTTAAATGAGTACCTCCGCAGAATTCGGTAGAGAAGCTTCCCATTTTTACTACTCGCACCACTTCTCCGTATTTTTCGCCGAACAGCGCTATCGCACCCTCCTTTTTTGCATCGTCAATCGGCATTTCACGAATATTTACGGCAAGATCATCAAGAATTTGATTGTTTATCATTCGGTCAATTTCATCAAGCTCGTCTTTTGTGATGGAAGAAAAGTGGGTGAAGTCAAATCTTATAGTATCCGGAGATACAAGCGATCCGGCCTGTTCAACATGTGTACCGAGGACTCGGCGCAGAGCGGTATCAAGCAGATGTGTCGCACTGTGAGCTCTCATAATCGCGCGGCGTCTCGGGATGTCAATGGATGCTTCAACAATGTCATCAACTGCGAAAGCACCTTTTTTAACAACCCCGGTATGCATGTATTTGCCATCCTTTGACTTGCGGACGTCTGTTACCTCAAACAAAGCGCCCGAAGAGCAAATTGATCCGTGATCAGCAGATTGCCCGCCCATTTCCGCGTAAAATGGGGTCTTGTCCAAAATGATAACGGCCTGCGAGCCTTCGCGCACGGAAGAGCAGAGTTCTCCCTCAGATACTATAGCGAGAACTTTCGCATCGGCTTCGGACATGCTGTCGTAACCGGTAAAAAGTGTTTCCTCATCCTTTGGAAGTCCGAGATCTATCGCTGCCCACCCAAAATCACCGAGAGCCGAAGTAGCAGCGCGGGCACGCTTTTTCTGCTCTTCCATGAGAGCATCAAAACCTTCTCTGTCCACGCTTAGACCTTGCTCGGCAAGTATCTCAAGTGTCAGATCGATCGGAAAGCCATATGTGTCGTAGAGTTTAAAGCATGCGGCGCCATCTAATGTTTTAGCGCCGGATAACTTCATAGCGTCAATCAGGCCGGCCAGAATCTTGCTGCCCGAGTCAATTGTAAGGCTGAATCTATCCTCTTCGGCTCTGACTACTTTTGCTATATAATCCTCTTTTTCGGCAAGCTCGGGATATGCGCTTCGGTTTTCGTCAATTACGGTTTTACAGATTTTATACAGGAATGGCTCGTTTACTCCCAGCAGTTTGCCGTGCCGGGCAGCTCGACGCAACAAGCGGCGCAGAACGTAACCCCGGCCTTCGTTCGAAGGCAGAACTCCGTCGCTTATAAGCATGGTTGTGGAGCGTATATGATCGGTAATAACGCGCAAAGAAACATCTCTCGCATCACTCTGGCCATATTCGGCTCCGGTGAGTTGAGAAACATGCCTGGTTATGCTCATTATCGTATCGACATCAAACAGAGAATTTACTCCCTGCATAATACAGGCTATACGTTCCAGACCCATTCCGGTATCTATGTTTTTCTTCTCCAGCTGAGTATAATTGCCGTTTCCGTCGTTATTAAACTGAGTAAATACAAGGTTCCAGAACTCAACGAATCGATCACAGTCGCAGCCGACATGACAATCGGGACTGTTACAGCCGTATTCCTTTCCCCTGTCGAAGTATATTTCTGAGCAAGGACCGCAGGGACCTGAACCGATCTCCCAGAAATTATCCTCTTTTCCGAGGCGAACCATATGATCCGTTTTTACTCCTACCTCATTGGTCCATATATCGAATGCCTCGTCATCATCTTCATAAACCGAAACATAAAGAAGTTCCGAAGGAAGATGCAGCCATTCTGTGATAAATTCCCATGCCCATGAAGTAGCTTCATGTTTAAAGTAATCGCCGAAGGAAAAGTTGCCCAGCATCTCAAAGTATGTGCCGTGGCGGCTTGTTTTACCGACACGCTCAATATCAGGCGTTCTTATGCATTTCTGGCAGGTAGTGACACGATTACACGGAGGTATGGCCTCACCGGTAAAATAAGGCTTGAGAGGAGCCATTCCTGCATTAATTAACAGAAGGCTGTTGTCGCCTTGTGGTATTAGGGGAAAGCTCGGAAGCCTCAAATGTCCTTTTGATTCAAAAAAACGCAGGAACCGTTCCCTTATTTCATTTAATCCCAGTTTATCCATGTGTTCTCCTCCAAAATGCTAATATCAACCGCCGTATTCATCGCTGTTTGTAAACGCTTCGGCGGATTCGTAATCGGTAAAGAAGTTGTGCGTTCCCTGTTTATTAAGTGCATAAAAGTAATACTCGGTATCCTCGGGGTAAAGCGCGGATTCTATTGAAGCCAGACCGGGGTTGGCAATCGGTCCGGGGGGAAGTCCGGGGTAGAAATAGGTGTTATATGGGTTATCGATTGCCAGGTCAGTTTCGGTCAATTCCGCTTTGCGTTCATCGAGAATATACTGGATTGTTGCATCGATCTGGAGATACGGATAAAAGTCGCTTCCCAGACGATTATATATTACGGAAGCTATAATGGGCCGCTCCTCATCGTTTCCGGCCTCCATCTCAATAAGTGATGCCAGAGTGACTATTTCATGGACCGTCATATCCATTTCATTCGCACGCGCATACATCTCTTTCTTAAATTTAGCGTTAAAGTTTTCGAGAAACTTTGTTATAACATTATCGGGTGAAGAATCAAGCCAGAATTCGTATGTGTCAGGAAACAAATAGCCCTCCAGACGATTTTCATCTCCAAGTGTTGTCGGGTTCAGGAATTCGTACTTAAAATCGGTATATGTTGCGGATTCAATCAGTTCCTCAACGCTGCACACTCCGGCTTTATCCAGCAATTCGAAGGTTTGAATCAGTGTTTTTCCCTCCGGTATCGTAACTAATGTGGTGTCAGAAGCACCTGAGCCCGTCTGGAGTTTCGTCACAATGGCTCTGTAATCATAGCTCGTTGAAAGAACGTAAGTGCCCGGATCAATTTTCTTGTCGGCATCTGAAAATTTGGCAAATAACTTGAACAGGAACTTATACTCGATTATCCCGGCTTGTTTGAGCATATCAGCAACATAATTGATGTCCGCTGTTACGATAGTATCGGTGGTTACATTCCCTTCCTCATCTGTTATCTCAACTTTTGTATCGGTAAATATATCTTCAGGCAGGGTTATCTCCGCAGTCATCTCCGATTTTGTGAGTGCAAGAACGTCGTTTGCCGCCATCCAACCAAGTACAACAAGGATAATACTGACGCACAGAACAAAAAGGAAAAACAACACTCCCCCCATGCAGCCGGTACGGTAATTCCGACGTCGCCGGATTGGCCTGAAATCTCGGTGCTCATATTCAGGTTCCACGCCGACCGCATCCGCGTCCTGAAGGTTTTCGTCGGGGTTAAACTCCGGAGCAGCTTGCTGTTGATTACCGGTTATGACCTCATTTTTCTCGGTGAACTCATATATACTGCGCACATCATTCGGGATTACGCTGGTTGCATCCTTGTGGGAAGTTAAGCTGTTATCCTGAGTTGAGAAGAATATATCCAGCTCCTTAAGATCAGTGACTGTCGTTTTTTCCAAATCCGTTGCAGCAGAAACGACAGGATCATTATCCAGTTCCAAAAGATAACGCTCAAGCTCTTCATCGGTCATGACGCTGTTATATGGTTTATCAGATCCTGCGGCATCATCACCCAGAATATCCGTTAAGCTATCGTTCCGAAAATCATCTGTCATATAAAAACCTCCGTAAGCTGCGTTTGCACCCACAGATGGATTTACGCATAGTATATGCCGTGGGCAGGCGAGAGCCGTAAGCGCCTACAAAATCTGCCTTGGCAGACAGAAATTGCGCGGAGAAAGGAAATAGATCATGTTTTTTGGTAACAACATGGGCAGCTGCTGGTGGATCATACTTATCATCATCGTTCTCTGCTGCTGCTGCGGAAGGGATAGCGGTTGCGACAATCGCTGCTGATAACCCGGGACGCGAGGCTCCATCAACGGAGCCTCGCGGTCATATTTTCGGTGATAAGAATTTTTACGGGGATATCATGTGGTTCCCAGGTCATTGACGGCAGCAGAAGCTTTTCTCTGACAAGCCCAATCGAAAGCATATCGTATCCGGCAAGATATCTGTCGTAATAACCCCCGCCCTTTCCCATACGATAACCGCGAATATCATATGACATGGCAGGTACAATTATCGGAGTGCCCGGAAGAGGAATGGCAGGAGGCGTACCGGCTGATGGACAGGGTATGCCAAGAAGCCCCTTCTCCATATTGCCTTCGTATCGGTGGAAGCTCATTAAGCCGTTTTTCCTGCTGACAGGAAGCATTACATCGATACCTTGTCCTGTAAGGGTTTCGATCAAATTTCTTGTGTCTATTTCTCGACCGATACTGAAGTAAAGGAACACCTGGCAGGCGTTTTTTATTTCAGGAAGCTCAAGAACTCTCGAATAAATAAGGCGGTCTGAGAGAGATATATAGTCGGTATCAAGCGCGTCTATCCGCTCCTTGACAGTAGCTCTGAGCGCTGCTTTCAATGTGCTGAGTTCAGTAGTCATAAAACATTTCTCCGGCTATTTTCTTCGCGTGTGCCTCACCTTTCAAAAACTTAAGAAGCTCAAGCCCGAAGTGTATTGAGGCACCGGGGGAGCGGCCGGTAATTATACTTCCATCGGTTCTGGCCATGAAAGAGTTGTCGATATCAGCGCCCGGGATAAATGATTCCATTCCGGGATAACAGCAAGCTTTAACATTCTTCATAATGCCAAGTTCCGCGAGTACGGTCGGCCCGGCGCATATAGCGGCAAGCGGAGTGCCCATTTCGCTTGCCTTTTTTAGAAGTTCCATAGTCTTTTGAGATTCTTTAATGCTTTTAACCCCGCGAAGGCCACCGGGGACAACAACTATTTCTGCTTCATTAAGGTCGATATCCGTTATACCACAGTCACATGTTATCTCAATTCCGTGGCTGCCTTTTACTTTGTTTGAGTTAACGCCGACAAATGCGGCTTTCACTCCTCCTCGGCAAAGAATGCCGTAAGACGCCACGGCTTCTGTTTCCTCAAACCCGGTGCCTAACAAAATATATACCATTTTAGTCATCCTTTTTCACTATTGAGGTAATCAGAGCTGTTATTTGCGAATGTATACTTTCAACGCTTCTCATTGTACCGTTTGGAGCACAATCAATTCTGTGCCAGCCAAAATGTGCTGCTGCTTCAATAGCGCACTCGGAGCATCTGCTGAGGTATTCAAAATCCGTTTCGTGTATATCCGTTCCCGACTTTGTCTCCAAACGCCGCTTTTCAATCTGCTTTGCTGCAAGATCGGCTGGGACATCCAAAAAAACAACTATATCCGGCTTTGGTATGCACAGAAGGTTAAATTCAAAATCATAAAGCCAATCCCAAAACACTTCGCGCAATCCGCCGCTCGAAAGCTTGGAGGCTTGATGGACGGCATTCGAAGTTGTGTAGCGGTCTGTAAGCACCGTTCCGCCCAGATTATAGTAATTTCCCCAATCGATGCGGTATGAGGCAAAACGATCTAAAGCAAAAAAGGCTGCAGCAGCATAAGGATTAACATCGTCAGGTTTTGATCCGAATTCTCCGTTAAGATACATCCTTATCAGCGCCGATGAAGGCTCGGAATATCTTGGGAAGCTTACCTGAACAAACTCATTTCCAATATGCCTGAGTAATTCAGCAAGCATATTGAACTGCGTGGACTTACCGGAACCGTCTATGCCTTCAAATACAATAAGCTTACCCATTATTCAGCCTCCGCCATACTGCAGCAAGTAAAAAGACAGGCAGTTTGATCATTCGCTTTATTCTTGTCGGCTGTCGTATAAGTCGATACAGCCATTCAAAGCCAAAACGACACCATAATTGCGGTGCGCGCTTAACGACACCGGCGAAAACATCGAGCGTACCGCCGAGTCCGAGCATAAGTTTTGCTCCGGAAGACTTTGCGTAAGATTTCATCCAAAGCTCCTGCTTCGGTGAGCCAAGACAAACGAAAAGCAGATCTGCCTGCGCTTCACGTATCAGATCGGCTACAGCTGCGTCATCTTCAAAAAAACCGTCGTGAGTACCGCATATTACCAAACCATTATACCGGGAGACGAGGTTTTCTGCAGCTTTTTCAGCTACTCCCGGCTTAGCGCCCAGCAAGAAGAGTCTGCCGTGACTTTGAGCCAGGCGCTCAATAAGCTGAGTGGCGAAATCTATTCCGGGTATGCGACTTTTCAGAGGCGTGCCGAGTATCTTTGCGGCGTAGGTAATTCCGACTCCGTCGGGTATGACCAGTGCAGCTTCATTGAGAGCGGTCAGCAGGGCCGCATCATTGCGGGCTGCCCACACGATTTCGGGATTCGGTGTAACAATGTAGGATTGTGGGGGCAAAGATTCGGCCATCTGGATCGCTTCAGACATTGTTAAGGAATCAAAGCCGACCCCAAGAATATCAGTTCGGGGATGATTAAACATAATATGAGAAAACCTCTCCTATACTGTCATTTATGACAAGGTCGGCTTTTTTATCAAGTGAGGTGCTGCTTTTGTTAATGAGAACCAAACGATTTCCATTATAGAAGTCTACCAATCCGGCGGCAGGATATACGACCAGTGATGTACCTCCGACTATCAGCATATCAGCTTTACTTATAGCAGATATAGCGGAGTTGAGAACCTTGTTGTCCAGACCCTCTTCATATAAAACAACATCAGGTTTGATTGTACCGCCGCAGGAGCAAGTCGGAACTCCGGGACTTGATATTATATACGAAAGATTATAGCTTTTCCCGCAAAGCATGCAGAAATTTCGGTGGACACTGCCGTGCAGTTCAAGAACATTCTTACTGCCCGCGGCTTGATGAAGACCATCTACATTCTGAGTTACTACAGAACTTAGTTTCCCTTTATTCTCCAACAGCGCGAGCGCTCTATGGCAAGAATTTGGCTTTGCTGACGGATAGAGTAATTTTTCTTTATAAAACGTGTAAAAATCTTCAGTATATTTAAGGAAATAGCTTCGGCTGAGTATCGTTTCCGGGGGATATCTGTATTTTTGGTTATAAAGACCGTCAACACTGCGAAAGTCAGGGATTCCTGATTCGGTGCTTACTCCTGCACCTCCGAAGAAAACAATACGATTTGAGTCCGCTATCATCTGACGGAGAATATCGGTATTTCCCATAAACCGTTCCCCTTTCATTAAAAAAGCTTACTGGACGTTCATGCTGTAGTTCGGAGCTTCTTTTGTTATATATATGTCATGTGGATGGCTCTCGCGCAGTCCCGCGCTTGTTATTTTGATAAAACGCGCCTTTGTGCGAAGTGACTCTATGTCAGGTGTTCCACAGTATCCCATTCCGCTGCGCAGACCGCCCATCATTTGAAATATTGTATCGGAAACACTCCCTTTATATGGAACACGGCCTTCAACACCCTCAGGAACCAGTTTCCTGTTTTTCTCCTGAAAATAACGATCCTTACTGCCGCTCGACATTGCCGAAATTGAGCCCATACCGCGATAGACTTTGAATTGTCTTCCCTGATAAACCTCGGTTTCACCCGGGCTTTCGTCGCATCCCGCGAAAAGCGATCCTATCATTACGCTTGAAGCTCCCGCAGCAATCGCCTTTACGATATCACCCGAGTATTTAATGCCTCCATCAGCAATGATGGGTATATCATATTTAGCTGCCATTTCCGCAGCGTCGGCTATTGCTGTGATCTGAGGTACGCCTATGCCGGCTATTACACGAGTAGTGCATATCGATCCCGGTCCGATACCTACCTTAACACAATCGGCTCCCGCATCAATAAGAGCTTTCGCTCCGTCTGCCGTTGCAACATTTCCGGCGATGAGCTGAATTTCCGGGAAATGCAGCTTAATCACTTTAACGGTATCGAGAATATTGTGAGAATGCGCGTGAGCAGAGTCTAGTACGAGAACATCAACACCTGCTTCCGCAAGGGCTGAAGCCCGATCAAGTACATCATAGGTGGTGCCAATGGCTGCACCTACGAGCAGGCGTCCCTTTTCATCTCTCGCAGAATGTGGATATGTTACGGCTTTCTCAATATCCTTTATGGTAATCAGACCCTTGAGAGCAAAATTGTCATCGACTATAGGCAGTTTCTCAATTTTATGAATGTGAAGGATTTCACGCGCTTCGGCCAGCGTTGTTCCCTCGCGGGCTGTTATTAACCCGTCCTTTGTCATAACATCGCTTATTTTGCGTGTCAGATCATCCTCAAACTTCATATCTCGGTTAGTAATTATTCCGACTAAACGATTGTTATGCACAATGGGAACACCCGATATTTTGTATTTTGCCATAAGTGCATCAGCCTCGAATAGCGAGTTATCGGGACCCAGGTAAAACGGATTGGATATCACACCGTTCTCAGAGCGCTTGACCATGTCGACCTGCTCGGCCTGCTGTTCAATGCTCATGTTCTTATGGATAATTCCGATACCGCCTTCTCTGGCAACCGCTATCGCCATACGCGATTCTGTAACGGTATCCATCGCAGCGGATATTAAAGGTATATTTAGACGGATCTTTTTCGTAAGCCTGGTATCGAGACTTACATCGGATGGTATAACCTCGCTCGCAGCCGGAACCAATAGTATATCATCAAATGTAATTCCCTCTCCGACTATCCTGCTGTAGAAATTATCTGACGTTTCCACTTGATAGTTCCCCCCTTCTGAAATCCTTTAGCGGGCTGCTTTGTTAAATTCGTATTTTACTACCCCAATATGCGTATGTCAATAAAAACAGGAAGCCGGTATATTCGTGTGATTTGGCGTCATAGGTTCCCGGAGCGTGCATAATAAAATATGTACTGCTGGGCGATACCGGCGGCTTCGCCGAATAAAGAAGGGTCGAAACCATTCGGATAGTGCGCTTTGAGTGCCTGTCTCACCCATGTATCTATCGGGAACGCGCCCGGTATATGCAGACCGAAGAGCAGTACGCAGTTGGCAACTTTATCCCCGATACCTTTAATCGTTTTCAGTGATTCCAATGCATACTGAAAACCGGAGGATGAAAGGGCGTCGAGATTCAGCGCACCTGAGGAAAGCGCTCTTGCGGCTTCCAGTATATACGGTGCTCTATATCCGCAGCGTATGGGTTCAAGATCTTTTTCTGAAAGGGATGCGGTCATATTAACCGACGGGAAAGTATACAGCAGTTTTCCGGAGTATTCAAAGGGGTCTCCGAACAGCGAGCAAAAGGACTCTATGATTTTTTTAATTCGCGGAATATTATTGCATTGTGATATCACAAATGAACATAGAGTCTCCCATTTGTCCTGATTTAATATGCGAATGCCTTTACCGAACTCTGCTGCTGCAGTCGTGTATGGGTCACGCGGCAATGATCTTCTGATGGCCTCATAGTCACGGTTCAAATCAAAATAATCGTACCAGACCTTATGGAAGTCGTCTTCGCTGCAGCCTAAAAAAATGCGGTCACCGGCAGAACGAACGCTTAAGGCATGCCCCATGGCTATACCCGTATAGACACCATGTTTATCTGCATTCCAGCGGAAGCATTGTCCACACTCGAATATTTTAACGGGATCGAAATCGGCGATCCCCGATAACATTATTTCGTTATCACACACAATATATTGCATATATGCCACCGATTATATTATAATTTGTATATTATATAGTATTTCGCATATAAAGTCAAAGGTGGTGTCGGCATGCCGGAGAAAATTTTCACCATAGCTATAAACGATGCCTTCAGTCTGCAAGAAGGCTGCCCGATGTGTTACTTAAAAAACAAGCTTGAGGAATCGACGCTTAGTTATGCTCTCGGTGCGGCTATGATGGACCCGGATATAAGGATAAAAATGAATGAACAGGGATTCTGCGCCTCCCATTTCGAAAGACTGTTTTCTATGAATAACAAACTTGCGCTTGGGTTAATACTTGAAAGTCATCTTGATTATTTGTCAGATATAATGAGTACTCCGGTTTCCGGCGATAAAAAACACTTAATGTCAAAGAAAGCTCATAACAGTGACTTGACAGACGAGATGACCCGCCTTTCGGCGTCATGTTTCATATGCTATAAAGTAGACCACACCCAGAAGCGTTATGCCTCCAATGTCGTTTACCTATGGCAAAACGATCCGGATTTTAAAAATAAACTTGCCTCTCAGCCATTTATATGCTTATCACATGCTGCACTGATACTTGAAGCCGGAAAACGTGAATTAAAATTTGATGAGTATTCACTTCTCTGTAAAGCGTTAAGTATTCTTATCGGAGAATATACAAGGAAACTACGCGCAGATGTAACTACGTTTTGCACCAGTTTCGATCACAGAAATGCTTCCAAGCCTTTGGGTGATGAAAAGTATTCTATAGATAAAGCTATTAAGCTGCTGCGTTAGTAGGCCTATAATATGGAAGAATAATCGCGGTTCAAGTGCTTAAGATATCTTGGGAAGTGATATTTTGGGCACTAAATATATAGGAAAGCAGAGTATCCGCTTTGATAATCCGCCTTCGATAGTCGCAAGCGCTGCTGTAGGCTCAAAAAAAGAGGGAGACGGTCCGCTGGGTTCATGGTTCGACTATATCAGCGCTGACAGTCGATTTGGCCAGAAAAGCTGGGAAAAAGCAGAAACAACAATGCAGCAGAAGGTTTTTTCTATTGCCTGCGATAAAGCGATGCTGTCGCCTTCGCAGCTGCGTTATATTTTTGCCGGTGATCTGCTCAACCAATGCACTGCTTCGTCTTATTCAATGCGAGACAGCGGCATACCTTTTTTGGGACTTTACGGCGCATGTTCAACAATTGCGCAGGGGCTGGCTCTGGCAGCGATGTCAATAGACGGCGGATACGCCGACAAGGCAGCAGTAATAACCTCTTCGCATTTTTGCAGTGCTGAGCGGCAATTCCGCACGCCTCTTGAATATGGCGGGCAGCGAACTCCGACTGCTCAATGGACAGCTACCGCGGCAGGCTGCGCAGTACTCAGTGCTGTCGGGCAGGGACCGTTCATTACGAATGTTACAATAGGTACGATTAAAGACGCGGGCATATCTGATGTAAATAACATGGGTGCCGCCATGGCACCCGCGGCATATGAAACGATCAGTACTCATTTAGCAGACTTTTCAATAAAGCCCGGTGATTATGACCTGATTGTAACAGGCGACCTCGGCAAGGTGGGTCATGACATTTTACTGGATCTTTTTTCACGGGACGGCTTTGATCTTTCTGCGATATGTGATGACTGTGGTCTGCTTCTATATTCACTTGAAGAGCAGGATGTACACGCAGGGGCGTCAGGCTGCGGCTGCGCTGCTTCTGTTCTGTGCGGATATCTGCTGGCGGGTGTCAGAAGCGGAAGATGGAAGAAAGTACTCATCTCCGCAACAGGGGCACTTATGTCGCCGGTAACATCAGGACAGGGGGAAAGTATACCGGGCATCAGTCACGCTGTCACAATATGTTCCTCCGGGGAGGGTTTTTGATGCTTTGGGAGTATGTTAAGGCTTTTTTAGCAGGAGGTTTGCTTTGTGTTATTGGGCAGGTGCTGATTGACAAAACAAGGCTGACTCCTGCAAAAATACTTGTTTCATACGTTGTTGCGGGAGTACTGCTCGGCGCTGTAGGAGTTTACGGTCCCTTTGCGGATTGGGCAGGAGCGGGAGCGAGCATACCACTTACCGGTTTTGGTTACACGCTTGCAGTAGGTATAAAAGAAGCAGTGGCTGAGTATGGAGCTCTCGGTGTCCTGACGGGCGGGTTGACGGCAGCCGCTGCCGGAGTATCCGCAGCGATTATATTCGGTTATATTGTCGCATTGGTATTTAAACCGCATGAGAAACCTTGAGCTTTTATAAATAAACCACAAATCAAAAAAGACTCGCACGGGCCGGATACTTCAGCATCCTTGACCGGTACGAGCCCCAGCTTTTATGCGATTGAACCGACGTGTACCAACAGTACGAACGGAGGTCACTCAACTAATGGGTGACCTCCGTCTGATTTGTATTACTGCATAACGGAGAAGACTTTTTCGCCGTCAGTCGAAATAACAATGGTTCTGGCGTTCGATGTATAGTTAGTGATAATTACTTCTGCAATCTGATCCTCGACTTCTTTTTGGATTAATCGCCGCAGGTTACGAGCGCCATATGTCTCGGAGAAAGATTTTTTTACAAGGTATTTGAGTACTCCATCGTCGTATCTGATCATGTACCCCTTTTCCTCCAGGTTGTCGCTGAGTTCTTTCATCATGATGGCGGCAATCTTAACAAAGTCTTCCTCTGTTAGTTTGTTGAAATATACGATTTCGTCCACTCGGTTAATAAATTCGGGGCGCAGGAAATCATTAAGCGCTTTTAAGGCTTTCTCGCGACTCTGTTCGTTTATGCTGCGGTTAAAGCCAACACTGCTGTCTCGCTTGTCGCTCCCGGCGTTTGTTGTCATTATTATAACTGTATTTTCAAAGTTTATCGTTCTTCCGTGAGCATCGGTTATGTGCCCGTCATCAAGAATCTGCAGCAGGATGTTTAGTACATCCGGATGAGCCTTCTCGATCTCATCGAAAAGTATGACAGAGTACGGTTTACGACGAATTTTCTCGGTAAGCTGACCCGCTTCATCATATCCTACATATCCAGGAGGAGAGCCGATTATACGGGAAACTGCGTGTTTTTCCATAAATTCGGACATATCAAGCCTAATAAGCGATTCAGGCGCGTTAAATAGATCATCGGCCAACCTTTTAACAAGCTCTGTCTTTCCTATACCGGTAGAGCCGATAAATATGAAGGAAACCGGTTTGCGTTTTGCAGATATACCCACTCTGTTGCGCTTGATGGCGGCGCATACCGCATCCACTGCTTCGTCCTGACCGACGATATGGGTTTTGAGCCTTTGACCAAGCTTGGAGAGGCGCTCGAATTCGTCTTCTCTGATACTGCTGGCGGGAATTTTCGTCCACATTTCGATTATTCTGGCCAGATTGTCAAGAGTGAGAGCGGGCCTGCCCTGTGCTTGGATTACAGATAATTCACGCCCAAGCTGAAGCTCGCGGCTTCTGAGATTAGCAAGTCTTGCATAATTTGATTCGCTTTCCTCAGATTCATTCAAGAGCATTTCACGCTCACGGGAAAGGTCATCGAGCTCTTTTTTTATCTCCGCTTCACGAGTAATAGTTTCATTTTTAAGGTTGACATCGCTGCAAGCCTCATCCAACAGATCGATAGCTTTGTCAGGCAGGTATCTATCGGTTATATAGCGCTCGGACAGCAGCACAGACTGCCTTGCCATTTCATCAGATATAAATACGCCGTGGAAGTCCTCGTAGTATTTGGCTATTCCCTTTATTATCTGGATAGATTGATCGATAGAAGGTTCGTTTACGGTAACAGGCTGGAATCGGCGTTCAAGCGCCGAATCTTTCTCTATGTGTTTACGATACTCATTAAAAGTAGTAGCACCGATAACCTGTATCTCTCCGCGAGAAAGAGCGGGTTTAAGTATGTTTGCGGCGTTCATGCTTCCCTCGGCATCTCCGGCGCCGACTATGCTGTGAACTTCGTCAATGACAAGTATTATGTTGCCCTGCTTTTTAATTTCATCTATAAGCCCTTTCATACGGCTTTCAAATTGACCGCGAAACTGTGTTCCGGCGACAAGAGATGTCAGATCCAGCAAATAGACTTCCTTATCTCGAAGTTTATATGGTACGTCTCCGCGCACTATTTTCTGAGCTAATCCCTCAGCAATAGCGGTTTTACCGACACCGGGCTCCCCTATCAGACATGGGTTATTCTTTTGTCGGCGGTTCAGGATCTGGATAACGCGTTCGGTCTCTTCTTCACGTCCTATTATCCGGTCAAGTTTACCGTCCTGAGCTTTTTTTGTCAGAGAAACGCAGTAGTTTTCGAGAAATTTACGTTTTTGTCCTCGTGCACCACTCTTATCCGGTTCCTTGGGATTATCTCTCTGGGGGCGCTGTTGGTCATCACGGGAAGGATTAGTAAACAATTTGTTAAGGAACGGAAAGGTCGCTGTTTTTCCGTTTTCGTCGTCACCATCGTCGTCTATGTTGTCAAGCGCTTCCGCTCCCCCGAAAGCATTGAGCATTTCGGTGGATATACCGTCGAGTTCATCATCGCTTATACCCATATTCTGCATCATATCCTGAACAGGCTTTATGCCAAGTTCTTTAGCGCATTTAAGGCACAGGCCCTCGTTAACGGACTTGCCGTTTTCAAGTTTTGTAATAAATACGACAGCAACGTTCTTTTTGCATCTGGTACATATTGTTGGCTGCATCTTTTACTCCTTTTAAGGTTAGTCACTATCATCCCACCCCGCATCTAATGTGTCGGGCGTGGAATGTGTATTATTTTTACGTAAAGTTTTTATAAAGCAAAATAAATATCTGGTAAATGCTACAGACATGACGGCGAGGGCAGCGCAAATCACGGCTGTAGACCATTTATCCGGAATATTATCAAACAACATGAGTATAACACAAGCTATAAAAAAAACAACGGTTGAAGATTTGCCAATAAAGTTCGCAGGCGGCATATCTGAAATCTTATTATATAATATAAGCCCGCCCAAGCCCATTAAGAACTCTTTGATCAATAAAACAATAAGGGCCCATAACGGAATTATTTTGTCTATCGTAATACATGCGAGTACGGATGCGGTCATAAGCTTGTCACCCAAAGGGTCGAGAATTTTACCGAGAGTTGTTATTTTGTTAAGTTTTCTTGCCAGCATACCGTCAAGCACATCTGTTAGGGAGGCAAGTATAAATATAGCAACGGCTAATAAGGATGAGTGTTGTAATCCGCTGAAGTAAATGATTATGAAAGCGGGAACGAGACAAAGCCTGAAAAGAGAGAGAATATTCGGAATGTTCATCGGGTTACCTGCCTTTGTGAACTGAGGAACGATATAAATCAAGCCGTAGCATGCATATTTGATAAGGAAAACCGATTCTATGCAATTACAGTCCCAGTATAGCGGTTATCGGATTATACGCTATCAGCCACTTCAATACAAAGGTATTATCAATTCTTTCTTCTGACAATAGGAAACCGGTAAAACGGAGCACCCATGCGATTACAAATACAAGTATAAGACCCTTAAGCAACCCAAGCGCTGTACCGAGGATATCATTAATTAGCTCAAGTCCCGGTAACTTAAATGCAAGATTGAGAATATTGGCAATAACTGTAATGACAATCAATATAAGAATAAAGACAACAATAAGTGTAATAACATAAGCAATTGTCGAACAAAGTTTTTTAACAAGGGTATTCTTTAGGTTTTGACCGACTTCAGTTACGCTCTCGCTTATTTCATTGCTGATGTTCTCAGCTGCCGTTTTTAAAATACCGAGTTTACGAAGGCTTTCGAAAGATACGTCGTATACCTTTTTATTTTTCATACCTTCAGTTTCGTCATTGCCTTGATAATCAGTTTCTTCGACTTTTTCAGCCGCATCGTCTACTGCTTTGTCAACCAGCCCGCTTACAAAAGGCTCGAGTATGACCGTAAATTCTGATGAATATGTCTCAGCAACCAGATTTGCTCCATAAAACGCAATGATTAATGCCAGGACACCGCTTAATCCTAAAATAAAGCCTTTGCGGTAACCGCTCCAGCCGGACACAGCCAATATAGCAACAAGGACCAGATCGATAATTACAGTCATTGATGGCTCCTTCCTTAATCGGAGAAATCATTGAGTATAAAGACGTGCCTGAGCGGCAGTAACGGCCAGAATCTTGCCATCGGAAGTAATGAAAGCGTCTATAAAACCTGATGCATCCGTAATCGTAGCATTCAGTTGGAGTTTTTCGTCGTACACGGCTATTGCCCCCGGGAACACTACAGCTATGTATTTTCCGCATGCTCTGATAGATTTAACCTCGCTTGCCAGGTTTGCTGAAGTTATCTCTTCTCCGGAGGAATTTACGGTCGCTAAGCGGCAGGTATCGCCGGTTTTATAATCACTTAGCAATAAAACTGAAAAACCGCTGCCTTTCAGGCTGTAATCTCTTAGGTATTCACCGCTGAAATCATAGATTCCGACCGGTTTTGCGTCTGCATCCAGTATTGTAAGGCTGTTGTCTGAAAGCAGGCATATCCGGTTGTCTGTAAGAAACTCAATATCAAAACCAATATCGTCTTGTGTCAGATAAACACCGCGTTCTGTTTCACTGTCCAAAGAAAAGATAATCGCACGCCCGCCTTTATCTGTCATTGTAGTTGCAGCCATTTTGCCGTTTCCCGGCGAGACATCGGCGTCCAATATATATCCGGTACCGGAATACCAAATATAAACAACTTCCCTATCGGGATTATAAACTGTTACCGATCCCTTATATCCCGGTTCTTCGGAACAGAGTGCGAGCCAGTCGTTAGAATTTAGCGAAACGCTTATTATGCGACCCGGCACATCAAGTTGCATTATTCTACCCGATGTACCTAAAAGCATAAGTGTTGTTGTACCTACATCCCAAACCGCTGCACGCTTACTTCCGGACTCGACAGCGGGAGATGAAAGCGATACGGCATCGTGGGCTATTTCCCCACCGTTTTCATTAAATACCTGAATGCTGACTCCGGAAGCAGATATAAGACCGCCTGACAATTCTCCGAATACATTATCAGAGTATACATCAAACGCATAACCTTTAGAGCCATCGCTCTCATCGTCTATCAGATGGCCGAACAAGCGAGATATGGCTTCGCCCGTCAGCATTTCTCTGTTGCTGATAAGATATACCGCAAGAAATATCAGCGCTGCCAAAACTGCAGCAGAGATAACGGAACCGACTATTCTTGATTTTTTGCTAAGCTTCTTTTTCATAATATGCCCTTCAGGACTCCATCATTTCTCCAACAGGTCCGCCATATTCGACATATGTCATATATAAGCCGCAAGCAGGGGCTGTAGGTCCCGATAGCCGTCTGTCACCGGCGGCAAGTATGGATGATATGCTATCGGGAGAAATTTTGCCCAAAGCAGTAAACACAACCGTTCCGACCATTGCCCTGGCCATGTTGTAAAGGAAGCCATTAGCGCTTATTTTAAACTCAATTAAATCATGGTCTTTTGTGATATCAAAATAGTAGACGGTTCTCACGGAGGATTTTGTTTCGGTTCCCACAGAACGAACAGCGGAAAAGTCGTGTGTTCCTATAAA
>JAAYBW010000209.1 GCA_012729975.1 Clostridiales bacterium
ACCTCAGGTCCCTTTTTATTCCGTCGGTTATGCGCTCAAGATCATCCAGCGTGCAGGCGCGGATAATCTGCTCTTTATAGTAACCGGAGTAAGCTATGCCTCTTAAATACCAGCAGTAATGCTTTCGAGCCTCAAGACAGGCGATCCTTTCGCCTTTTAGCTCCGACGCGCGGCGAAATTGCCTCATGGCGGTCTCGGCCCGCTCCCGGACCGACGGTTTCGGCGGTATCGGACTGCCGCTCAATGCGGCGCTCGCGCGCGAGAAAATCCAGGGTTCTCCCAAAGCGCCGCGTCCTATCATAACGGCATCCGCTCCCGTATAATCGAGCAGCCTTTTGGCGTCCTCCGGCTCGAATACATCTCCGTTTGCTATCACCGGTATAGTGACGCTTCTTTTTACCTCACGGATTATGTCCCTGTCAACCGTTCCGGCGTACATCTGCGCCCGGGTGCGTCCGTGTACGGTTATGGCGGAAGCTCCGGCGCTTTGGCATACACGCGCGACCTCTACGGCGTTCACGCTGCCTTTGTCCCATCCCTTGCGTATCTTAACCGTCACCGGAACGCTTACGGCCGATACAACGGCCTCTACTATGCGCCCTGCCAGCTCGGGGCTTCGCATGAGCGCGCTGCCCTCTCCGTTTTTTACGATCTTTCCGGTCGGACAACCCATGTTTATGTCTATCGCGGCGCAAGGCGTAATAGAATAAGCCTTCGCGGCGGCAGCGGCCATTATCTCCGGCTCGCTGCCGAAAATCTGTATAGCGACAGGCGTGTCCGCCGGAGAGCTTAAGATAAGCTCGCGCGTCTTTTTATCCTGGTATATCAGCGCCTTCGCGCTGACCATCTCCGTGTAAGCGAAAGCGGCGCCCTGCTCCCGGCATACCTCTCTGAAAGCCAGATCGGTCACTCCCGCCATAGGCGCGAGCACCAGCTTTCCCGGGATATTAAACTCTACCATACAAGCTCAAGCCCTACGGGGCAGTGATCGCTCCCGGTGATTTCCGGGCAGATAAAGGCCTTATCGATATTCCCGCGCAGGCTGTCGGATACGATGAAATAGTCAATACGCCAGCCTGTGTTGTTCGCCCGCGCGTTTGACCTGAAGCTCCACCATGTATAAGCACCCGTAAGCTCCGGATAAAGGTATCTGAATGTATCCGTAAAGCCCGAATCAAGCAGCTGCGTCATTTTCTCGCGCTCCTCGTCGGTGAAGCCCGGGTTCATCCTGTTCGTTTTCGGGTTTTTGAGGTCTATTTCCTTGTGAGCGACGTTCATGTCTCCGCAGACGACAACCGGTTTCTTAGCGTCCAGGCCGATCAGATAACGGCGGAAAGCGTCTTCCCAGTCCATGCGGTAGGAAAGTCGGCGCAGACCGTCCTGCGAATTGGGCGTATAAACGCATACCAGGAAAAACTTTTCAAATTCGAGCGTGATGACACGGCCCTCGGAGTCGTGTTCTTTTATTCCCAAACCGTAGAAAACATCGAGAGGCTCGATCTTTGAAAATATCGCGGTACCCGAATATCCCTTTTTTTCGGCGGAGCACCAGAACTGGTTATATCCCGGTGTTAGAAGTTCTATCTGGTGCGGCTGCAGTTTTGTCTCCTGCAGGCAGAAAAAATCTGCGTCAAGCTTCCGGAAGATATCTTCAAATCCCTTGTTGACGCATGCCCTGAGCCCGTTTACATTCCAGGATATAAATCTCAACTCCGCTCACCGGCCTTCTTTGCTGTAAAGCGGCATATCGGCTTGCCCTCCGAGTAAAACTTCATCTCATAATCGGTCATTATGCCGCAAGGCCCGTCCGCGTGCAAATCCCGGGTTATATCGGAGCAGGTCCAGCCGCACTCCTTAAATGTCGCAAGAGACCACTCGAAAAGGTCTGTGTTATCCGTTTTAAACCATATTTCGCCGTCTTTTTTAAGAATAGCGGCATAGATACTCAGAAAGGCCGGCGCGGTAAGCCTTCTTTTCGCGCGCTTCTTTCCGGGCCACGGGTCACAAAAGTTAATGTATATGCGCTCCGCCTCGCCGTCCGCGAATATTTCACCGGCGTGCACGGCGTCGGCGTCTATAAAGCGCACGTTTTCGAGACCGGATTGGGCGGCCTTTTCCATCGCGACAACCATAGCGTCCGGCACACGTTCCATCGCCGCGAACAGAATGTCCCCGTGCTCCGCGGCCATGCCGGCGGTAAAAGCGCCTTTTCCGCATCCAAGCTCTATATGAAGCTCTTTGTACCCCGGATACTCCTCCAGCCAGCGCCCGCGCAGCGATGTCGGATCGCCGGCCAGTACGGCAGAAGCCTTTTCCATCCTGGGGATCAAATTTTTCTTTTTTCTCATCCTCAAGAGGCTCACTTCCTTCCGAGTAATATTAACACATCACCTGCGTGATTTCCAGTACTCGCACGTTTGTCGTGCAAAGAACTCGAATTCCGACTGTCATCATAGGTAATTTCAGGCACCTCGTTCTCCGGGTCATTACTCATTATACGCGCAAAGTGTGTAAATAGTCGAAGGATGACAAAACACGTCTGATTACTATTATGTAAACTCGATATTCACATATTATGCCCCGCTGCTTTACATAATTGATGTGGATAACTGTGTGGATAATGTTTAAAAGCATTGATTTTAAGCAGTTTTTTGTTATTATGGGTTAATCTGTCGATTATACATTCGGAGTGAATATGAGCGGTTCGACAGGTTTATATAATCACTCCGGCAGGGCCGCGCGGCTCTTGACAATAACAGCCGTTACATGCTATATTTTTTCCCGAAACATCGATGTGCTGCCGCGGGGACGGCGGCAGCCTTCTTAGCAATGGACCGCGTTCGCGCTGTCCGTTTTTTAATATTCGTAAAACTACGCTCACATATCGTTTCTATAAAACGACGTAAAAAATAAACCAGAGGTGCAAAATGAAAATCGGTATCGGAGTGGACACCGGCGGAACTTATACGGACGCCGTAGCTTATGATTTTGACAGCGCATCCGTGCTTGCCTGCGCTAAAGCCCTTACAACGCGGGACGATCTCTCGCTCGGCATCAGCCGGGCGCTCGACGCCCTGCCCGAAAGATACCTGAAAGAAGCCTCAATGGCTTCGCTTTCAACTACGCTGGCGACCAATGCCTGCGTGGAGGGTAAAGGGCGCAGAGCGAAGCTTCTTTTTATCGGTGTGGGAAAAGATACTCTTGACCGCGTCGGCTCCGGCTACGGAGACATGAGCGCCGAGGAACTCTTTTTCTGTGATGACATGGGAACATTCGACGGTACCGTAGTCGCCTCTCCCGATTGGGAGGCTCTGCTGTCGGACGCCGGGGAATGGCTGCGCGACGCGGACAGTCTCGGCGTAGTCGAAATGTTCGCGGTAAAAAACGGCGGCGCCTGCGAAAAGGCCGCTAAGGAGTTCTTTTCCTCCCGGCGGGGCATACCTGTCGTATGCGGAAGCGAGCTCTTTTCCGGTCTGGACTCCGTACAGCGCGGCAGCGGAACTCTGCTCAACGCGAAGCTTGTGCCGATAATAGACGAGTTTCTCGCGGCGATCGAAAAGTCTTTTCGTGACAGAGGTGTTAACGCACCGGTCGTTGTTGTGCGAAGCGACGGAAGTCTTATGTCCGAAAGCTTTTCTCGGCTGCGTCCGGTGGAAACAATATTATGCGGCCCCGCGGCTTCGGTTTTAGGCGGTATGAAGCTTGCCTCAAGGCCAAACGCCGTCATAGTCGATATGGGCGGAACAACAACGGATATATCGCTTGTGCGCGCAGGGGTGCCCGTAAAAGTAACGGAGGGAATAAGCATCGGCGCCTGGCGCACCTTCGTTAAGGGTGTTTTCATAGACACCTTCGGTTTGGGCGGGGATTCCGCGGTGCGTGTGCGAAACGGCAGGCTTTCCGTCGAGACAGGCCGTGTTCTGCCTATATCCCTTCTCGCGAAAAACGAGCCTTCGGTTTTAGAGAAGCTGCGCGATCTGCTGAAAACAAAAAGCCCGCATACACAGCCGATACATGAGTTTTTCTGCCTTCTCAAAGATATAACGTCGGCTTCAAACTACAGCGAAGAGGAAAAGCGATTTTGCGCCGCTTTGAAAAACGGCCCCCTCGATATCCGCGAGGCAGCCGCGCAGTCAGGGACAGACATATATCATCTGAAAACCTCAAGGCTCGAGACCGAAGGCGTAATAATACGCAGCGGCCTGACGCCTACCGACATAATGCACATACGCGGTGATTTTTCCGGCTACGATTCCGAAGCGGCAAGGCTGACCGCCATGTTTGTTATGCGCTGCCTGGAGCTGGACGAAACAAGCGAAGACGAGCTCACACGCTTCTGCGAAAGTGTCTATGACGCCGTGAAAAAAAAGCTCTACTGCAACATCGTACGCGTACTGCTTCAGGACACATACCCCGAGCTTCGCCGCGAACCCCCCGACGCGCAGCTTTCGCGGCTTATAGAGCGCGGCTGGGAAGCCGCCGGAAGAGATGAGAAGCCTTACTTTTCATTTAACTTTCTCACGAGCGCGGCGCTTGTCGGCATAGGCGCGCCCATACATATATTCCTGCCGGACGTGGCTAAGGCTCTGGGCACCGAGTGCGTTATCCCTGAAAACGCGGGCGTCGCGAACGCCGTCGGCGCTATCGTGGGCAATATTTCCGTTACCACCGAGGTTGAGATACACCCAAACCATACTCCCGGCGGCATTCGCGGCTATACCGTTCACACTCCCGAGGGCAACTTCGTGTCGGAACAAAGGTCCGACGCCGAGAAAATCGCACTAGAGGCAGCCTCCTCGGAGGCAGTGAAGGAAGCACGCAGACGTGGCCTTTCGGGTGAGATATCGGTGACAGCCGCGCTCAAAGCGGCGCGCGGAACGACCGGCAGCATAGATTATATCGACCTGGGCAGTATAGCGGAAGCCACAGCAATAGGCGCCTTTTCCCTGTGATTTATCTGTTGTGACCAACTCGGCCGCTATTTTGCATAATGGTTTTCTCATTATTGCAGAATTTTGATATTTATAGCGTTCGGCCTTGCTTTTTTGCAAGATCAGGCATATAATGCTGTGCAATCTTCGGATTACTGCACAGCATTATATTTAGTGCCGGGCGGATGAATCCGCTCTTTACGGCAGCGGAAGAGTTTACCGCTCAATCTGTGTTAAATACGCATTAGTCACGGCCCGAACTCGCCGAAATAACGGAGGTAAACATGAAACCACTATCAAACGCCGCGCTCGCTGTACGCGAGTCCTCAACGCTTGCGGTAGACGCCCTTGCGAAAAAACTTAAGGCCGAAGGACGGGATGTCGTCAGTTTCGGTACCGGCGAGCCGGACTTTGATACGCCCGATAATATAAAAAACGCGGCGATTAAGGCGATAGCCGACGGTAAAACAAAATATACGCCCGCCGCGGGATTGCCGGATCTTCGCGCCGCGGTCTGCAGGCGAATGATGGCCGACTGGGGCGTCGAGTACGAAAGCTCTCAGATCGTAATCGCGAGCGGCGCCAAGCACAGCGTTTATATCGCGCTCTGCTGCCTGCTCTCGCAGGGAGATGAAGTGATAATCCCCGCGCCGTACTGGGTCACATACCCCGAGGCGGTCTGCATGGCCGGAGGGACGCCGGTATTTATAGAATCAACCGAAGCCTCCGATTTTAAAATCACCGCCGAGCAGCTTGAGGCCGCGATAACTCCCCGCACAAAGCTCATTATTCTTAACAATCCCAGCAATCCGACAGGGATGTTCTACAACAGGGATGAGCTTATTAAGCTCGTCGATGTCTGCGTGCGCCATGATCTTTATATTATGTCGGACGAGATATACTACAGCCTTCTATACGACGGCAGAAAGTTTGTCAGCGTCACGATGCTGGGCAAAGATGTTAAAGAGCGCACCATACTGATTAACGGTGTGTCAAAGTCATACGCGATGACAGGCTGGCGTATAGGCTACAGCGCCTCAAATAAAGAAATCGCAAAGCTTATGTCCAATTATTTAAGTCACTCGACCAGCGCGCCAAGCACCATATCTCAGTACGCCGCTCTTGAGGCCCTTCTAGGAGACCAGAGCAGCATAGAAGATATGCGAACGGTATTCGAGCAGCGAAGGAACTATATAGTCGGCAGGATTAACGCAATGGACGGTGTTTCATGTATCGTTCCGGACGGAGCCTTTTATATAATGATGAATATCGAAAAGCTCGTCGGCCGCACCATCGGCGGGAGACTGATGCAAGACAGCAACGATTTCGCTATCGCTTTCCTCGAAAAGGAGAATGTAGCCGTAGTTCCCTGCAGCGGTTTCGGTGCTCCCAACTTTATGAGATGGACCTACGCAGCCTCAATGGAAAATATACAAAAGGGCATGGACAGATTGGAGCATTTCCTCCGCAGCTGACCTTTGTTCGTAACGTAATCATTCATGTCATATCCGTCGAACTGCCCTGAATTGCGCACAATGGGCGTAATGCCGATCAGCATTACGCCCATTTTTTTCAACGGTACCCCGATATTATATCAGGTGCGCTTAAATGTCCTGTCCAGTCTCGAGCGGGGCATAGCCAGGCTTACTGGCCTGCCGTGAGGGCAGTATTTTACCTTACCGCTCACAACCGCCTTAACTATCGGCACAAGCTCCTTCGGATCTGTCTTCCAACCGGCCTTCACGGATGCCTTGCAGGCGACGGTCGCAAGAACCTCATCCCTTGAGCCGAGCCCGCCGGGTCTGCCGCCGAGCTTAATTGCCTCTGCGAGCTCCTCAATAAGCGCCTGCGCTTCGTCATAACCGATTCCCTGCGGCAGGCTTCTTACTAAAATACTCCCGCTCCCGAAATCTTCCACTCCAAGACCCGCCTCTTCGAGAATACCGATGTTTTCAAGAAGCAGCTCCGCGTCCTCACCGTCCAGCTTAACGGCCGCGGGTGAAATAAGCTCCTGGCTCATCGGCGCCGAAGCCTGATTTTTCAGCCTGTCGAAATTAATCCTCTCGTGGGCCGCGTGCTTGTCTATAAAAATAATCTCATCCGCCCTCTGCACGATTATATATGAGTCAAAGCACTCTCCTATAATCTTATAATCAGCTCCTGCCGTGAGATTTAAGTCCGGCTGCTTCCGCTCGGGCGGCGCAGCTTTTTCTCTTATCTCCGGTGAATGATCTTCCGGGAGCTGAATCCCGGTATAATAATTTGTATAGTCCGGCACACGAGGCTCTTTTGTGCTGACATCCGCTTTGTCCGCACCTTTTTTCGCACCGAATACCGCTTGTGTGTCCGGCGTTATGTTTTGGCTGCCCGTCCTGTACTCGGCAGGCGCGTCGCGCAGTGTCAGATTCGCACCCATTGACTGCTTGTATTCGTCCGCGGTGAGTCTTAAAAAGTGCGGTTTATCATCTTTCTGCACCGGGGCGGTGCTCTGTCTTTGCTCGCCTGTTTCGGGCAAAACCGGGCTGACCTTCGCGCTTTGCCCTTTTTCCGCCGCAAGAGCGGCTAGCGCCGCGGAGTAAACCGCGTCGAATACCGCCCGCTCATACAGAAACTTAACTTCGGTTTTTGCCGGGTGAACGTTAACGTCCACGGCCGAATACTTTACTTTAATATACAGCACACAAGCCGGGGACCGGTTTGTGAACAGGCTGTTTTTGTATGCCTGCTCAAGCGCCGAGGTAAGAAGAGCGGATTTTACGCTCCTGCCGTTGACAAAGAAATACTGAGCGCTGCGATTGCCCCTCGCGGCTGCGGGCGCGGATACGAACCCTTTAACATCAACGCCCTCCGCGCTGGCCTCCGCGGTAAGAAGACCGGAAAAAAACTCACGCCCGAAAACCGCGTAGACTGCCGACGCGGCATCCCCGTCTCCCGGCGTGCTCAGCTCCTCCCTGCCGTCTTTTATATAGCGCACCGAAATCCCGGGGTGTGATAGTGCGAGCTTTATTACCGCGCTTGTTACATTCGCGCCTTCCGCGGAGTCTTTTTTCATAAACTTAAGCCTGGCGGGCGTGTTGAAAAAAAGGTCGCGGACAATTATGGTCGTTCCCTCCGGACAACCCGCAGGCAAAACTTCCGTAAGCTCGCCGCCCGACAAAGATAAAGATACACCCTGAGCGCTCCCGCGCTCGCGCGTGAGCATGTCAACGTTTGAAACCGCCGCTATTGCCGCAAGCGCCTCTCCTCTGAAACCGAGCGATTTTATAGATTCAAGACCGCGCTCGTCGGTGAGCTTGCTTGTCGCGTGCCGTAAAAACGCCGTTTTTGCGTCCTCCTCCGACATGCCGTACCCGTCATCCGTAACGCGGATATAGCTCATGCCTCCCCGCTGTATTTCAATTGTCACTGAAGATGAGCCCGCGTCTATCGAGTTTTCTACAAGCTCCTTAACAACCGAACCCGGGCGCTCGACAACTTCTCCGGCGGCAATCATATCCGCCAAATGGGGCGGCAGTCTGTGTATCCTGCCCATTATTTCGCTCCTTTTTTATCTGTAGGTTATGGGAAGTCCCTTTACCATGCGCGGGTCGATCTCCAGCATCGCGATGTCCCCCGGACGGCAATCTATATCCGTGAGGTCTATAAGAGTGAATGTCATTCCTATCCTTCCCAGCACATGAGTCCTTTTCCCCGCTACCTTAACCGTCGGAGCGTATCGGGGCCCGGAAATAAACGTTTTGATAGCGTCTATTCCTTTTTTGCCTTCGTTTTGACCTTCCCTCACAAGACCCAGGCCGTTGTACCAGCCCACGGATAAAACACCGACGCGTGAGTTGCGCCTTAGCTTGCAGGCGGCTCCGTCGCCTATGGTCTCGCCCTTTTGCATCCAGTTTATTTCCTCGATATCCGCTTCCACCCATGCGGGAGCGGCGAGCCCCAGTCTTTCCCGGCCGTAAACTAAGCCGGTCAGAGCGCTTCCGGCGCATATGGCGTCATAAGGCTCCGTATTCAGGCGAAACATTGAAGTCGAGTCAAGCGCGTGCGTCATTCCTGTCTCGAACCCGTCTCCCTGAAGCCTCTCCAATACCCCGTTGTAGGCTTCAAGCTGCTTTTTAGCGCTGCTTCGCGCCTTTTGCGGCGCGGACAGGCGGGTATATACGCCGACAACCGCGAGTACCGGCATGTGTCTGAATACGTTTTCTATCTTGTCTGTTTCGGAGGGTGAAAAACCGTAGCGGCCCAGACCCGTGTCTATCTTTATCTGAACCTCGATAACCGTTCTGTGCGCCGTTGCCACACTGTTGAGGGCGACGGCCGCCTCAAGTGAGCCTATTGTAAAGATAACGTTTTTATCTATAAGCCGCTCGATCTCGTCGGTGTCTACGGTGCTGCGCTGCATTAAGATCTGCTCCTCGGTGAATCCGCTTTTCCTGAGCAGCTCGGCATCCTCAGGCTCGGAGAGCGCAAAAAAGCGCACGCCGTCCTCCCTGAGAATTCTGGCTACACCTAAAAGGCCCATTCCCTGCGCGTTGCCTGAAAGATCGGCTATAACCTGCGCGCTGCCGGCGCGCTTTTTGATTACGGTAAGGTTGTCCTTGAGAAGTCTGCCCTCAACCACCAGTGTTTTCACGCGACCCGCCTCCGTGCTGTTTTTTTATCATGTTTTATAAAGCTGATTGTACCATATCTGGGAGTGCAGTGCAAACCAAATACATTATATTGTCCAATATTGATTATTTAAGACAGGAATGATAAAATGACCTAATCTCGCACGATAATACGAAGCGAAGGCAGAAGAAAACAGTTTATTTACGGGTACAGGATGTGAAAAATTGTCCCATTTACCGATAATATCTCAACAGGAACTCGATCGCCAATCCGAAATAATGTCGCGCGTCGCGGCACTCAACGAGCATAAACATCCGCTCGCTTTCGTGGACACCTACGGCTGCCAGCAAAACGAGGCGGACAGCGAAAAACTCAGAGGTATGCTCTCACGGATGGGATACCGGTTCACGGACGACGAACACAGCGCGGACATTATTGTCATAAACACCTGTGCCGTGCGCGAGCATGCCGAGCATCGCATACTCGGAAACGTCGGCGCACTGACGCATACAAAGCGGGCAAAACCGGGACAGAAAATAGTCTTATGCGGCTGCATGGTTCAGCAAAAACACATGGCGGAGCGCATTAAGCGCTCCTTCCCCATCGTTGATCTGGTGTTCGGTCCGCACGAGATGTACCGCTTTCCCGAGCTCATCGAGCAAATGATACAGCCTCATAAAGGCCGTATATTCGCTGTACGCGATACGCAGGGAGAATATGTCGAGGGCCTGCCCTCGTTAAGACAGGGCCGGGTCAAGGCATGGCTTACCGTCATGTACGGCTGCAACAACTTCTGCTCTTATTGCGTCGTGCCGCTTGTGCGCGGGCGTGAGCGCAGCCGGACACCGGATAAGGTGCTTGAAGAAGCGCGCAGGCTGGTTGACGAGGGTTATAAGGACATAACGCTGCTCGGGCAGAATGTTAACTCCTACGGGCGGGATCTCGATTCCGATTGGGATTTCTCCCGCCTTATCGAGTCGATAAACTCCATACCGGGCGACTTTGTCATACGCTTTATGACAAGCCATCCCAAAGACGCATCAGAGCGGCTTTTTAAAACGATTGCCGACTGTGAAAAGGCCGCCAAACATATTCATCTTCCCTTTCAGAGCGGGAGCAGCAGAGTGCTTTCGGCAATGAACAGACACTATACGCGGGAGAGCTATCTCGCGCTTGTCGAGCTGGCAAGAGAAATCATGCCTCAGATATCCCTGACCTCGGATGTCATAGTAGGCTTTCCCAGCGAGACGGAGGAAGATTTCGAGGAGACGCTGTCCCTCGTTGAGCGCGTACGCTTCGACATGCTCTTTACGTTTATATATTCCCCACGCGCCGGAACTCCCGCCGAGAAAATGCCGGACCCTGTTTCACGCGAAGAAAAGCAGCTCCGCTTTGACAGGCTGCTTGAAATCCATAACGCGATATCGGCAGAAAATCAGGCCTCTCACATCGGAAAAACCGAAAGGGTCCTCATAGACGGCGTAAGCTCCGCCGCCGCCGGCAATCTCACGGGGCGCACGAGCGAAAACCGGCTTGTCTACCTCAGCGGCCCCCGTGAACTTGTAGGCTCGTTTAAAAATGTAAAAATAACGGATTCGAATACGTGGAGCCTCACCGGCTCGATTATATGACCGCGCTCATACCCCGTCTTACTCTCTGTATCCGAAGGAGGCGATAACTTGCCGGCCGATACGACTCCGATGATGCGGCAATACAAAAAAATAAAGGAACAGACCGCGGGCTGCCTTTTGTTCTTTCGACTCGGCGACTTTTACGAAATGTTCGACGACGACGCGATCACCGCGTCCCGGGAACTGGATCTTACGCTGACCACGCGCGACAGAGGCAAGGACGAGGAGGAGCGCACCCCCATGTGCGGCGTTCCGTACCACAGCGTCGAGCCTTATATCGCGAAGCTTCTGGCCAAAGGCTATAAGGTCGCCATATGTGAACAGACAGAGGACCCGGCTCTGGCAAAAGGGCTTGTCTCCCGCGATGTCGTTCGAATCATTACGCCGGGAACCGTTGTCGAGTCCTCTATGCTCGATGAGAGAAGGCAGAACTATATATGCTCATGCTTTATCGAAAGCGGAGGCGGCGCGGTATGCTTCGCGGATATCTCCACAGGCGAAGTTATTCTCGCGGACTTCGAAGGTGAGGACGCCGCCGGGCATATACTCAGCGAGCTTGTCCGCTACTCTCCGGCGGAGGTCATACTCAGCGCCGACACCGGATTGTATGAGCCCGTCAGTAAATTTTTAAACGACAGAATAAACTGTCCCGTACAGGTATCAGACTCCTTTTTCGATAACGAAAGAGCGCACGCTCTTTTTGAAAAGCGGTTCGGAGCCTCGGAAATGGATAAAATCCGCGGCAATATACCGGCAATCAGAGCAGCCGGCGCGCTTTTGGCTTATCTTTCCGAAACGCAGAAAAAAGAAGATGTGCCTTTAAGCAAGCTCACCCGCTATTCGGCGGGAAGCTATATGGAGCTCGATTACCAGACAAGACGTAACCTGGAGCTTACCGAAACCATTCGTGAGCGCGACAAACGCGGCAGCCTTCTTTGGGTGCTCGACCGCACGAAAACAGCAATGGGCGGAAGAACGCTGCGCTCCTGGCTTGAAAAGCCGCTCCTCTCGCCCGCGGCTGTTAAGAGGCGATTAAATGCCGTTGCCGAGCTTTTTTCCGCTCCCGTTGCCCGCGGAGAAATAACCGAAGTCCTCAGGGGCGTTGGCGATATGGAGCGCTTAATCGGCCGGCTTGTGCTCGGCAGCGGCAACTGCCGCGACCTGCGAGGTCTGGCTGACTCGGCATCTAATCTGCCCATGATTGTCTCGCTGCTATCTGACATGCGCTGCGCCGTTTTATCCCGCGCCGCGGGGATGGATACGCTGTCGGATATCGCCGGGGCGATAAATGCCGCCATATCGGACAATCCTCCCTTTTCCGTTCGCGACGGAGGTCTTATCCGCGAGGGTTACGACCCCGAGGTTGACCGCCTGCGCGCGCTCACCACAAGCGCGAAAGATGCAGTAGCGGCCGTTGAGACTGCCGAACGCGAGCGCACGGGCATTAAAAAACTGAAAATCGGATACAACAAGGTCTTCGGATACTATATCGAGATGCCCCGCAGCCAAAGCGAATCCGTGCCGGATCATTACATACGCAAGCAGACTCTTGTAAACTGCGAGCGCTACATAACCGAGGAGCTTAAAAACCTGGAATCGGAGCTTCTGACAGCACACGACAGACTGACCGATCTTGAATACCGTATTTTTTCATCAATGCGTGACCTCGCGGCGTCTGCGGCGGAAAGAATACGCACGTCCGCTTCGATCGTGGGAGAGCTCGACGCTCTGTGCTCTCTGGCCGAGACGGCCTCCCGCAACAACTACAGCATGCCCGAAGTGGACGTTTCCGAAACGATCGATATAATCGACGGGCGTCACCCCGTTGTTGAGCGCGCGCAAAATGACGTGCTTTTTGTCCCGAACGACACCTCTATCGGCTCGGATGAGTGCAGAGTCGCGATAATCACCGGTCCGAATATGGCCGGTAAATCCACATATATGCGCCAAACCGCTCTCATTGTGCTTATGGCTCAGATAGGCAGTTTTGTGCCGGCGCGCTCGGCACACATAGGCATAGTCGACCGTATATTCACGAGAATAGGAGCCTCGGACGATCTGTTCGCGGGTCAGTCCACCTTTATGGTCGAGATGACGGAGGTCGCCCAGATACTCAGGTCCGCCACGAGGAGCAGTCTGCTTATTCTGGACGAAATAGGGCGCGGCACCTCTACCTTCGACGGAATGGCCATCGCCCGCGCGGTGCTGGAGTTCTGCGCGGACAGAAGAACGCTTGGTGCGAAAACCATGTTCGCGACACATTATCATGAACTGACGGAGCTGGCGGATATACTGCCGGGAGTTAAAAATTTCAGCACCGCAGTGAAAAAACGCGGTGACGATGTGATTTTCCTGCGCCGGATCATACCCGGAGGCGCGGACAGAAGCTACGGGGTAGAGGTGGCAAAACTCGCCGGCGTACCGGATTCGGTCATCAGGCGTTCCCGTGCCGTTTTAAAAACGCTTGAAAGCGGGGCGCCGGAAAGGGTCCGGGTCAGCAAAGAGCCGGGAGAAGATTCACAGCTCTCTTTTGATGACGCTGCGGGGCGGGCTGTGCGTGAAAAGCTTTTATCCTGCGATCTGAACACGCTGACTCCCCTTGAGGCTATGAATCTGCTGTTTGAGCTAAAAAAGGAGCTTGGCTGATTTGACCGATATTACTAAGCGCAAAACTCTGACTTTGCCGCGTATGAGCCGGAAAGAGCTTACCGCCGGTCTCATTTTCCTCGCGGTGTATATTTTCGCCCTTCCGGTTCTGGTTCCGCTGATAGGAAAATCGGTATTCCCGAAAGCGGAAAGCGCGTCTCTTACGGCGGTTTATTATCTTATATCCTTCATCGCGGTACTGGTCATATTCAAGCGTTATCTGCTGCTTAACTTCCGCAGGCTGACACGCGCCCCGAGCCGGGTCTTTTTCACACTTGTGCTTTCGATAGCTGCGTATTTCGTCTTTACGCTTGCCGTCAGTTTATTTGTTTCCATGTTTAACGGTTCTGTGAATCCGAATGACGCCGGTATAGCCGAGGAAGCGGTCACGGGCCGCAGGGCGATTTTAGCCTCGGCCATACTGCTCGGCCCTTTGGTTGAAGAGACTCTCTTCCGGGGCGCAATCTTCGGAACGCTCGTGAAAAAAAACAGATTTTTGGCATATGCCGTTTCATATCTTGTTTTTGCCTCATACCACTTATGGCAGTACGCTCTCGCGGACTTCTCCCCCGCCCTGCTTTTAAACCTGCTCGACTATCTGCCTGCTTCGCTGGCGCTCGGTATATGCTTTGAGAAGAGCGGGACGGTATGGGCCCCCATGTTTTTGCACGCGGCAATAAACGCGGCGGCGCTGCTTACGGTTTAAGCGGATTTCCCCCGGCTTTATAGTATACGGGGCTCGGCGCACCTCTTTTATACCTGACTGGGCAAAACAGCGGAATTAATATCGGCTGCGATTGTTATTTTGTCTTGTCCGGCATATAATGCTCTTTGTGATTTTTGC
>JAAYBW010000210.1 GCA_012729975.1 Clostridiales bacterium
GCATAGGCATCGGCCATTAACTCCTCGGGCGAGACTTCAAAAATACTTGTTACGGCTCTGCTGGCATATATGAACCGCGAACCGGCGTCGTGGGGATATTTAACGAATTGATATAATGCCACCGGGATATGGTCTGTTAAACTCTTAAGCAGATTGATGTCTCCTGCTTCTTTATTCTCGATATCTGAATTCATTTTACCCCTCCGCAGCCGGCCGCATATCGATATGATGTACGCCGAATATCTCCGTAAATATGGTTAACGATCCACCCTGCGATTTCTCTTATCCTAATAATGGGAGCAACCTGCCATTCTTGATTTTACCATATAATGTTCAAATTGAAAGGGTTTTGCCACAAAAACCCTTAATTTTTTTAAATATTGTCGACCCCGGTCTCTTCTGATATAATACCGAGTAATACCGGAAACGATATCGATTGCTGCGCAATAGAAATGGGAAGGTTAACAATGCTTACAAAAAGACAAAACCTGATCGAAACGATCACCGGGGGGAATCCGGACCGCTTTGTAAACCAGTATGAGCCCTTCGCAATAATGTACGGCACGCCCGTAACGGCGCAAAGCCCAATGCCCGGCTACGGACAGCATAATGTTATGGACGCATGGGGCGTGACCCGCTCCTGGCCCGTGGGTACGCCCGGCGCTTTCCCCGTACACGACGAGGCGCACATTGTGGTTAAGGACATTGCCAGATGGCGCGATTATGTGAAAGCGCCCAATGTTGATTTCCCGGCCTCCGCCTGGGAGCCGGCGATTGCTCAGATGGAAAAGATAGACCGCAATGAGCAGTTCGCCACTCTTTTTTACGCGCCCGGTGTCTTCGAGCAGAGCCACTACCTGATGGAGATATCCCGCTGCCTCGTGGCATTTTACGAGGAACCGGAGGCAATGCTTGAGCTCATAGAATTCATAACGGACTTTCAGCTGCGCTACGCCGAGCAGGTCTGCAAGTACCTAAAGCCGGACGCACTGTTCCAGCACGACGACTGGGGCACGCAGATATCCACCTTTATGTCCCCGGATATGTTTGAGGAGTTCCTGCTTCCCTCCTACAAAAAGCTCTACGGCTACTATAAGGACCACGGAGTGCAGATTATCATGCACCACTCAGACTCCTATGCCGCTACCCTTGTTCCTTTCATGATAGACATGGGAATAGACATATGGCAGGGCGTTATGAAGGGGAACAACATTCCCGAGCTTATGAAAAAGTATTACGGCAAGATAACATTCATGGGCGGCATTAACAGCGCGGACGTAGACTTCCCCGGCTGGACACAGGAAGATGTGGCCAGAGAGGTAAAGCGCGCCTGCGAGGAAAACGGAAAGCTGTATTTCATCCCAAGCGCTTCGCAGGGCCTCCCGATGAGCAACTTCCCCGGCGTGTACGAAGCCCTGACACAGGAAATAGACAAAATGTCTAAGATTATGTTCGGGTAAGTCCCGGCAGAACAACGGATAACCCGTTTCCGAAGCCTGATAAGCGCGGGGACGGGTTATTTATTTCCTCTTTGCCAGGCGGACGATTCCGTAGATGATAAGCGCCAGAGCGATTCCCGTGAACGCTCCGGAAAAGTCCAGCAAAATGTCGGAGACAAGATCGCCCCTGCCCGTGAACAGCTGAATCGTTTCGTCCGCGACCGCAGCGGCCAGCGAAAAAACAGAATATTAAAAACACTCTGCAGCCGGACACGCACGCTGAAAATAATAAACAGCGTAAGCTCTACCCCAAGCAGGCCGAACTCGGAAAAATGAGCCAGCTTTCTGACAAGGTGGTCCGTAACCTTCCCCTCGCCTGTAAACAGCTCAAGAAACGGCGTGAGAAACGACCCGACACCGAGGCTTTTTTCCCGCGA
>JAAYBW010000027.1 GCA_012729975.1 Clostridiales bacterium
AATCCCTGTAGCGGTTTTAAGCAAATCGCCCCGGAAGCCAGGCTTCCGGGGCATTTTCACAAAGTGATTATTTTGCAACCTCATCTTTTAAGGCTTTGCCGGCCTTAAACTGCGGCGCCTTAGAAGCAGGTATATTTATCTGTTCTTTAGTGCGCGGATTATGGCCTATGCGGGCTTCGCGGCTTTTAACATCAAACACGCCAAAGCCTACAAGCTGTACTTTATCGCCGGCTTTCAGAGCTTGTGTGATAGACTCAAGAACCGCATTGACTGCTTTTTCGGTATCCTTTTTAGATAATCCCGCTTTCGCGGCAGCCGCGCTGATAAGTTCCGCCTTGTTCACTGAGATACTCCTCCTTGTTAATAGTTCTTTTTTTCTTTTTTCGTATCATGCCGTATATCTCGAAGAGAAAGATAAATCGATGCCCCTTCAGGTTTTGTACCGGCTGCTTCGGCTTCTTCAAAACTCCCGATAAAACTATCACAGGAAGCGGAAAGGGCGCGCTCTATATCCACGCCCGACAGCCTCGCGGCGCAAACCGCATAAAAAAACAGACGACCGAAGGTATTCTCACCGCCCGAACCGGAAAAAAGCAGCCCGAGCTCCTCCTGTGCCGCGTTAAGAGCCTCCTGCGGATTCAAAAGGTCACATCCGGCTTTTGAAGCTCTGCTCTGCAGCTTTTCCGCCCGCATGAGCGCGGGCATTGAAGAGGGTATGCTCCGCAGCGATTCTCCGACCGTGGCTTGCTTTTTTTCGAGCCGCTTAAGCTCGTCCCAGTTTCGCAGGACCTCGTCGGCTCCCGAAACGGATATATCGCCGAATACATGAGGATGTCTGTAGATAAGCTTTCTGCAAACCTTGTCCGCGACATCGTCCAGCGAAAAGCCTCCGGCTTCTTGTTCAATGCTAGTATGGAACACCACCTGCATAAGAAGGTCGCCGAGCTCCTCAAGCAGCTCTCCGGCGTCGCCGCCGTCTATTGCAGCAGCCGTCTCGTAAGCTTCCTCGATAACATTACGCCTTATTGACGAATGCGTTTGTTCCCTGTCCCAGGGGCAGCCGTCAGGAGAGCGCAAATAGGCAATGATTCGCTCAAGATCATATACTCCGTAACGATCTTGCTTTAGGAAATCTATCATATTTCTGCCGCCTTATCAAGCAATTTTCACATTTTGATGCGCAAAAACCGTGAAATCTTTGAGCCTTTCGGAACCAGGGCCAGATCATCGGCAGTTATCGCTTTCGTAAGGACAATGGCAATAAAATAAACGACAACGGCAATCACTATAGCCGCAAGCATACACACGCCCATCCACAGCCTGCTTTGTGTATCAAGCCCTGCGGAAAGGGCTAGAACAGAAACGCCCTTATAAACAAATACCGCGGCAAGCCCCATGAACGCAGATGATATAAGCGGCTTTATAAAAAGCCGAGCAAGCCTCGGACCGCCCTTTATCCTGACCCTGAGCACTATTAGATTTATCGCGCTTATAACAGCATAGCAGGCAAGGCTTGCGATAGCCGCGCCCTTCGCGGCCAGCTGAGGATTGCCCACCAGTATCCAGTTGAGGGCTACCTTGACCGCGCCTCCCGCTATGATAGTATATATCGGGAAGCGCTCAAAGCCGTATGCCTGTAAAACGGCGTTGGTGGAAAGCATCAGGCAAACGAAATAAGAAGACGCACCGAGCCAGATAAGCAGCGCCGGCCCCGTCGCATGACTGCCCGGGTAAAGCACGTTCATAATGGGATAAGCCAAAACGGCGAGTCCCACCCCCGCGGGTATCGCGAACAGATTGGTAAGCTTTATTGAAGCTTCAGCGATTCCCCTCGCCTTGTCGTTTTCCCTCTTGGTAAGATAAACGGAAATCGCCGGTATAGCGGAAATCGTAAGGGGCACGATAAACGCGGAGGGAAAGTTAAAGAGAGTCTGAACCTTGGAATATACTCCGAAAAGCACCTTTGCCTCATCGAAGGTAAACCCGGCGGCATACTGAAGGCGGTTTAATATCAGCTTGGCGTCCGCAAGGGCGATGAGATTGACCACCGACGAACTTACGGCAATAGGTATGCCTATTTTGGCGAGCTGTAATAGCGTTGCTCTTCTTGAATCCGTAAGCTCGGGCAAAGGTGTAGGCGACGAGGCGGAAGCGTCTGTTTTCAGCTTATAGAACATACAGTACAGAAGTCCGATAAGCTCTCCTATTGTAACGCCGATTATAGCGCCGGCGGAAGCTGTCGGCAGGCCGTAGCCTTTCTTTAAAAACAGCCAGGCAAGCGACAGGCCGAAAACCAGCTTGCAGAGCACCTCGATAATCTGTGATACCGATGTCGGCACCATGTCCGACAAGCCCTGGGTATAACCTCTGTACGCGGACATAAGGCAGACCAGCACGACGGCAGGCGAAAGGGCCAGGATGCTCCTGGCGGCTTCGACATTGTCCATAGCCGCGGCAAGTCTTTGCGGAAATAAAAGCATAATCAGCGTACCGATGGCTCCCAGCACAAAAAAGGCGGCCAGCGCGACGCGAAATATCCTTTTTACCTGCATATGCCTGCCCTTCGCGTTCGCCGCGGCCACCATGCGGGAGAGCGCAACGGGAAGCCCCGCCGTGGATAAAGTCAGCAGTACCGAAAAAATGCTGTAGGCAATCGTGAAGTGAGCCGTGCCCTCATCTCCGAGTATGTTGTAGAGCGGTATTTTGTATATGGCTCCGACAATCTTAACCACCGCCACGGTGGCGGCCAGCATCGCGGCACCCTGAATGAAGCTCTGTTTTTTATTAGGGGTTTCTTTCAATTATTCGCTCCTCCGCTGATATCAGCCGATATCTGCGCCGCATTTACGGCAAAATCTGTCGCCGCGTGAGCAGGAAGCGCCGCACATCGGGCATACGGTCGTCTTCTTCATGTCTCTAATACGCTCGCGATACTGCTTTATTTCCGATCTTTTGTCGTCCACATCGCATAAAAGGGCATCCAGCTCGGTTTCGTTTACGACCCCGCCCGAGTGCGTGGCATACATTATTTCACCGAGCTTGCGCATATTCTGATTTATCTCGCTGTTGAGGTCGAAAATCTTCATATTCAGCTTTGTTATCTCTATAGTCTCCCCCGCCCGGGCGCTCGCTTCGCGAAGCGTGCTTCCGGCGGCGGCGCCGACGTTTACCGCGCCGGTTCTGAGCTTTTCTAATAATTCTTTTACCTTGTCGTCCATTTTAAGGCCTCCGTTAGGCGCGGGAAAAACCCGCCGCGTATTCCCGATTTCATCATATGTCAGACCCGCAATAAATAGCCTTCATTACTCCGCGGCGCAGCCTGATCGCCTCGAATGGGAGTCCGGCTTTTACCAATACATGGTTTTTCATGTTTTCCCAAGTATACCACCGGAGATAAGCTATTGCAAGTAAAGCGCTTACATTATCCTGCGCACCCGGGCTCCCGCTCATGAGGGAGTCTTGTGTATGCGAAATAGGGCACTATATTCGCGCAGCTCAACCGGCTATGCAGCAATACAGAAGGGGTGATGTTCATCCCCTTCTGCATTTTAGTCCCTTGAGTTCATAAAAGAGTTCGCCGGAAGAAAATCATTCGGCTGAAATCAGATAGTAGTATACCGGTTGTCCGCCATCGAGCAAAACCAGATCGACATCATGCATAAGCTCACCCAGAGCCGAAGAAAACGCCTCAGCCTCCCCGGCGTTAACATCGCTGCCGTAGAACACCGTAACGCAGGACGGGGACTGTTCCAGCAGCGCTTCGGATATTTTAGGTATAAGAGCTTCAAGTTCGAGTTCCGTGCCCATCAGTTTTCCGTCGCAGAGCGCGATATAGTCGCCTTCGCTTATCTCGGTTCCGTCAAACACCGAATCCCTTGCCGCGTACGTCACGGAAACCGTGCGCACCGCGGCCGCCGCTTCGGTCATGGAAGCGCTGTTTTCCTCATCGGAGGCGCCCATGTCCATAACCATCATAGCGGAAATACCCTGCGGAACGGTGGTGGTGGGGATAACGATTACGTTCCTGTCTGTAAGAGCCCTGCACTGCTCCGCGGCGAGAATTATATTCTTGTTGTTTGGAAGCACGAAAACCGTTCGCGCTCCCGCTTTTTCTATGCCCTCAAGGATATCCTCGGTGCTTGGGTTCATCGTCTGTCCGCCGGAGATTATAAAGTCCGCCCCCAGCTCGCGGAAAAGCTGAGCGAGGCCCTCGCCCGCGCATATGGCTACAACAGCCGTGTCTTTTTCCGCGGCGGGCTCGGTCGTCACGGACGAAGTTGAGGAATGTTTTTCCCGGCTCAAGTTCTCGGTATGCTGCTCACGCATATTCTCGATTTTCACCGTCAGCAGACTTCCGTAGGTAAGCGCCTCGGTTAATACCTCACCGGGGCAGTTATTGTGTACGTGCACTTTAATGAGCTCATCGTCGTCAACTACGACGACGCTGTCGCCGACGCCGCCGAGAAACTCCGATAACAGTTGGGGATCCTTTTTATTGCTGCGGCTTATTATAAACTCGGTGCAGTAAATAAAGTTGATATCCTCGGTTTCAAAATCGCTGAACACCGCTTTCTCGCGCGTTTCCGGGCTGCGGGCTCCCACTACCGGCCAGGCCTGAGCTTCCCCCTTTACGGAAGACAGCATCGCGTCCAACATCAGCATATAACCCTTGCCCCCGGCGTCTATAACTCCTGCTTTTTTTAAAACGGGGTTTTGCTCAACCGTTTCGGCGAGCGCGATATACCCCGCGTCTATCGCGGCTTTAAGTGTTCCTTCTATGTCCAGGCCATTCTCCGCCGCCTCACACGCAGCCGCGGCCGCTATGCGCGATACAGTCAGTATGGTGCCCTCTGAGGGCTTCATTACCGCCTTGTACGCTGCTGCCACGCCTTCCGTCAGCGCGGCCGAGAATTCTTTCGAGTCGGCTGTCTTTTTATCCTTAACCGCCCGGGCAAATCCCCGGAAAAGCAAAGACAGAATTACTCCGGAGTTGCCCCTGGCTCCCCGCAGCAGAGCGTTAGCGGTTATGTCCGCAGCTTCACCTATACCGGATGGTTCAATAGCCGACAGCGCGGACCTCGCGTTGTCCATCGTCAGACTCATATTTGTGCCCGTATCTCCGTCGGGAACCGGGAACACGTTCAGTTCGTTGATCGCCTGTCTGTTTTCCTCTACTATAAGGGCTCCGGCCGTAAACATGTCCTTGAACAACGCGCCGTCAATGGTTTCTCTCATTTTATACCTCTCTAGGTTGCATAGGATAGCGCGCCCCGCGCGAATTCCTTTTAGTCGGGCATTATCGAATCGACATACACGTCTAC
>JAAYBW010000211.1 GCA_012729975.1 Clostridiales bacterium
ACGGAGGGCAGATGGTTTTCATTCTGCCGGAGGACGGGGTATCCGTGCGTGAGCTTATCGGATCCGCCGAGGCCTTCGGCTCACTTTTTGCCGGAGAAGACACCGGCTTTGCCGAAGTAAAGTGGCAGGTACCGAAGTTTGACTTCGAGTGCAATTACGATAAATTGCCCGAAACCCTCATAAGCCTCGGCGTGACCGACGCCTTCAGGCCGGACGCCGACTTTTCGGGTATTACCGACTCAGCGGCATATATCTCTGAAATAATCCAGCAGACCCGCATATCGATAGACGAAAAGGGCGTCGAAGCCGCTGCCTTTACCCAACTAAATTTTCTGGGCGCGGGATATCCCGAAGATGAATTTGAGATGATACTCGACCGCCCCTTTATTTACGGTATAAAGGCTCAGAACGGAACCCTCCTTTTTGTCGGAATCTGTGAGAACCCATCCCGCTGACAAAGTTATACAGGTATCCCGCTCAATGGGATACCTGTATAACACACTGTCCGATAACGGCTTTTACGTTCTTCTCATCGCTTCGGCGAACCGTTGCCGTTTAAAATACCGTCCGGACTTCGTTAATTCGCGTTAACGCGATATTTAAGATAACGGCAACCAGGATAAAAAGCGCGCCCGCGGCAATCAATTCCCAGAAACAGCGCCGTTTATTCTTTTTCTTTTCCCTGTAATCGTATAGGCTCCTGTCGCCGCGGTATTCCGGGTCTTTTTTAAATGTTGACGCGATTTGTCCGAAGCTCAGAAGAAGCGTGTCGAAAATTCCGGCTTTGATAAGAAGTGTGACAAGTCCGGCCAGGAGAGCGAGCGCTCCACCCGCGAAGAATGCATTGCAGAGCGCCAGTAAAAGCTCCGGATTACCGTCGGCTTCAAATGCGCCCTGCCATATGGCGAAAAGCACAGTGACGGCCGCGGTCACTAAAAAAGCCGCCGAATACCTTATTGCCAGACGTTTTTTGCTGTTCATTTTTATATCTTCACTCCTGTGCGAGCACAGATGCTCTTACATTCTCGCTTTTAGGTTTACATAAAGCATTTTCGCATTTAATAAAAGAGTCGTCCTCCGTTTTCGGCCACATAAGCATCCCACTCGGTGTCGCTATAAAGAAAACGCATGAAACGCACTCCTCCGAATCCGACAAACCGGATATATTTATCTGACCCCTCCATTATTCTCCGTGAACGCAGTGACGCGCTCGTGCGGTAATATATGGGGGTGGTGTTATATTCGGCCAGTATCGCGTATTCCATCTGCGCGAGAAGGGAGCACCTTAACCCGGCGTCTGCCGACGCGTATCTGCCCCGGCATATCTCCCGATACCAATTGTAATATGTATCCGTTATATCCTCACCGTTTACGCTGATGGTTACGGTCTCCCTTTCCGGCACGAATCCGTATTCATAGTGCCAGCCTGTCTGGCAGTAGCACTGCAAAGCGGCGTAGGGATCCATCGCGGAACCGCCCCAGGTGCTGATTATCATTTCAAAAGCACCCTCCCGGGCACGATCATAATAGCTGCTGTCGGCGGTCATTTTAATTACTACCCGCCCTTCCAGATCGGTGCCGTCTACAGCGGCGTTTACGGCTTCCTGTATGAAGCCGCAGATTTTTACGTAGGCTTCATCGGAGCCGTAGAGCAATAACTCCAGCTCCACAATATCATCGCGGCCGATATCGCCCGCTGCGAGGGCCGCTTTATATGCACTTCGAAACAGCGCTTTAGCCGTCTTCGGTTCATAGCCGGTTATTTTATCGGCATCTCGAACTCCGTATAGTCTGCTCAGGGCGTCTCTGGCGGGTTCGCTGTCACGGTAAAGCAGCCCGGTCTGCGGGTCGCATACATACATATAATTGAAAAGCCCTAAACCCGCGGTATGGGTCGCCGTACACTGCCGGCAAAAGTCCTCCCTGTCTATGCAAAGAGATATGGCGTGCCGGAAATCCTTATAGGACAGTATCGTTTTGTTGATTCCGTCGGTCTGACGGGATTTGAGCATATCGTAATCGCTGTTGAACGTGATCTTTGAAGTATAATCCAAAGGTGTAAAAGCGATATGTTCAGAGTACCTGTATGCATCCATATCGGCGGCGCCCAGCAGCACATTATCAAGCCCGCCCTGCAGGAAGAGGTCAAGCGCCGCCGCCTGCTCGGGAATTATCCGCGTGTTTATACCGGTACACTGATACTGCCCTTCGTGCCTGCCGTCCGTGTAACCGTACCAGTTGTCGTTTTTGTCCATAACAATGCTCTTGCCGTCCCGATACTCCGTGAGCTTATACGGACCGTAGGACATATAGGTGTCCGCAGAAGTGCCGTAATCGGTTGATATCAAACCGCCGCTTTCCGATTTTCCCGCTTCGTAGAGGGGCTCGTACACTATCCAGTTTTCGGATAGGCTGTATTTGAGATAGAAATTACTTATTTGCCTTGAACAGATTAGGGTTATCTCATAGTCCCCGCTCTTTTTTAGTCCGACCGAGTCCCAGGGAGTTTCGGGATTTGTGCCGGCCGCGTAAAAGCAAAACTCGTTATAGGCCTCGGGACGGTCATCGCCGAAGGCGGCGGCAATAACGCTCAAATCGGCTTTGGCTTCCTCGGTAAGGGGGATCATGCCGTCTTCATCTTCCATCTGCGCGTACTTAACATACAGGTCGTTTCCCCGCGGGTCGAGAAAGTAATCGTCATAACCCGCCTGATAATAATCCCTGCATGAATAACCGTCAAAGAACATATTGGCGGCGCTCATGGAGAAAAACTTCAGTTCATCGGCAACCTCGGCATACTTATAATCCGCGTCGGTTATATCGGCGTATACCGGGTCTCCGGCCTTGTCGTTATTGTAATAAGCCTCGGCGTTTGCAAGCACCAGCGTGCCTGCCCAGAAATTATCGGCACGGTAATTTTTCATTTCACTTGAGAGCAGCTGGCGCATTGAATATATATATGTATCCGCGTTTACGGGACTGCCGTCGGCCCAGCGCGCGGCCTCGTTAAGTGATATTTTAAACGCGTAGCCTTCCGTCGCTTCGGCGGGAATGCCGTAGATTTCATCACCCGCATATTCGGCGGTTACATCCACGGGTTCTCCGGCGGCCATTTCCGGGATAATATTGTAACCGTTTTTATCCTCGCTCAGGACAAAATCGTATAAGCCCATTTCACAAAAGGATATTATATATCTGTCTTCCGCGGTTTCCCACCGGTGGCAATTCCATGTCACGGGGCCTGCAGGGGTATAGTCGTTGTATGTGTAGGCGGGCTCCGACTGCGTATCGGCTGTCGCTGCCGCGGTACTTATCGCGCCCGGAGCCGCTGTTGCCGAAACAGTCGGCGGCGCAGAGTTCTGCGGTGAAGTCCCGCTCCGGCAGGACGCAAGCGTTAGCGCTATAGCGAAAATCAAAATGAGCGCCGTCAGCGTGTATGTTCTTTTCATGCGATACCTCCGAAGGACTGCATGATGCTCTAAAGCAGTCTGCGTTATAATACTGATCTCCGCAATTCATGGAGATCAGTATTAATGGCCATGTGCGCGCCGTACGCACACAGCCTTAGATGATGTTTATGCCGATACCCCCGTTTTTTAGCGGGATACAAGTATAGCACGCGCGGAGCCCGCGCACAATAAGTATAACGTTCAAGACACAGTCTCCGCAAATTCGCGCTACCTTATATTAAGCCATGAAACATACCCGGGAGATATGAATGGATCTTGTCAATACGGCTTTAACCTCGCTGCTTTCGGTGGCTGCGCTCTACGTAATGACAAAACTAATGGGGCATAAGCAGATGTCCCAGCTTGATTTTTTTGATTATGTGAGCGGTATAACGATAGGCTCTATAGCCGCGGAGCTCGCCACCGAGCTTGAAGCGCCCTTAAAGCCGCTTATCGCACTTGGTGTGTACTGCCTTGTCTCGCTTACGCTCAGCGCGCTCTGCGGCAAGTATCCCCGTGCGCGCAAGTATATAAACGGCACGCCCAGCATCCTCATGGCCGAGGGCAGACTGTACCGCAAAAACCTGAAGAAAGCAAAGCTTGATCTGTCCGATTTTCTTATGATGTGCCGAATGGCAGGGTATTTCGATCTGTCGGCAATCAAATATGCCGTATATGAGTATAACGGACGCATGAGCTTCATGCCCGCGGAGGGCGCCCGCCCGGCAACAATGGCTGATCTTTCTCTGACACCGCCCGACGAGGGCTTATTCGTCGAGCTGATTATGGACGGAAGAATACTGGGGGAAAACCTCGGCAGGATTGGCTTAAGCGAGAAGTGGCTTAAAGACAGGCTCCGGCAGCAGGGTTATTCCTCACCGAAGAAAATATTCCTCGGTCTTTGCGATAACAAGAAGAATCTGACGCTGTATCCCACGGATATTCCATAGAGCATTGCAGAGTTAACGGGCCCAAACCTGTTCACTCTGCAATGTTTACACTATTTAAGGACGCCAGACAAGCCAGATGTATATGTATCCCGCCAGAACGGCGACGATCGTGAACGGGATGCCTATCTTAAAGAAATCCGAGTTTTTAACCTCATAACCTTCCTTGCGCAGCAGACCTATTCCCGCTATGTTGGCCGAAGCTCCCACAGGCGTGATGTTGCCGCCCAGGGTCGCCCCCGTCAGCAGGCCGAAATACAGTACGTAAGGCTCTATGCCCAGGTCCCTGGACAGCGCCGCGATTATCGGCAGCATGGTCGCGGTGTACGGTATGTTGTCTA
>JAAYBW010000212.1 GCA_012729975.1 Clostridiales bacterium
AATAAACCCGCAAATTCATGTTCTGTCCTTGACATGCCGAGCTTTTTAGGTTTACAATAAATCGTTACGATTATAAATCACCGGCGACAGGGCGCATTCATTTTATATGTTACTGCGGCTCCGGCATTTGCGGAGCGCATTTCATATAGCGCACATATTAGAATAAGGAGGAAACCCGGCAACGATGAGTATCGTCGTCAAAATTATTATTGGCGTCGTTGCTTTCGTGGTTGTTTTCGCAGTTGCGTTCTTTTTGGGAATAATATACCGCAAAAAGGTCTCCGAACGCGAGATTAAAAGCGCTGAGGAAGAAGCAACAAGAATCATTAACGAGGCCATAAAAAGCGCGGAAAACAAAAAGCGTGAGGCCCTTATCGAGACCAAAGAGGAAATCCACAAAAGCCGTACCGAACTGGAAAAAGAATTGCGGGACAGGCGCAGCGAACTCCAGCGGCAGGAACGCAGGATTCAGCAAAAGGAGGAAAACCTCGATAAGAAAACCGACAACCTCGAAAAAAAGAACGACAGTCTGAGCAAGAAACTCGCTGACGCAGAAGCCGCCTATGAGGAAATCAGACTAATCAAACGCAGTCAGTTGGAACTACTGGAGAAGATATCCGGTTATTCGGCGGATGAAGCGAAGGAATACCTGATTAAAAACCTCGAATCGGAGATAACCCACGAGGCTGCGCAAAAAATCAAGGAAGTCGAAGCGAAATACAAAGAAGAAGCAGATGCAAAAGCCAGAGAATACATTACCTTAGCTATCCAGCGCTGCGCTGCGGACCATGTCGCGGAAGCCACAGTATCCGTGGTGGCGCTGCCAAACGACGAGATGAAAGGCCGCGTTATCGGCCGTGAAGGACGCAATATCCGCGCCATCGAAAATTTAACCGGCGTTGACCTGATTATAGACGATACGCCCGAAGCGATCACACTGTCCAGCTTTGACCCGTACCGCCGCGAGATCGCCCGTATAGCACTCGAGAAGCTCATTCTGGACGGACGCATTCATCCTTCCCGAATCGAAGAGACCGTGGAAAAGGCACGCAAGGAAGTCGACGCTACAATCAAAGCCGAAGGTGAGCGTGCGACATTTGAAACCGGTATACACGGACTTAATCCTGAAATCATTAAGCTTCTGGGCCGCCAGAAGTATAGGACAAGCTACGGACAGAACGTTCTGAACCACTCAATCGAGGTAGCGCATATAGCCGGCCTGCTTGCGGCCGAGCTCGGCGCGGACGTTCAGCTCGCAAAGAGAGCCGGCCTGCTGCATGACCTTGGAAAATCCATAGACCACGAGGTCGAGGGAAGCCACGTAATGATAGGCGTCGACCTCGCCCGCCGCTACAAGGAAAGCGAGGCCGTTGTTCACGCTATACAGGCGCACCACGGCGACGTTGAGCCCCAAACCATTATAGCGTGTCTTGTGCAGGCATCGGACACCATATCCGCCGCTCGTCCCGGCGCGCGCCGCGAGAACATAGAAAGTTATATCAAACGCCTTGAAAAGCTCGAGGAGCTCACAAATTCCTTCCCCGGCGTATCCAGCTCCTATGCCATCCAGGCCGGGCGCGAAATCAGAATTATCGTTAGGCCCGAGGATGTCTCCGAGGATGAGATGGTTCTTTTAGCGCGCGAGATCGCCAAGAAGATCGAAAGCGATCTTGAGTATCCGGGCCAGATAAAGGTCAATCTGCTGCGTGAAACCCGCGCGGTGGAATACGCGAAGTAAATAATTCATTGAATAATCGCAGCGGTAAAATGCCGCTGCGATTATTTTTTCGCCGCTGATTTAACTTAACATCAATCGAGCTTGCGTCGCGGATCGGAAAACTCCGCAAGCCGCTTTTCATACGCTTCTTTAGCCTCGGTGTAAAACACCGGGTCGGCATCAGTTCCCAGTGAGGAAAGCAGCTTCTTTGTCCAATCGGGATTTAGCGGAAGCAGCGGCCCGAGAAGATATGTGCCGATTAGATTTTTCAGCCGCACGCCCTCGCTTAATGCGCCGGGGTTTATTCCGATACCCCGCTTTACCGCCGCGAAACCGTCTGTATCACCGCCCGGATAGCTGTGTGAAAAACGGCTGTTGAAAGCGGTTATCGTAATTCCGTCTGCCTCTCCCAGGAAAAAACCGTTGTATCTTGCCTTAAGATCCGTCTCGGAGTGCATGTCCAGCAGCCCGAGTCCGGGAATAAGCGCGTTCGCGGACCTGATTTCTTTGCCTAAAATCTCCATGGAGTTGCCGGTGAAGAGGAAATGCGTGCCCTCATCCACCCTTTTCATAAGCGCCTCGGCCCAGGGCGCAAGCGCCGCCGCCGCGATTTTCTGTCCCCGCTCTGTCATCGGTCCGAGGCAGACAAAGTCCGCGCCGTCTGAAAACGCGGGCGTTTCTCCAGGCCGCGTGCGGATAAGCTCGGCGTTCGGAACGCAGAGCATGAGATATTTTATATTCGCGGAATCCCCGAAGAGATTTCCCAGCTCCGGGTATAGATATTCTATCCTCATACGCTCACGCTCCTCATTTTGTCGGCGATGAGTCCGGCAAGCTCCGCGGCGGAGGACTCTCTGTAAAGCTCGTAAAGCACAAATATCTTCTCGCTTCCGGCCACGTCAATCGCCTCTGAAATTTCCTTCAAGCCGGCGGCCGTCAGTATCCTTTCTTCCGGGACTCCGGCAATCAGCAGACGCAGCCTGATGTCAAGGCGCCGCGGCCCTACAGCCGCTATCTGGAATATGTCTTCCTGCGCGAGGAATTCAAAATCCGCGTCGTAATACCAGGCAATGTTCTCGGACGACTCCTTTTCATCGAAAACGTCGTCGAGCATTAAAACAACCAAACGTTTACCCGTCTGTGAAGCTACATAGTCAAACGAGCGCGTGCAGGCAACCGCATTAAGCCCTTTGGCCATAATAACCGTGAGCTCCCTGCCCCCGATGCTCTGTCTTGAAAAACGGGAGCCGACTATCTTAATGCTCTCTAAAACCGCGGCCGCCTGCGAACCTTCGACGCCGAGTTCGCGCAGAGCCGCGTAAACCGCCAGCGTGTTATAGATATTATACACAGCGTCTCCCGGAAGTTTTATGAGCCGCTCTTCACCCTCGTCCTCCACCAGCGCAGTCATATTATCAATGTCGGCCGACCTGATCCGATAGTGCGGCTCGGGGGCCGCGAAGCCGCACGAGGGGCATCGAGCCCTGCCGATATGGTTATACCGGCGAAAATCCCAGGCCAGACTCCCGGCGCAAATAGGGCATATACGTGTATCCACAACAATGTTTTCCTTCGGCTCTCCCTCAAAAGGCAAGCGATCGATGCCGTAATATACCCGCGGGTTATCGGGCGCGAGCGAGCTTGAGAGCAGATCGTCGGCGTTCAGTATCAGCTTTGTGTTCTCGGTAACGTTTTTTGATATGAAATCCGCTATATACTCCGCGTCGGCATTTCGTCTCATCGAGTCCCGAAACAGGTTTGTCACCAAAATGATCTGAGGCTTGAGCCCGGGGTAAATCAGCGCCGAGCTGCGTTCGTCGCATTCGAGAACGGCGATATCACATTTTAAGTGACCGAAAATATCTACTCCGTCTGTGAGCGCCGCCGCGATCCCGGCATTGATATTTGAACCGAAACGGTTGGAAAGCACCTTTGACCCCAATGCTTCCAGCGCGTCGCTGAGCATATTGTTAACCGTTGTTTTGCCGTTCGTTCCGGTAATCGCCACAACGCGCGGCGGTTTGCGTATCTGCGCGATATAATCGGGGCATACCTTTATAGCAAGCTTTCCGGGCATATAGGTGCCTTTCCTGCCCAGCAATCTCAGCAGAATATTAACGAATTTGGCGCACCAGAGCGCTGCTATGAATTTAACGCGCTTCAAGAACCCACGCCTCCTTTTTTATACCGATTCTTATAACGTAAAGTCTTCGCGATCACAGGACGCGGCCCCGCGTCTTTCTTCTGCGGTCACGCGCGGATAATATCAGCTTGGAAGCAGCTTCGTAGATTCTGTAAAACCAGTCCATTACAGGCCACGACAACAGTCCGAATACCGCGAGAATGAGAATGCTCCCCGTCTCCAGCGGTTCGAGCTTAAACCAGCCCTTCATAAAAACAACGCAGAATATCATCATAAGCACAAGCAGAACGCACAGAGCGCGCCGCATACGGGTCATCGGCACACAGGTGCGCCACACCATAACGAGACCGGTTATACCGAGCGCGATGGCGCATATCGTGGAAACCTGCGATCCCTCAAGAGTAAAAGCGGAACCGAAAGCGATTATGCCCAGTACGACCGCAACATAAGCAAGACCCGCAGGAAATGCCCGCGCGAGCACATTTCGCAGAAATCTGCCCGTTACGATGCTGCTGTTCGACTCGAGAGCGAGGAAAAAAGAGGGCACGCCAATTGTCACGGTTGAAACCAGTGAAAGCTGAGTCGCTTCCAGCGGATAAGTGAACCCGGCCGCCAGAGAAAGCATCGCCATCACAAAGGAAAATACGTTTTTAACAAGATAAAGGGCCGCGGAGCGCTCGATGTTGTTTATTACTCGTCTGCCCTCCATTACTACCGAAGGCATCGAGGAAAAATCCGAGTCCAGCAAAACCAGGTGCGAAACCTGACAGGCAACCTCGCTGCCGGAAGCCATCGCGACGCTGCAGTCCGCTTCCTTTAAAGCAAGAACATCGTTTACACCGTCGCCGGTCATGGCAACCGTGTGTCCGGCCTGATGAAGAGCGATTACCAGCTTGCGTTTCTGTTCGGGTGTAACGCGCCCGAATACGGTGTACTTTTCGGCTGCGTTCTTAAGCTTAGCCTTTGTCGTGAGCTCACGGGCGTCGATCCATTCCTCAGCTCCCTCAATACCCGCCTTAGCCGCGATATCGGACACGGTCAGAGGGTTGTCTCCCGAAATAACCTTTATCTTCACGCCCTGCTCCCTGAAAAAAGTAAAGGTCTCAATCGCGTTGTCACGCAGCCTGTTTGTCAGAAGTATGAGCGCTATGGGCATGGAGAGCCTTCCGTCCGGCAGTCCGGGGCCGGGGTCTGCGTCGTACATTACCAGCAGCAGAACTCTTCGGCCGCTGCGCGTGTACGGCTCGATAATTTCCCTGTATTCGTCGTAAAGCTCGCCGAGAAGTATTTCCGGAGCACCCACAAGGTAGGTCTCCCCTTCCTCGTATACGGCGCCCGAATACTTGGTAGACGAGGAAAAGGGTATGCTTCGCTCCGCTTTGCGCCCGGAGTCATCGCCGAAATAGCGGGAAATCGCTTTTATCGTTTCATTATCGCGGCTCTGATTCGCCGCGTGGTCCGACATGATCATACGTATATCATCATCGTTAAAGCGATCCGGGCATAGCGCAACGACCTGCTCAACGTCCATATCCGGCACGGTTATAGTTCCGGTCTTGTCCACGCACAATACATCCACGCGGGCAAGCGTCTCGATGCAGGCAAGGTCATGGGTTAGCGTTCGTTTGCCTGCCAGCCTGACAACGGAAACGGTCAGCGCTATGGAGGTAAGCAGATACAGTCCCTCAGGTATCATTCCCACAAGAGCGCCGACGGTCTTTAAAACGGAGGCGGCGATGTCGAGGCCCAGATTGAAATGCTGATTCCATATGAGGATAAGGCCGACGGGGATTATGATTATTCCGATAACTCTGATAAGCTTTGTAAGGCTTCGCATCATCTCCGACTGGCTGGCTCTTTTGCTCTTTTTGGCGTCCAGTGTCAGGCGGGACGCGAAAGAGTCCGCGCCGACGCTGACAAGCCTTGCTCTGACCTCTCCCGAAACCACGAAGCTGCCCGAAAGCAGATTGCTGCCCGCTGTTTTACTTATCTCGTCGGATTCTCCGGTAACAAGGGCTTCGTTTAGCTGCGCTTCGCCCGAAAGCACCAGAGCGTCAGCGCAGATCTGGCTGCCGGCGGAAAAAACCACCACGTCGTCCCTGACGAGTTCCGAGACGTTCACAGTCACGCTTTTTCCGTCGCGTATCGCCACGGCCTTGGGAGTGGAAACAAGGGTCAGGCTGTCCAGTTCCTTTTTCGCGCGAAGCTCCTGCACGATTCCGATCAGCGTATTTATTACTATAACATAGTAAAACATCACGTCTCTGAAGGTACCGAATATAAGCGCGAGGACAGCCAGAATCGTGAACACCAGGTTAAAGTAAGTCAGACAATTTCCGGCGATAATCTGCCAGACTGTCTTTGTAGGTGATTCGACAGGCGTGTTTACCCATCCGGCGGCGCGGCGCTGTTCTGCCTGCGCCGATGTAAGGCCGAAAGAAGGATCGGTATGTATAACAGGAACGTGCGCCCTTGCCGCAGATTCACTTTTCGCTTTTATGTTAAACCCTCCGGTAAATAAAGTGCGCTTAAGTCGTGCCCGATCGGTATTGCCGCGCGACGCGGCGGCGTATTCGCCGGAAAACCAGCGTTTTTGCTCATCTGTGTTATTTTAACACAATTTACACGCGGCGTTTATCTTTTTTCTGCTTTTTTCGAAAAGACCGTTTTATCTGACTGCCTGAAATGTTGACAAACAGGACGTTGTGGAATATTATATGCCTTGCTTTAATCATCGGTTTTCTTTACATTATAATAAAGGTATTTATAGTTTATAGGTTGATAGACTGTATTATTAATTCGGATTGTCGGTTTGAGTCTATTTCAAGGAAGTGTATTTATTGACGAAATATGTGATAAAACGCGTAATTATGGCCATTGTTACAATATTTATAATCTCTGCTATAACTTTTTTTGCCATGAACGCGATACCCGGCGGACCCTTTAACAGGGAAAAGGCGCTGGATCCGGCAACGATAGAAGCGCTTAATGCCCGATATAACCTGGACAAGCCTGTTTTGCAGCAGTTTTTCATATACCTGGGCCACTTCATTAAAGGTGATCTCGGGGTTTCTCTTAAAAACGGCCGCAGCATCTCCGCCATTATCGGAGACTCTTTCCCTATCTCCGCAAAGCTTGGCCTTATGGCTATGGTTGTGGCGATTTTTTTTGGGATACTTCTCGGAAGCATAGCCGCGCTTATGCGCAATAAATGGCCCGACCGGGTGGTCATATTCGTTTCCACGCTGTTTACGGCCGTGCCGAGCTTCGTTCTGGCTACGCTGCTGCTGCTGATTTTCTCCATTCAACTCGGATGGGTTCGGGTCTGGAGCGCCAGCTCGCAAAGCTATATACTTCCAGTTATAGCGCTGTCCATGTATCCGATGGCCTATATAACCAGGCTTACCAAAAGCAGTATGCTCGACTCGCTGGGGCAGGATTATGTTAGAACGGCAAGGGCCAAAGGCGTAGCGTCCCGGAAGGTTATTTTCAAGCATGCCCTGCGAAACGCGCTGATACCCGTGGTGACTTATGTCGGCCCGATGACCGCTTATATCATAACCGGCAGTCTCGTTGTTGAAACAGTCTTCACCATAGGCGGACTCGGCAGCAAATTCGTCACGGGTATAACAAATCGCGATTATACAATGATAATGGGCACTACGATATTCCTGGCTGCCGTCATGGTCACCGCGAATCTTATAATAGATATCGTTTACAAGTTAATTGATCCGCGCATTACATTTGATTGAGGAGGCCGAGATGAAAAACGTTAATGACCTTCCGAAAAAGTCTTTGATGTCTCTTCAGGTTGACCTGTCCAAGTTCATGCCGGCTACCGAGGAGGAAAAACGTCAGCAGGATGTGATGAGCGAATCCACCACATTTTTCCGTGACGGTATGAAAAAACTGTTTCATAACCCGCTGGCCATGATAAGCATTGTAGTCCTGCTGCTGATCATAATTACCATTGTCGTTGCTCCGATGATTGTCCCGTACGGTTATTCGGAGATAATAAGCGTCGGCGGAGAACGCGACAAGGGCGCGAAAAACCTTCGTCCGTTTGAGTGGAGCGAGGCCGAGCAGGAATATATAGCGGCCGGAAACGAGCTATTTCCGCACATAATGGGCACGGACGCCCTTTGCCGCGACTATTTCATACGTGTGATCTACGGCACGCGGGTTTCTCTCTCGATAGGCTTTTTCGCCTCGATAATCGTTTTGATAATCGGGCTTATCTACGGCAGCATCTCGGGTTACGTCGGAGGCAGAACGGACCTCATCATGATGCGCATAGTCGATATTATCTACTCCCTGCCTGACATGCTGATGATAATCCTTCTTTCCGTTGTGCTCGACCCGCTGCTTTCAGGTCTGACCTCCGGACCGCTGCAGACGCTCGGAACGAATATGATATCGATCTTCGTTGTCTTCGGACTGCTCTATTGGGTTACTATGGCAAGGCTTGTCAGAGGCCAGATACTCTCCATCAAGGAAAACGAGTATATTCTCGCTGCCCGTGCCGTAGGAGCGAAGCCGGGCAGGATAATAAGAAAGCATATCATACCCAATATAGTGAGCATAATCATAATCACCACAGCGCTTGAAATACCCACTGCGATATTCACCGAAAGCTTCCTGTCCTTTGTGGGCCTGGGTGTACAGGCGCCGATGCCCTCGCTGGGAAGCCTGGCGAACGCGGCAAGAGAAGGTCTTAACAGCTATCCGTTTAAGCTCGTGTTTCCCGCGGTCACCATCTGCCTGATAGTTCTGGCATTTAACCTGATAGGCGACGGTCTTCGGGATTCCTTTGACCCGAAGCTCAGGAGGTGACGGTTATGAGTGATTATTTATTGGAAGTCCGCGATCTTAACACCTCCTTTTTTACCGATAACGGAGAGGTTAAGGCGGTAAACGGAATATCGTTTACATTGGAACGCGGGAAAACTCTCGGTATTGTCGGCGAATCCGGCTCGGGCAAGAGCGTCACCGCCTATTCGATAATGCAGATATTGTCCGACACGGGCCGTATAACAAGCGGAAGCGTGCTATATAAGGGCGACGACATTACAAAATGGTCAAAAAGCAAAATGCAGAGCTTTCGCGGAAAGCACTGCAGCATCATATTTCAAGACCCAATGACCAGCCTCAATCCGGTGTTTACAGTCGGCAACCAGCTCGAAGAGGCGATATTGCTTCATACCGACAAA
>JAAYBW010000213.1 GCA_012729975.1 Clostridiales bacterium
AAAGTAACATCCGGTTTGCATGATTAACTTCCGGAACAGGAATATGCACGCAATAATAATTACCTGAAATAAAAGGACGCTCGCAGCAAGATTTATAAACTTGAAGTTACTATTGCGGACAGGAACTTGCTGAACCAAACTGAAATAGGGACGCCGCAGCATTTTTCGGCTGCGGCGTCCCTATTTCAGTGCGGTGTAATAATTAATGAACTCCGGCAATCAAGATAACAGGAGCTTGTCGTCGGCCTCGTCCGAACCGCTGGCTTGATTGAAGAGCGCCAGAAGCTGCTCTACGGTAAACTTTTTCTTCTCCTCGCCTGAAACATCCACCACGATGCGGCCCTCGTACATCATTATCAAACGGTTGCCGTAGGCAATCGCGTCTTTCATGTTGTGGGTTATCATCAATGTGGAAAGTTTTTCTCGGGAAATGATCCGTTCCGTGGCGTCAAGAACCTTTACGGCGGTTTTGGGATCAAGCGCGGCAGTGTGCTCGTCCAAAAGCAGCAGATGCGGCTTCACCATGGCGGCCATCAGCAGCGTGAGGGCCTGACGCTGGCCCCCTGACAGCAGACCGACCTTCGTGGTCAGCCGGTTTTCCAAACCCAAATCCAGAATCTTAAGGACTTCCCTGTAGTGTTCACGTTCTTCGCGTGTAATACCCTGCCGCAGGGTCCGGTGCTTACCGCGCCTGGTTGCCAGAGCCAGATTTTCCTCTATCTGCATATCCGGAGCCGTGCCCATCATAGGATCCTGAAACACACGGCCGATATACCTGGCGCGTTTATATTCGGGCAAATGAGTTACATCCGTACCGGCAATCGTGATAGTGCCCTCGTCCACTGTCCACGAACCGGCTACGGCGTTGAGCAAGGTGGATTTACCCGCGCCGTTGCCCCCGATTACCGTAATAAAATCTCCGGGATTGAGATGAAGCGACACCCCGTTGAGCGCGGTCTTTTCATTGACGGTACCGGCATTGAATGTCTTATAAATGTTCTTTACGTCAAGCATTATGTTTTCCCGCCCTTCTTAACGGGTTTGCCGAAGAATTGACCCTTCCAGTAAGTGAATGTGAGGAAAATCGCAACAACCGCGGTAGAGAGCAGCTTTAAATAGTTTGAATTGAGGCCCAGATTCAGCACGGCCTGAATCACGACGTAGTAGATGATGGCTCCTATGGAAACGCCCAGCAGCTTCAGCGCGAAATTCCGGAATATTTTACTGAAAAGCACGTCCCCTATAATAACGGCGGCAAGGCCGATAACAATGGCGCCCCGGCCCATGTTGATCTCGCTCGCGCTGGTATACTGCGCGAGCAGCGCGCCGGAAAGCGCCACCAGGCCATTTGAAATCACAAGCCCCAGCACCTTATTGAAATTCGTGTTTATGCCCTGAGCTCTGGCCATATTGGGGTTGGAGCCGGTAGCGCGCAATGAACAGCCCAACTCCGTGCCGAAAAACCAGTACAAAAAGGCGATTAGCAAAACGGTAAAAATCCCGACCACAAAGATGGGATGGCGCCAGAGGGGACGGGTGCCCTTTACTATATCCTGCACAAAGCGCAAAGACACCAGCAGCTTATCGAGAGTTTCGCTGTTGGTCACGCTGATGGCTACCGTGGCTTTCATTCCCATGATAGCCATATTGACGGAATATAAGCCCAGCTGCGTGAGTATACCGGCCAGAATGGCCGGTATTCCGCAAACGGTAAGGAGTATGCCGGTAACAAAGCCGGCAAGCATACCGGCCAGTACGGCGGCCAGCATAGCCACCCACAGATTTATACCCGATGTAAACAGCACAACAAACACTGCTCCGCCGGTACAGATCGAACCGTCCACGGTAAGGTCGGCAACATCCAGAATCTTAAAAGTAATATAAACACCGATAGCCATAATACCCCAGATCAAACCCTGGGATATGGCTCCCGGCAATGCGTTTAGAAAACCAAGCATATCGAAAAAACCTCAATTCAAAACTGATCCGCAGCTGTAAGCGCGCCGGTATAAGTCTTTGCCGTGTAAGGCACGGAAGGCGAAAACACCGCTTACTCTGCCGGAAACGGCAGGCACGGCTTCGCGGGAGACCGGCGGTCATCCGCCGTCTCCCGCGCTGTTTTCAATCACTCCGCAGAAATTGCCTCGTATCCCTCGGGTATGGTCAATCCTAGATCCTCACAGATCACAGGGTTGTACTTAGAGGTAAAAGTAGGAGCATACTCAATGGGCATCTTGCTCACATCAGCCTCGCCCTTAAGGATTTTAGCCGCCATCCTGCCGGTGGCAAAGCCCAGGTCGTAGTAGCTGATGGAAAGGGTCGCTACGCCGCAGCCGCTGCATATGCCCTCTTCGCCCGCGATAACGGGAACGCCCGCGGGACGGCAGATATTATCGATCACACCGGTGTTGTTGGCTGCCGTATTGTCGGTGGGTACATAAATCACATCGCTGTTATCGGCGGCGTTCTGTGTAACGGAGGCCATATCATTTGTGTCCGAGAAGGGATACTGGGTGCAATTGATGCCTTTTGCCTCCAGGAACTTCTGGACTTCATCCACCTGATACTGGCTGTTGGGCTCGGCGGAGCAGTAGAGCAAGCCGACCGTCTTTGCTTCGGGGAACCATTCCACCAGCATATCGGCCTGCTTATCAAGCGGGGCAAGGTCCGAAGTGCCGGACACATTCGTGCCGACGAGGCCCGTAAACCCTTCAATACCCAGCGCCACACCGTATTCGGTAACGGAAGTTCCCAGAACTGGAATGTCACCGGTGGCGGCGGCGGCAGCCTGAAGCGCGGGGGTCGCATTGGCCATAATAAGATCCACGCCGCTCGAAACAAAGCCGTTTACAATGGTGGCGCAAAGGGGAGAGTCTCCGGCCGCGTTCTGGAGATTAAACTCCACCTGTCCGGGCAGCGCTTCTTTTAAGGCATCCATAAAGCCTTCGGTAGCCGCGTCCAAGGCTACATGCGGAGCCAGCTGGCAGATGCCGATCATGTAAGTCTTCTGCGGGGCGGGCGTGTCGTTGTTCCCGGCATTGGGGGCTGCGGTGGGGGCGGCGGAGCCGGAAGAACCGCAGGCGGCCAGAGTGAAGATCATGACGGCGGCGAGCGCAAGGGCAAGTATAGTCCTTTTCATGGTGTTTTCTCCTTAATAGAAAATGGAATTTATAAATAAAAATGCGGCTGTGTCCGGTTAGACACGGCCGCATTCTATTTACAGCGGTTTCGGTCTAATACGGGCACGCGTTACATAAATAAGCGTTATAAGCACGGGCCGCAAAGCGACCCATGCTAAAGATGAAAAAGGAGAAACCGGCGCGGACGTTTACAGCGATAGTGTTGGTCATAACCGGAAACCCCTTCCATAAAAAAACTGCCGAGGCTGACTTTGTGTGGGCGAGTATATCACATTAAATCAATAAATTCAAGCTGAAAATCTGAAAAAAGTTCAGCCACAGACTTGCCGAATATAAGTAATATTGTACAAATGCGCGTTGGTTACCGGCTGCCCGGCTCCGGCACCCGGGCGCTCAGCCGGAGTGTTCGGCGTCTCTGATGAGGTTAAACGGAGGAGGGGAGGCCACACTGTTATCTCCGCTGAACAGGAAGCGGATCCCGTCCTCGAGACGCTTGCTCCAGGAAGTGCTCCAATGCGACTCGCGGCTGTCAACAATGGCGGCGATCTGCCGGTTCGTAAGCCCGAGCTTGTCTTTTAAACGGCGGTAAACGGTGAGCATGGAGTACATAATCGTGGTTTCTATATTCTGATCGCCGCTGTACATATAGAAACGGACGTTATTCAACCGCTTGGGGTCGTAGCTGTCTATCATCTCAAGGCAGCTTTCGTGAAGAATATCCAGTCCGGGGGAAAGATCAAGGGAGCGACCGAAGACATCGGGATAGCGCATAGTCATATAAAACGACTGTAAACCGCCCATTGAGGCGCCGCCCACACCGGTGTGCGCGGCATCGGGCAAAGTCATGAAGTTTTCGTCAATAAGAGGCTTTAGCGTATCTCGAACGAAGTCCGCGTAGTAATGTCCGAGCGCGGTTATTTTCGGAGCGCTCGAATCACGGGGAATTCTGTGTGCCGGGTTGCGCTCGTAGGGGGGCAGAAGCTCGCTTCCGCGGTCGTCGGAGGTGTCGATCGCGACAACGATGCATTGAATCTCCGGTTCGAGCGAATTTACAATCTCGTCGAAACGCCAGACGCCTATGGCCGCCGACAAATCGCTTTCGGAGAAAATCATCTGCCCGTCATGCATATAGAGCACGGGGAAGCGCTTTTCACCGTCATAGCTGTCGGGCAGCCATACTCGGATCGTGCGCATCCGTCCGTCAGGAATGGGGTTCATTGCGATTTCGAAAGTATAGAGTTTTCCGCAGCTTACTAGTTCGGAACGGTCCTTCAGCTTCAGCTTCATATAAATCTCCTTTTTGCTTTTGAGCATTTATTTTATGGTCAGATACATTGCGTTGCTTTCGGTTCACAGGCTTTTAATGTAGTTCACGGCATTAATGCCCGCCAGCCTTCCCGAAGTGAAGCCCCAGCCCTG
>JAAYBW010000214.1 GCA_012729975.1 Clostridiales bacterium
AATGATCGATACCGGAACCCGCGCAGCCGCTCCTGACGATAGCGCCCTTATCTGTAACAATGACGCTCGCGCCTTTTTTGGCGGCGTTTATGGCAGCAAAGGAGCCCGCAAGCCCTCCGCCGATCACCAGAACATCGCACTCCTCGCGTGTTTCTTCTTCATAGCGGACAGGATATGGCCACTTGAAATGAAGTTTTTCCATAAGAAATTTTCTGTAATCCATAGCTCTACCCCTTTTTGATATCTGAATACCCGAATAGTCTGCGCATCCGTTTTCGATAAAGCAGAAAACAAGTAATGCGATTCGGAATACCGGCAAGATTTCAAGTTCAGGCCGGATTGACTTCACTGCGGGCCGGTTAAGGATGCGGCTTATAATGTTTAGCCGAGGGGGACTATGCAAATTATACGTTACGGGATGTGAAAAGTCAAAGCGTATAGGGTCGAATATAGCAAGGAATATGCCTGAAAAGCTTGTCGAATAACCCGGCCGCGACAAGGCTCAGCCGGGTTATTCGACGTTTTATGATCATAATTATTAAGCATAAAGAACAAACAGCTGATGCTGATTGTTATCCTCCGTACCTGCCGAGGTATTTCGCTATCGTGTAAGCGGAGCTGTTAGCTTTGAGGATATTGCCTACCTTATTGCACTCTCCGACCATATAGAACACGGGAGCGCATTTGTTGAAAGTAAGCGCGTAATCCTGTAAAGGCTTCATGCCTACGGCCTGAATTACCGTATCCGCTTCGAAAAATACCTCTCCGTCTGGATCGTCGCAGCGGATACCCGCCGATGTTATTTCTTTGGCCTTCGTATTAAAGCGGATGGGAATGGCATATTGCTCGATCATATCTTCTATAGCCTGTCTGTGATGATCGTTGCCGCCGTCGGTAATGCTGCCGAGCATTTCTATGACCTCGACATCTCTGACGCCAAGCTGCCTGAGATGGATGGCGAGTTCGGTTCCGACAAAGCCCGCTCCCAATATAACAACCTTGCCGCGGGCTTTTGCCGGGTCATTGAATATATCGATTGCCTGATATACATTCGCGCCTTCCGTGCCGGGTATATTCGCGGATGCCGCGACGGAGCCCACCGCGGCGATAATCGCGTCCGCTTTTTCCGCTTCTGCATATTCCGGAGTGACTTCCGTGTTTAGTCTGAGATCGATTGACGACTTTGATATGAGGTATTTTTGCAGCTCGATATACTGATGCAGGCGTTCCTTGAAAGGAACGTCTCTTTCGCAGAGTATTCCTCCGCCGAGTTCGCCGCTCTTTTCGCAAAGGACTACCTCATGGCCGTTTTTCTCCGCCGTTAAGGCTGCCTGCATACCCGTTATTCCTCCGCCGATGACCAAAACCTTAAGTTTTTCGGCGGGAGGCAGGGAATAGAAGACTTCGCGTTCTCTGCTGATTTCGGGGTTTAAGGCGCAGTGGAAATCACCTCTGCCCATGCATTCGCTGAAGCAGGTGAGGCAGCGCATACATTTACGGATGTCTCCTACCTTGCCCGCGCGCACTTTGTTGGGAAAATCGGGATCGCAGATAAGCTCCCTTGCCATGTAGATTATATCGGCTTTTCCGGCCGCGAGGATCTCCTCCATAAAATAGGGGTCGCTAAGACCGCCTACGGTGCCCACAAGTGATTTTTTAACGTGCTTTTTAATTTCCGCCGCGTATTCGACGTTGCGCCCCTCGGGATAAAACATGCTGACATGTGTTCTGGCAAAGGACTCTTTTGTGTGGCTTACGCCGCCGACGGATACGTGTATGATATCCGCGTGACCGTCCAGCTGCTCCGCTATGCGGCATGCCTCGTCCACGTCATAGCCGTTAGGATCTATCTCGGTGCCGCTGATGCGGATTTCAACGGGGAAGTCGCTGCCGCATACCCTATGTATTTCATCAATGGCCATAACGGCGAATCTGCAGCGATTTTCGGTGTTTCCGCCCCATTTGTCCGTGCGTTTGTTGATATACGGCGACATAAACTGCTGCAGTCCCCAACCGTGCGCGCCGTGAAGCGTCACCATGCCGAAACCGACGTTTTTCGCAGCAAGCGCGCTTTTGCCGTATCCGATTATAACTTCCATGATGCGCTCGTCCGTCATTTGGCGAACTTTAATCCTTCCGCCGAACATCTCCATGTCCATGGGCCCCCAAGCCGGGTCTTTGCGATCCTTCATCCTTGTACGGGAAAAAATGCCGGCGAACTGCAGCTCCGCCGACGCGACCGCGCCGTGTCTGGATACCTTGCCGGCCAACCTGCCGAAGTTACGGTTGGCGGTGTTTGTTATATCTCTGGGCCAGCGTTTTCCTTCAAGCTCGTCCGGATCAACGGATATCTCGCCGGTGGTTAAGGCGGCCGCGCCGCCCATTGCTTTACGCTCATAGTACATTACGGCGTCAATACTCGGCTGCCCGTATAATATTATGTCCGTGTGTCCGGTAGGCGAGCCGAACATCCTGTTGCGAAATACTGTTCCGCCGATCGTCAGGGGGCGCAGCAGGTTAGGGAAGGTTTCAAATGGGTTGACCATTATTTTGCTCCTTTCATCGTCTGACGTTATTATTACGATCAATGTGTCTGATAGAAGTGTTTGACGCACGCGCAATTTTCGCCTGTCATGCCGCTGATCTTTATATACATATATCACGGAAGGAATCAATGCTCAACAGCGGCTTTCCCGTTTCCGAAATAATCATATATAAGTCAAGTAATCCTTCGGGGCCGAAAGCAGTCAAAACGCATGTGCGATTGTTCGCTTCTTAGCATAAAAGCTCCCGTAAAAAACGGAAGAATATGCGGGCTGCGATTATTGCCTGCCGTTTTTCGTGAGCGCCGCTCCCGTTATTCTCGCTGTCACCGAACCTGTATTTTTACCCCCCTCGATAAGACGACCCCGACGCCTCCTCCGCATTTGCCGG
>JAAYBW010000215.1 GCA_012729975.1 Clostridiales bacterium
AATAGGAGGATGACAATGGATCAATCAGAAAAAAACACAGGTGTAATCAAATCAAGTACAGCGCCGGCTATTGTGACAGGCAATGCTGTTATTGAACCGGCCAGGGAGATTAAAGTCTGCGACGAAGCTGATGTTGTTGTCGTCGGAGGCGGTCCCGGAGGCATGGGCGCAGCTGTCGCGGCGGCAAGGAGCGGCGCAAAAACAATTCTTGTTGAAAGGTATGGCTGCCTCGGAGGAATGGCGACCGGCGGTTTGGTCACCGCTTTTCCGAACATGTGCAACGATGACGGCGTTGTTCTCATCAAAGGACTCAATGAAGAGATGATGCAGCGTTTGAGAGACAGGGACGCATGCGATCATCCGCCTCGGGAGCTCTGGGGATCAAGGGATCCGAAGCAAGTTGCCTATTACAGACAACTGTCCATGTTTTATACGATGAGAGGTATGGTAAACTACGCAGTTCACGTTGACGCCGAGGAGTTAAAATGCATATATGACGATATGGCCAGAGAGGCCGGCATAAAGCTTTATCTGCACTCTTGGGGAACCTCGGCGATCGTAGATTCGTCGAGCGGGAAAGTCTGCGGAGTGGTATTTGAAAGTAAATCGGGCAAGCAGGCGATACGTGCAAAAGTCGTCATTGACAGCACGGGAGACGGCGATCTTCTTCCCGGCGTGGGAGCCGGCTTTGAGACTGATACCGGTAAGGGTACGAGGGTATCGCATGCTTCGCACTGCTTCTGGATTGCCAACGTCGACACGGCAAAATTCGACGAATGGAAAAGCACGCCCGAGGGTGAAAAGGAATTACAGGCGCGTTTACAGGAAGGGTTTAAGGCAGGCGCACATCCGCGCGGCGCGGCTACGCTTCTCCCGCATCAGGAAGGTCTGCGCTGGTTCTGGACAAGAGAAGAATGCGACCAGATAGACGTAAAAGCGCTCACGAGAGTAGAGCTTAACGGGCGAATCAAAATGAGAAAAACGATTGATTTCTTAAGAGCAAATATACCGGGTTACGAAGAAAGTTATCTGGTTTTGTCCAGTCCCCAGCTGGGTACACGCGGCAGCCGCAGGGTTATCGGGGATTATATGCTCAATAAGGGCGACGCGGATGCGGGCAAAACACATGACGATACAGTCGCGCTGTTCCCTCGCGGAGGTTCCGGAGGACCGGATCTTCATGTGCCCTACAGAGCCTTGATACCTCGCGGTGTGGACGGGATGCTCGTTGCCTGCCGCGCGACCTCCATGGATCTGGAAATATCCGAGTACCTGAACCTCATCCCTCACTGCGTCGCTTTCGGCCAGGCCGCGGGAACCGCCGCGGCGCAGGCTGCTCAGGCAGGTGTCGGTGTCAGAGATATTGATATCAAGGCGCTGCAGGCCGATCTGAAGAAACAGGATGTAGTCTTGCCCTGATTAATACTATTCTCCCGTTTAACGGGAGAATAGTATTAATGCGGCCATGCGGGCGCTTTGCGTCCTCGGCCTTGAATAAGCTTTGTACCGATATCTCATATTTTACGGATATCAGTATAAAAAGGAAGGGTGTAAAATGATATCGAAATCATACAGCAATCTTTCCCCCAAGAGGGGCTGGTCATGGGAGACTCCCCCGGAAAAAATCGCGGAGGAAAAAATCCTTGAAACGCTGACTGCCGACGTTGTTATAATCGGTGCCGGTATATCGGGACTTGCCGCGGCCGCCAGGTGTACCCAAAGAGGCCTGAATACGATAGTTTTAGACAGGCTCAGCAACCTATTCGTGCGCGTCGCCCAGGTAGGCGTACTTGATTCCGCGGTTATGCGCCGGTGCGGAGTATCCATCGACAAAAAGAAGTTCGCGCGGGACTGGGTCATGGTATCCGGCAGCCGCTGCAACGAAGAATTAATGTGGGTATATATAAAAAGAAGCGGTGAAGCGTTCGACTGGATGATGGATCAGGGCGGAGACGCGGTGGACGCCACTCTGTATACGGGATATTATAAGGGTGAGGTATTCAACGAGTATCCCGGCACTCACTGGGTATTCCAAAAAGACGGCTATAACCGTTACACTAATCGTAAAGGCGGTCAGCTGATCGGGGAGATCCTTCAAAAAACCGTTATTGACGGCGGAAGCAGGATAATAAGGTCCGTACGCGCCGTAGAGCTGGAAAAAAATGCGGATGGCAGGGTTACGTCTGTAGTCGCCAAAAATGAAAACGAAGGCACATATTTTCGCTGCGTAGCGAAAAAGGGCGTAATTGTCGCTACGGGCGACATTGAAGGCGACCGGGAGATGATGGAGGCATTTGCGCCTCAGGCGCTTCGCCCGACAATAGAGCGTTATTTCCCGAAAGGCAACAACACCGGCGACGGCCACAAAATGCTCTACTGGGCAGGCGCGGCGCTGGAATCGCCCGGATGGGCAATAGCCTTGCACGGACGTCGTGATGAGTACGCCTCGTATTATTCGTTCTATTTTCTTTTTGTGAACTCACGCGGCAAGCGGTTTATGAACGAAGACACGTGGACTAACGGGAAATCGATGGCCGTGCTCTCCCAGCCGGGAGGCGACTTCGCGTTCACCATCATGGACGGCAAGTGGCTGGATGAATTCGGGGAGCGTTTTGAGATAACCGGAGGCCAGGCCGTAATGCCTTTGAATCTGACATACTTCGGAGACAAGTGGACAAAGGACTGCGGACTGGGGGAAGAAATCGAGCAGTATGTGGAAAAAGGCAAATGCGCATGGAAAGCCGATACGATCGAGGAGCTTGCCGAAAAAATCGGGGTTCCCGCGGATACGCTGACTAAAACGGTAGCAAGGTACAACGAGCTTGCCGAGCGCGGAGACGACGAAGATTTCGGAAAACGTGCGGAGCTTCTGACAACGATCGTGCAACCCCCATTCTACGCGCTCAAATGGGGCCCGGCTCTGCTTGATGTGTTTGGCGGCGCGCTGGTCGACACGAATATGCGCGTACTTGACCCGTACCACGAACCGATCCCGGGGTTATACGCAGTGGGAAATGCGGCGGGAGGCTTCTGCGGGATAGACTATCCGCTC
>JAAYBW010000216.1 GCA_012729975.1 Clostridiales bacterium
CGACCTTCTCAAGGCCAGCGACCATGAGATGCGTAAAATCCGGGGCGACGAGATCTCAATGATATTTCAGGATCCGATGACGGCTTTAAACCCAATTATGCGGGTTGGTGATCAGATCGCAGAGGTTGTCTACCTCCACGGTAATTGTTCCCGCGCCGAGGCCGTCAAGCGCAGTATTCAAATGCTTGAAATGGTTGGAATCCGCGCCGAACGTTCCAGAGAATACCCCCATCAGTTCTCCGGCGGAATGAAGCAGCGCGTCGTCATCGCGATGGCATTGGCGTGCGATCCTAAACTGCTCATCGCCGACGAGCCGACAACAGCGCTGGACGTAACGATCCAAGCTCAGGTGCTCGATATGATGAACAAACTTAAAAAGAAGCTGGGAACCTCAATGATCCTGATCACACACGATCTGGGTATCGTGGCCGAGAGTTGCGACAAGGTTGCCATAATGTATGCCGGACGTATCGTGGAGTACGGTTCGCTGGAGGATATATTCCACAACGTGAGCCACCCGTATACGATCGGTTTGTTCGGTTCGCTGCCCAGCCTCGACAAGGATGTTGACCGTCTTAGCCCAATTCCGGGGCTTATGCCGGATCCGTCGGCTCTGCCGTCGGGCTGCAAATTCCACCCGCGGTGCACCTCGGCCTGGGAGGAATGTTCTAAGGTCGAGCCGGAGCTCTATGAGATAAGCCCCGGTCATTGCGCCAGATGCCTGCTTTTCAGGAAGGAGGGTGCCGTCAATGAGTGAACTGCTTAGAGTTGAACACCTGAAGAAATACTTTAAAACACCGATGGGCATGCTGCACGCTGTCGATGACGTCAATTTCTCTATTAACCAGGGCGACACACTTGGCGTGGTGGGCGAGAGCGGCTGCGGAAAATCCACCCTAGGGCGCACCGTACTAAAGCTTATTGAGCCTACGGATGGCAGGATTATCTTTGATGGGCGGGATATCACCTTCATCAAGGAAAAGGAGAACCTGGAGCTGCGCAAACAGATGCAGATCATTTTCCAGGATCCGTTTTCATCGCTCAATCCCAGGCTCAGCGTAGCTGACCTGATTGCAGACCCGCTGAAAACCTTTCATCTTTACCGGAATCCGGAGGAAAGAAAAAAGAAAGTTCATGAGCTGATGGATATGGTCGGCCTGGCAAAGCGGTTTGAGTACAGCTATCCGCATGAGCTGGACGGCGGACGCCGGCAGCGTATCGGAGTAGCCCGCGCGCTCTCGCTGTCCCCGAAATTCATAGTCTGTGATGAGCCCGTCTCCGCCCTGGACGTTTCGATCCAGGCTCAGATTCTAAACCTCCTGCAGGATCTGCAGGAACAGCATGGGTTGACGTATATTTTTGTCACCCACGATTTGTCCGTTGTTAAGCACATATCAAACGATATCCTGGTGATGTATATAGGGGCTATGGTTGAAAAAAGCCCGGCGAAAGAGCTGTTTAAGCTGCCGCTGCATCCGTACACGAAGGGACTGCTTTCTGCGATCCCCGTGCCGAACATCGACATCCCGAAGAAAAAGGTGCAGCTCCAGGGAGAACTTACATCACCCATAGAGCCTAAGCAGCAGTGCCGGTTCGTGGCGCGCTGCCAGTATGCAACCGAAGCCTGTCACTCTAAGGTACCCGAATACGAAGAGGTTCTGCCGGGCCACTTCGTCTCTTGTCACAACGTAAGAAGCATAAATGGTCTTTAAGTGGATTCTGGCATCTCTTGCCGCCGTATTTGTTGCGTCAGGCACAGTATCGGTACCAGCTCAAACCGGTACCGATATTGCCTGTATAGTTCCACAGGTCCTGTCGGCAATCGGTGAAAAAGACGCCAGAAGCCAAGAATGTACCCTTGGGGATGCCGTCGCAGACGCGGTACGGGCAGCTTTAGAGGCTGACATTGCCGTCGTCTGCGGAGGCGACCTCATAAATAACCTGTTGCCGGGCGAGATAACTTGGGATGGGCTCAGAGCCGTCTTTAAGGAAGATCGCCCCCTTGCCGTTGCCGCAGTTACACCGAAGGAACTGCGCGGCATTCTCGAGGGCGGGCTGTCTCACATCACTCTGGATGAAACGGAGACGATCGACAGGGTCGCTTCCGCATATGACGGGTTTCCGCAGATATCCGGCTTTATGTTATCTTATGACGTGTCTGCGCCGCCTGGTATGCGGGTGTACGAGATCCGGTTAAACGGCGAGAAGCTTGATCTCGAGGATGATATGACTGTTCTGAAACTGGCGGCGACAGAGCATATGCTCAGCGGCGGTTATGGCCTTCCGGTTATCGGCGGCACTGACAGTTCGGAGAAGACGTTGTCCGGGGCATTGGCGGAGTATATGAATAACGGAATTACGGAGTATACGACGCTGACGGTGAGGATATACCCCATGGGTGGACAGGACGGTTCTTTAAAATCCCTGTTTCCCCTCGGTATTGCCGCCGTATTGATTCTTCTGATAGTAGTTGGTAACGGACAGAGGTTTAAGCATATGTACGACTTTGGCTCAAAAGAGGAGGATTAGTCTGTGGATCTGCTGATTGGGATTGTCCTGTGTCTTTTCTTCCTGACGCTTATAGTCACGGGCGAGATTTATTTCGCGCTGGACAAGCAGCGAATACGTGCCTTTGTCTGTTTCCAGAATATGCGGGTGAATCTGGACAAATGGGTCGAGGTGACGGTAGAACTGGCTGAAGGCTCAGATACCGGTCGGAAGACTGCTGAGGAACTCCGTGCGCTGGCACAGGATTATTTCAACTATAAAAGGTACAAAGAAACTATGATGGCGGTTTCACTGGTCAATTCCATAGCCGCAATTGCTGAACAACTCGAGGAGAAGGCGTCCGGAACGGAATCCGACAGAATTCTTACCGAACGCGCCGACTTTGCCGGCAGGGTTGAGCCGCTTCGGAATGAATATAACAATTGCGTTCGAAGGCTTAATGCCCGGCTCGACAGTAAATTGCCGGCTACAGTAGGAAGGCTTTTTCGAATCAGCAAAATGGAGAAGCTCCGGCAGCTGTAAGTCGCGCAACATTCGGCGTATCTTCCGTTTTTCAGTGTAGGATACATCGTCCATAAGTAAATAAAAATTCGGGCAGTCAATTTCTATTGTTGACTGCCTGCTTATTTATCCGCTTACGCTGCCCCCTATCATGAAAACAGTTGAACCTTTCGGTGTTTATGTTATAATATATTTGCGTATAAGTTATATAGCCGCTCACAGTTATCAAATAGGATGAGGAAATATGAATACAACACAGATACTCTGCTTTCTGGCAGCGGCTCGATGTCAGAGTTTCACAAAAGCTGCAAATGAACTCTATATATCTCAGCCGGCGTTCAGCCGAAATATTGC
>JAAYBW010000028.1 GCA_012729975.1 Clostridiales bacterium
AAGCAAAATGCAGAGCTTTCGCGGAAAGCACTGCAGCATCATATTTCAAGACCCAATGACCAGCCTCAATCCGGTGTTTACAGTCGGCAACCAGCTCGAAGAGGCGATATTGCTTCATACCGACAAAAGCAAGCGCGAGGCGCGTGACCGCGCCGTTGAGATGCTCGAGCTTGTCGGTGTAAACGAGCCCGCGAAGCGGGTTCGTCAGTATCCCCACGAACTATCCGGTGGCATGAGGCAGCGTGTTATGATCGCGATGGCACTTGCCTGCGAGCCTGACATTTTGATAGCCGACGAACCGACCACGGCGCTTGATGTTACCATTCAAGCCCAGATCCTTGAGCTGATGCAGGATCTGCAGAAAAAACTCGGCATGGCTATAATACTCGTAACCCACGATCTGGGCGTGATAGCGGAGCTTTGCGACGAGATAGTAGTTATGTACGGCGGCCGTATCTGCGAAAGGGGCTCCGTCGACGACATATTTTACAACCCGAAGCATGAATATACGAGCGGTCTTCTTCGAAGTATACCTGATGTGACCGGACGCCGCGAGCGGCTCGTACCCATAGCGGGCACACCTATTAACCTTCTAAATCTGCCCAAAGGCTGCGCTTTCTCTTCCCGCTGCGACAAGGCAATGAAAATCTGTCTTGAAGAGGTTCCGGTCGAGTTTGAGCTTAACCCCGGGCACAGCGCCGCATGCTGGCTTAACATGAAGGACATGCTGGCATCCCAGGACGGAGGCGATTGCGAATGAGCGGCGAGCATCTTGTTGAGGTACGAAATTTAAAGCAATATTTTAACGTGCGTACCGGTTTCTTTCGCACAACACCGCTCAAGGCGGTTGACGACGTTTCCTTTAACATCGGCAGCGGCGAAACTCTCGGCCTCGTCGGGGAATCCGGCTGCGGCAAGACAACCGTCGGACGCAGCATACTGCGCTTGTATGAACCGACAGGCGGAGAGGTTTATTTTGAAGGTAAGCTCGTTACCTCCGATAACATAACCGAATTGCGTAAAAGCATGCAAATGGTGTTCCAGGATCCGTACTCCTCGCTTAATCCCCGAATGACCGTTTCGGATATAATCGGCGAACCGCTGGATATACACCGACTGTATACAACAAAAAAAGAGCGGAAGGAAAAGGTGCTCGGTCTCATGGAACTCGTCGGCCTCAACGCCGAGCACGCGACGCGCTACGCGCATGAGTTTTCCGGCGGGCAGAGGCAGCGCATCGGCATAGCCCGCGCGCTGGCCGTTAATCCTAAATTTATCGTATGCGACGAGCCGGTTTCCGCGCTGGACGTCTCCATACAGGCGCAGATTATCAACATGTTCGAAGATCTGCAGGAAAAGCTCCGCGTAACTTATCTTTTTATTGCCCACGACCTGCTTGTCGTTCGCCACATATCCAAACGCATAGCGGTGATGTATCTGGGCAAGGTGGTTGAAATAGCAAACTCCGACGAGCTCAACGATAACCCTCAGCATCCGTATACTCTTTCGCTGCTTTCTTCCGTTCCCATACCGGATCCCAAGATCGCGAGGAGCCGTAAGCGAATAGTTCTGGAAGGCGATGTTCCCAGCCCCCTGAGAATGCCCAGCGGCTGCCCCTTCCGCACACGCTGCTCATACGCAACGGAGCAATGTGCCGCCGAATGCCCCGCGCTCACGGAGCGTGGTGCCGGCCATTTCGTGGCCTGCTGGAATAAGTAAGTTCCGGTCTGTCTGCCCGGCGGCACTGCAGGGGTTCATGTCTGCCGGGCGGGTAAACCGTAATTTATAGATTTTTCTATTATTATTTAAATGGAGGCAAAAAATAATGAAAAGAGCTCTCGCCCTTACCCTGGCTCTTGTTTTGGTTTTCTGTGTATTCGCAGCCTGCCAGAAAACCCAAAAGCCGGAGGAAAAGATGGTTTTACGGCTCAATCTCGCCAGCGAACCGGATTATCTCGACCCCGCTCTTAACAGCTCGGTTGACGGAGCCTGCCTTGCCATCAACAGCTTCTCCGGTCTGTACATGTATGATGACAAAGGCTCCCTTATTCCCGCCTGCGCGAAAAGCTACACGGTTTCCGACGACGGCCTGATCTACACCTTCACACTCAAAGACAACCTGAAGTGGAGCGACGGGTCAGCCCTGACCGCTGCCGACTTCGAGTATGCCTGGAAGCGCGCCGCCGATCCCGCGACAGCGGCCGACTATTCGTACATGCTCAACGGAATCAAAGGTTATGACGAAAATAATCTCCAGGTCACCGCTTCTGCGGACGGAAAGACCTTTACCGTAGTCCTTACTTCTCCCTGCGCTTACTTCCTTGACCTGTGCGCCTTCCCGACCTTCCTGCCGATCAAGCAGAGCGAAGTTGAAAAATACGACGACTGGGTGACAAATCCCGGACATTGGGCCCAGGAAGCCGGCTTCATTTCAAACGGCGCTTTCGTATTAAAGTCCTGGACTCATGACGAGAGCATGGTCTATGAAAAGAACCCCAACTTCTGGGATGCCGCTAACGTTAAAGTCGATACCCTTGAGTTCATGCTCAGTGCGGATGACGTCGCCATAAAGGGCGCATACGATGCCGGCAACCTCGACTTCATCGACACGGTCCCCACCGACGAAATCAAGACGCTTATCACCAGCCCCGAGTTTTATATAGCCGAGAACCTCGGCACCTACTATGTCTGCTTCAATGCGGGCTCCGATCTGTTTAAAAACAAGACTCCCGAGCAAGCCGCCAATATGCGTCTTGCCCTCTCCTATCTGGTAGACAGAACCTATATTACCGAGAACATCGGTCAGACCGGCCAGAAAGCCGCGAACTCCTTTATCCCCGAAGGCATGATGGACGGACACGGCGGTGTTTTCAAGTCAAACGACGCCGACTACACCTATCCCGATGAGGCAAACGTCGGCTACTACGATCCCAACACCGTGAATGTAGCCAAGGCCATCGAGCTGCTCACAAGTGCCGGTTTTAAATTTAACAACGGCAAGCTCGACGCTTCGACGCCGATTAGCTTCGAGTATCTCACAAACGACAGCAGCGCCCACGTCGCCATTGCCGAAACCCTGCAGCAGGACTTCGGCGAAATCGGCATCACGATGACTATAAAGACCGTTGACTGGGCCGTTTTCCTCGAGGAGAGAAAGTCCGGCAACTACGACGTAGCCAGAAACGGCTGGATAGCGGACTTTAACGATCCGATCAACATGCTCGAAATGTGGACCAGCGATTCCGGCAACAACGACTGTCAGTTCGGCAAAACGGATTCCCCCGCCGCCCCTGCCTGGTCGGAATACGACAGCCTGATCGCCCAGGTCAAGACAAGCACGGATTTCGTAGCACGTGAAGCTCTCATGCACCAGGCCGAGGATATTCTCATGGGCACCGGCTGCATTATGCCGATCTACTACTACAACGATATCTACATGCAGAAGTCCAACGTAACAGGTCTGTACGCGAACCTGTTCGGCTACAAGTACTTCTTATACGCCAACGTTGCTTCCGCGACAGCCGCCAAGTAAAAAGCTGACATTAACAAACCGGCTGCCCCTGCAGCCTGAAAAAGACTCCGCCGCACAAACGGCGGAGTCTTTTTTTACACGCAGCCGCTGCGTCACCTCGCGCACAACACCTCGCGCACACACCTCGCGCATCACATTATTTGCGGATATATTTCCGCTGTGCTATACTTACTGAAAAATACCCGCCCTGGCAAGGCGGGATAACGAAAGGACTGATAGCTCATGGCGTGGCTCCAGGTCAGCTTTTTTTCCACCAGCCTGATGAGATCCGTTCCGCTCAACATCCTGATACCGGCGGACAGTATGGGTCCGGACGGCCCGCAGCCGAAAAAGCCCTATAAGTCGCTATACCTTCTTCACGGTTATATGGGCAACTGCACGGACTGGATACTTAATACCGACATTTCGGGGATCTCGCAGCAATTGAATTTATGCGTTATAATGCCCTCCGGGGAAAACAGCTTCTATGTGGACCATCCGAGCGGCATGAAATACGGTGAGTATGTATCCCGCGAGCTTGTGGACTTCACCAGAAGGCTTCTTCCCTTGTCCGACAAACGCGAGGATACTATAATCGCCGGCTTGTCAATGGGCGGCTACGGTGCGATCAGAAACAGCCTGAAGTATCCGGATGTCTTCGGATACACAATCGCTCTCTCCTCGGCCCTGATACTCAACGCGGCGATTTCATCTACTTATGAGAACAATCCCATGGGCATAAACCGGGGATATTACGAAGCGGTCTTCGGCGACCTTGACAAGCTCAAAGGCAGCGATATGGACCCTGAGCGGCTCGCCGAAAAAATAATCATTGAAAATACGACACCCACCGATCTTTACATCGCCTGCGGCTATAATGACGCTCTGGTATTCAGCAACCGCGAGCTTCACTCCTATCTTGACAAGATAGGCTATCCTCATAAATATGAGGAGGGCCCCGGAACCCATGAGTGGCCTTTCTGGAAAACATACCTGCGGCGCGGGCTTGGGCGAATACCCGGGCTGGATATTGCCCCGGAATTTGTAAACCCCTTCTGGATTGACGCGGAAAGCAAGTGAGAAAGGAGTAAGATCATGGCTCTTATACAGGCTGAGTACTTTTCAACGTGTCTTAAAAGACCCGTACATTTCAACGCGATCCTTCCCGTTGACGGGATGCTGGGTCTGCCCCCGGGACCTTTAAAGCCGCTGAAGACCTTGTATATGCTTCACGGATACACAGGCAGCTCAACGGGAATGTTAAGTCAGGAAGCCGAGCTCGGGCAGATAGCCCTGCTTAACAATCTAGCGATAATTATGCCCGACGGCGAAAATCACTTTTATGTGGATGACCTCAGGCGCAATGACATGTACAGCGAAATGATCGGTCATGAGCTGGTTGAACTGACAAGGCACATGTTCCCGCTTTCCGATAAGCGCGAGGACACTATTCTCGGCGGGATATCGATGGGAGGATACGGCGCTCTGCGCAACGGCATGAAATACAGCGACGTTTTCGGTCATATAATAGGTCTCTCCCCCGCCAACGTTATCGATCAGCTGCCTTCTTCCACGGAGACCCCCAATGAGGTAGGTGCCACCCGAAGCTATTTCACCAGCGTCTTCGGCGACCTTGACACGGTGCACGAGCGCGACGCGGACCTCGAGGTCTGCGCTAAGGAAATGCTGGCGTCCCGCCGTCCGATACCCGACATTTATTTCGCCTGCGGATGGAACGACATGCTATGCGTGTTTAACCGCAAATTCCACGGTTTTCTTAAGACCATTGGTGTTAATCATATATACCGTGAAGGACCCGGCACCCACGACTCCTTGTTCTTCATGCCTCATCTTCACGAAGCTCTGGCGCGCATTGACCTCGACCGCCTCCCCGAATTGCCCAATCCTTTTCTTGTGGATATGTCGGGCGGCACGCCAGATGATATTTAGTATCGCATCTCGTTAACCTATCGCAACTTTATAAACGATAACGGAAACGCTAAATAAGCGCAGCCGATAAGACCG
>JAAYBW010000217.1 GCA_012729975.1 Clostridiales bacterium
ACTATGCTTCAACGCTTGCGCAGTGGAACAAGGAAGGGCTTATCGATCCGGGCTGGACGGGATATTATATGGCAATGTCTTTTGAAAACTATGTCTCCGCCGGGACAACGGGGTTTGTGTTCATGCAACCGATGAACGTGATCACTCATGAGACGGCGGCCCCGGACCCCGATACACGCTGGGAGCCGGTTCACAACCCGTATCTGAGGGAAGGACAGACGCTTCATTTCGCTTATCAGGACACCTACCTCAACTACGGGCATACATGCCTGAGCGCTAAATGCTCCAACATAGAACTCGCTCTAACCTGGTGCGACTGGCGCTACAGCACTCAAGGCTCCTTCTTTTCAAGCTATGGCGTTCAAGGTCTTACCTGGGACTATAACGACGCGGGAGAACCGGAGCTCACGGAGTTTTCGCTGAATAATGAAAACGGCATAGACTTCGGCAACCTGTGCAATATCTATATGGCCAACTTCCTGGCCGAGCACGGCATGGAGATATATCAGCGCAAATATGCCTTTAAAGGCGGAGAACGCTTCCGCGCCATGCACGACGTCTGGGCGGACGTGAACACGGACAAGGCCTATCAGTGGCCGTCCGCGGTAACCTTCACGGCTGACCAGGAAAGTGAACTTGCCGGATACTCCGGGGATATAGTCACATTTATTGCCGAAAACTTTCTTGCCTTTTTGAGCGGGAATAAACCTATGACAGAGTGGAACGCATATGTTGAAACACTTAATTCACTGGGCTGGGATGAAGTGCGCAGGATCAAGCAAGAGGCTTATGACGCTTTTATCGCGGCTAACGGCTGAGAAAGGATAAAAAAATGGCAATTCGCGAAGTGACCGCGGAGAACGGAAAACTATTGGGCGCGCCCTCCGGAATACCCTCGACGACCGTGTTTCGCGGCATACCCTACGCCGCGCCTCCCGTGGGTGAACTGCGCTGGAAACCGCCCGCGCCGGCTGCGGACTGGGAAGGCGTGAGAGTGGCGCACTCGTTTGCTAAGGTGGCCATGCAGCTTCCCGGACCGGAAATGCTGGCAAAGGAAAATATGGAATATCCCGAACCGATGGATGAGGACTGCCTTTATCTGAATATATGGACTCCGGCGAAAAGCGCGGACGAAAGACTGCCGGTGCTGCTGTGGATACACGGGGGAGCTTTTTTCGCCGGTCACAGTTACGGAACGCATGTGGACGGCGACTATCTGGCCGAAAAAGGAATTATACTGGTTTCCATCGCATATCGGCTGGGAGTATTCGGCTTTATGTGTCATCCGGAGCTTTCCGCGGAAAACGGCGGAAGCAGCGGCAATTACGGGATACTGGACCAGATATGCGCGCTCAAGTGGGTGCGCAGGAATATATCGGCCTTTGGCGGCGACCCGGACAAAATAACCATAGCAGGTCAATCCGCCGGAGCGAGCAGCGTGCAGACGATTATTTCGTCCCCGCTTTCGGAAGGCGACCTCTTCGGTGCGGTTATGATGAGCGGCCCCGCCGCACGCAATCTGGATTTCATCGCGCCTGGAACGCTGGCGGAAGCGGAGGATTTCGGAATTCGGCTTCTTAAAGAGCTTAATATAAGCTCTGTCGCGCAGGCGCGAGCAGTCGGCGGACAGGAATTTATGGATATGGCTGCTGCCGCCGCGAGAAACATTACAGGTCCCTTCGGTATGCCTTTTAAGCCTGTGGTGGACGGCCGTGTGCTTAAAAAAAGCCAGGCCGAATGCGCATTCAGCGGAGACATACCCGATATAAACTACATGGTTGGTCACACGGACGAGGGCCTGCTTGATCCGCCGGTGAGTACGATGGCAGGATATGAACGCTGGATCGCGGCGAAGTTTAAAGACCGCGCCGAAGAGGCGAAAGCCGCGTTTAGTATAAAAAACGAAGCGGATCTCGCGGCGCTGCGGCCCGATACCATAAAAACCGCCCTCATAGCGGCGGCACACTCATTTTGCCGAAGAAACGATACTTTAGGGAAAAAGCCCGCTTACTATTATCATTTTCAGCATAAGCTGCCCGGTGACGAGCTCGGAGCTTTCCACGGAGGCGAGCTTTGGTATTTCTTTAACAAACTCAACCGATGCTGGCGTCCGTTCACAAGCTTTGACCACGAATTAGCACGGATTTGCGCCGGGTACCTCGCGAACTTTGTAAAAACCGGAAATCCGAACGGCGAGGGGCTGCCGCGCTGGGAAGCGGACACAAACGCGCTTCAGAGCACGATGCGGCTGCAAAACCCGGTTTACTGCTGCCACGCTCCCAATAACGCGGGCGTGGAATACATGATAAAGTCAAGCACAGGCTGAACCGACATAACTAATAATCGCAAAGAAACCAAAAGAGGGCTGATAGGACCATCTTTTGGTTTCTTGTCTTAATCGGGATTAAAATATCCGGTCAAATACAACCGAAGGACATTGTATTTTCGGTCTTTATGGTTTATTCTGTAAATAAATGCAGAATGAACCGAGAACCGACAGGGAAGGAGTGTTTTATGAAATCACCCGGATTCAGGCACGGGGCCGTGAGCAAATGCAATTTCGAGACTATGCAGGGCTGCCCCGGGCCGGAGCGCCTGATTGAAAAGCGCGCGGAGATTGTGCCCGATATGACCAACGTGTGGTATGAGTATGTGCCCAAAGGCTATGATCCCGAAAAGAAATATCCCCTCGTCGTGCAGCTGCACGGAGGCGGCATGGACGGGAAGCGCTGGTCCAAAATGACGATATGGCATATGCTGGCCGATGAATACGGTATCATAGTCATATATCCCAACAGTCCCGATTATCAGACGTGGATGCTGACCGGGCGCGACACGCAGTATCTGTATGACCTGATAGAGCGCGTATGCGCGGTGTATTCCGTGGACAGGAGCCGGATTTACATGCAGGGGATGTCAAACGGCGACCAGATGACGCTCGCCTTCGCGATTAAACACCCGGAGGTTCTCGCGGCCGCCGGTTTCGCGACGGGCCCGACGGCTCCCGAGCTTTTCGAGGAGGGGGAACAGCCGACGGCTCCGCTGCCCGTTATACAGATGCGGGGAGAGAAGGATCTGCTGCCCTCCGAAAACGCCGGAGATCCGACAAAGGACAGGTATGCTCTTCGTTATTCGCTAAACGACTTTAACCGTCACATATGGACGAAGATAAACGGCCTTGAAGCGCAGCCCTCTTTAACGGTACGCGGAAAAGATAACTTCCTTTTTTATAAGGGCGAAAAAGCCGACCTCATCAACTGGGAGGTTCGGGATATGGGGCACCGCGAGCCCCCAGACGAAGCGCAGGTTTTCTGGAATTACCTGTACTCCGGCCGCGCCAGGGTGAACGGAGAGCTTACGGATACGGGCGCTTTGCGCAGGCTTGACGGAGAAGAGAACGCTTTTGTGATATCACTGGGCAGCACCAAACTGTATAAGAAGGATAAGGCCGTAATGATGAGCACGGACAAAAACGCGATTGTCCGCTATTTCGAACCCGCTTCTCAAAACGCGTTCGGCTTTGCAGGGCTCGATGAGATGCTGGAAACCGGCGCGCTTTACGCACCTGTAGATTTCTTCAAAGCCGCGTTTGACGCGAAGATAGAGTATGTCGAGCTGGGCGATAAAGTGAAGGTGAGCTTCCCTGACGGCAAAGAGGCGGATTTTTACGCCGGTTCCACGCTTGTAAGATATATGGGCGATTACCGCGCGATGAAAAAGCCCTGTGTTTTGCTGTGCGGTTTGCTGTATGTTCCCGTGGGAGAGTTTTGCGGCGATATTATGTGTTTAAGTGTAAGCGAGGCAGACGATTGTATGCTTATCAGCGAAAAACAGGCTCAGCTCGGGCGGTATACCGCGCGGGTCCTTCGCGAGATTCTCGGCGGACAGCGCCGCCCGCCGTCGGCGGAATAACCGAAAAAGCGAAATCGGAACGGGCAGACATCATCCGCCCGTTCCGATCTGCAATAGTGTTCCGTTAATTGAAGGAGTTAATAACTCAGTTCATGACGTTTTCCATAAAGTGCATCAGAATTACGGCGACCTCCGCGCGGCTTGCGTTTTTCGAGGGGGCAAGTCTGCTTTCGCTGATGCCGGAGATGAGCCCTTTTGCCACAGCCCACTTAACCGCAGGGAGCGCCCACGACGATACATCGGAGGCATCATCAAATGCCGTAAGATTGTTTGAGGCAGTCAGATCATAGCCTTTGTAGGCCGCGTACCTGTATAGTATAACCGCCGCCTGCTCCCGCGTGATCGGGTCGCCGGGGCCGAATGAAGAAGCGTCATAGCCGTCCGTGATTTTGTTTTCGGCCGCCCAGGCAACAGCGTCTGTGTACCAGGTTTCGTCGGCAACGTCTTTAAACGGATTGACGGACGCGGCACCCGGCTGATTTTCAAGTCTCCAGAGGACCGTTACCAGCATGGCTCTTGTCATATCGG
>JAAYBW010000218.1 GCA_012729975.1 Clostridiales bacterium
GAAAAAACAGCGAACCCCGCCTATTACGAAAAAGAAGGCATGACGGCGACGCAGGCGCAGGGGCTTTCGGATGTCATTGACTACGCCGCGCAGAGCCGCAAAACCGGGCTGACCGATGAACACGCCGAGATTATGCGGCATTTTGTCACCGGGATAAACTGCCAGCCGGAAACCGCCCGCGATGAGATGATGGCGACCAAGAAGCATTACGGCAAGGACGAGGGCGTTGTCGCCTACCACGGCTACCAATCCTTTGCTCCCGGCGAGGCCACCCCGGAGATGGCCCACGAAATCGGCGTCAAGCTGGCGCAGCGGCTTTGGGGCGACAGGTATCAGGTCATTGTCGCCACCCATTTGGACAAAGCCAATCATCTGCACAACCATTTTGTGCTGAACAATGTTTCTATGGTGGATGGCCGGAAATACTACCGCTCCAATCAGGATTACTACAATATGCAAAAGGAATCCGATTCTCTATGCCGGGAATACGGCCTGTCCGTCATAGAAAATCCCAAACCCGGCAAAGCCAAGCACTACGGCGAGTGGAAAGCCGAGCAGGACGGGCGGCAGACATGGCGAGGCATGGTGAAGTCCGATGTGGACGCCGCCATCCGGGGAGCTATGACCGAGCGGCAGTTTTGGGAGAATCTCCGCAAGCTGGGCTATGAAATCAAGCAAGGCAAGGATATTTCCCTCCGGCCTCCCGGTAAGGAGCGTTTTGTCCGGCTGTGCCGCAACTTTGGCGACGATTACACCATTGATGGCATCCGCAGGCGCATACTGGCGCAGACCCGCCCGGAGCGGCGCGTCATACCGCCCGACCCGCCGCCGAAAAGGGTACATTTCAAAGGTACTCTCCATACGGCAAGACGCATGACAGGGCTTCGCGCCCTGTATTTTTATTACCTTTACCGCATGGGCGTCCTGCCGAAAAAGCGGGAACCCAACCCAAAACGGGTGTACTTCCTGTTCCGCGAGGACATTCGCTTTATGCAAAACATCGCGCGGGAAACGCGGCTGCTTGTGACCCACCGCATTGACACCGCCGATCAGCTTGCCGCCCACAAGGATGGGCTGGCCGCTCAATTCAAGACGCTCTGCACGAATCGGAAGCGCCTGCGCCATCAGGCGCGGAACATTCAGGATGAGGAAAAATCGGCGGCGGTCAAATCCGAGATCGCCGCACTTTCCATGAAAATCGGTGAATTACGCCGGGAGGTGAAGTTATGTGAGGACATAGAAATGCGCTCCGAAGTCATGCGGGACAAAATCCGCAGGGCGCAGGAGGATGAGCAAAAATCTAATGTAAAGGAGATGAAACCACATGAACCACTCAGGGGACGCCGCTGAACAGATTGTACGCATGAGCTTGGAGGGTGTCGAGGTCGCCGCCAAAATCACCGGCTCGGCGGCAAAGGAAATCGCTCTGCTGCTGATGGCCGCTCTGAAAAGCAACGACGGCAATCTAAAGCTCAAGGGCAAGGCGCGGCTCACCTCCATGCTCAAATCGGGTAAGCCGCTGGAGATTTTCTCGGTTAAGGAAAGCGACCTGAAGAACTTTGTGGCAGGGGCAAAGGAATACGGCATTGTCTACTGCGTCCTGCGGAATCCGAAAAACAGCCCGGACGGGCTGTGCGA
>JAAYBW010000219.1 GCA_012729975.1 Clostridiales bacterium
CGGTGCCGTCTGCTTTGGTGTTCCAGCCGGCGAAGAAGTATCCGGGATTGGAGAACGCATTGGCTCGCAGAGTTACGGAGGCTCCTTCGATGCCGCTTGTATCATCCATGGTGCCGGTGCCGCCGTTTGCGTTGTACGTTATTTTCTGGCTCACGCCGGGATCGCCGGGATCGCCGGGGTCACCTGGATCGTCGGACTCGCTGTAGGAACTGACGATTTCGCCATTCGTTTTATAGAAGGCGAGTGTAAGTGTGTCGTTGGGGGAAACGGTTATTACCATGCCATTGGCTATGCTTCCGCTGCCGCTGCCATAGCCATACATGCATCCGGCCGCCGCATAGTAGAAATCGATTTGTTTAGCAGATGAACTTGACGAGGTAGTATTAATGCTATTGCCGGGCACGAATATCTTATTATAGTTTGTGTCTCCCTGTGAGTGGTTATGGCCCCACAGAAACACTATCTTCTTCCCATCGGCGACCGCGGCGTTGAGCACGTCGATGACATCTGCCGCGCTTGATGTTGTTCTGCTGCTGTAATAATGCAGCGGGAAATGGTTCAGGATAAATATCGGCTCACTGTTGTCAAGCCCGCCGAGATAGGTTTCGAGTTTATTGATCTGCGTAGCGGTAACGCTTTGGCTTGAGCCGGCGCTCCCTAGGCCATAAACTCGATAATTATCCCCGTCGACGATTTCGCCATCAACTGTAAAATATTCCTTTACAGCGTTTGATGTCGACGCGAATTGTCCGTCCATGTATTCGTGGTTGCCCGGCACGTAACCGCTCTGGATATTCTCGCCGGAAATGACGTCAATCAGTTCCTTCGCGTAGCTCCAGTATATATCGCCGCTTCCGCCGGTGGCCAGGTCACCGCAAATACCCATAAAGTCAATATCGCCCTTGATATCCTGTATTTTGTCGATCCAACTGATAAGCTCGTTTCTGGCCCCGTGGTTGGAAGAGTTGTGTGGGTCCGAAGTGAACGCCAAAACAGCGTCTCCGTCAGCCGCAAAAGCGACTGCCGGCAGCAGGCTCAGGCAGAGTAAAACGGACAGCAACAACGCTAATACTCTTTTTTTCAAGTTTTCATCCTCAATTCTTAAATATCTGTCTTTTTGAGAAGTAGTTGGTATTCTCGTTGACTGTCGTTCCCCCCTTATGAATCACCGCGTTGCCAATGTGGTAAAAATTGCTCTCCGGGTTCGTTTGCTGAGCCCGGAGATGCTGGGAATGGTCGGTGCATGAGCTTTGTGGTTGGAAACATACACGCTGCAGTCATTGCAGCTTGCTGTTCCAGCCCGGCCAACGCTGGTTCTTTCTTCGTGACAGAATTATTTGTTTAATGTGTTTAATTAAAGCATTAACAGCACAATTTGTAAATATAATTATTTAAATACATCTATTTAAAAATATTTATTATTATTTGCATTATTTACATATTTGTTATTACTCACGCTTTTTTTGGCCAACCGGAGGAGCGGCTCTTTTTTGGCTGCTCCGCAAACAAAGCGCCGCACGCAGCGGCTTGGCATAAGGCTATATGCGCAACAGCAGCCAAATAGCAATTTTGCCATCTCCGAGACGATTCGAACGTCCGGCCTATCGCTTAGGAGCAAAACCGGGTCATTGCCATTGAGCCTTTTTGCGGGACCTGCTTCCAACGCATCCGGGTATACCATAAGCATACTAATTATTTGTTGAATTATGCAATATTATGGTATATTATAATTATAATGCCGGCAGCCTTTTTCAATGATGAATTACTGCAGGGCTAAGTCGGATAACAAGGCTATATTAAACAGGGGGGCATAAAAATGAAATCTTACCTGAAACATTTAAGCAGATTATCGGTGACGCTGCTGCTGATTATTTCAACGGTGCTTTCTTTTCAAAGCATTGCATTTGCGGAAGACACTTATTCCGATGTAAGAGATTCCGCGGCCCGTTTAGCTGATGTTATTGTAAATGAATACGGCGTATCGGGAATTCAATATGCCTTGATTTCCGACGGCGAAACCGTACTTTCAGGTACTTCGGGAATCTTTAATATAGATAATACCAAGTCCCTGGACGAGAATTCAATATTCGGAATAGGTTCAATAAGCAAAATGTTCCCATCAACTGCGATTATGATTCTTTCAGACCAAGGTAAGATAGACCTGGATAAGCCTGTCACAGCCTATATCCCGGAATTTAAAATGGCAGACCCGCGATATAAAGAAATAACCGTAAGGATGCTGCTTAACCATTCGTCCGGACTTATGGGCAGCAATTATAATAACTCCTTTTTGTATGATTACCGGTCCGCATTCGGACATGATAATTTATTGCGGCAGCTTGCCAATGAGCAATTAAAAGCGGCTCCCGGAGAATTTTCGGTTTACTGCAACGATGGATTTACACTTGCGGAAATAGTTGTTGAAAGGGTCAGCGGCCTGAGCTTCTCGGAATTTATAAGAAAGAATATTACAGAACCCCTGGGCATGAATAATACATATACGCCCTTGGATGACTTTGACAGGGGACGTATGGCAAGAACCTTTGTTAACGGAGAAGAAACCCCTGCTGATACAGGCAGTATAATCGGAGCGGGCGGTATATATTCAACGGCAGAGGACTTGTGCCGTTTCGGACAGGCATATATGAGCAGCCCCGGATTCCTGCCTGCTGCCGGGTTATTATCACCGGACGCAAAAGCAATGACAATGCAAAAAGAGTATAAAAGAGGCTTCGGTCCCGACCAGATGGAAGGACTTTTCGGCTATGGTTTAGGCTGGGATTCGGTGGATGCATTCCCATACAGCCAATATAATATCCAATCACTTATAAAAGGCGGCGATACACAATTATATCACGGAAGCATGATAGTCCTGCCTGAATACAATATGGTTTTTGCGGCTTTGATGTCCGGCGGATCCAGCTTATTCGGTCAGGTTATGGGACAGACTTTGCTGCTTGAAACCCTGTTGGCCGAAAACGAAATTGAGGAAATCATTCCGCCAAAACAGCTGCAAGCGCCGGTTTTATCCGCGTTGCCCCCGGAATTAACTTCATACTCGGGTATATATATCAGCAGTACCGAGATGCTGAAAATAAATGTCGGAGCTGACGGGAAAACGGTCGTAACGTCTATATCCGACAAATCACAGCCCAACGAAATTTATTACTATACGGCAGAAGGCGTATTTGTAAATGAAAACGGCAGCAAACAGTTTTCATTCGCTGATGAATCAAACGGGAAAACGTATATTAATCTGAAGCGGATTTACAATTTGCCGGATTTGGGACAAACAGTGTCAACACTTTATCAGTATGAGAAAACAGAGCCTAACATTATAGACGATAAGGTACAGGATACCTGGGATGCAAGAGCCGGATCAAAATACTATATTGTAAATGAACATCCCTATTCCCAATTCTATCACAGGTCAGAGAGTACATATTTCGAAATAGCGGCAAATAAAGAGCTTCCCGGATATACAGTTCAGTTTAAAATCGTTGATGATAAAAGAGCCGTCCAGGATGTACAGATACCGGGCCTCGACGGCAGGGATCTGGTCACTATAGAGATTCTCAGCGAATCCGGGAAAGAATATCTTAAGTCTGACAATTGCATATATATCTCCGAAAAAGACATCGTGGATATATATGCGGGGAATGCCTACTGCACAATTCAGGAGGATGGATATGCCAGGTGGTATACCGTAAACCGAAAGGATGCCGGCAAGACAATGACTGTAAGTCTGCCGAAAAACGGATCATTTGCTGTTTATGATGAAAAATCATGCATTTATTTCTCTGTTGTGAACGGCAATCGGCCTGTTGTGCTTCCCGAAAACGGAAAGGTCGTATTTATCGGCGAAAAACCCGGGGATCGCTTTTACATTACAGCCGATTTTGCCGGAAATCGCGGCGAGGCTCTCTACAGGCAGGCATTAAGCTCAGAGAATGAAAGAGAACTCAGCCGGGCGGCCGAGCTTTACAAAAGTGCTCTTCCCCTGCTTCGTGACAGCGGTAACTCCTTAGCCTTTGACTGCAGTGAAGCCCTGCAAAGGATTGCAATTATACAGGGAATTTATCCTTACACAAAAGAGGCGGTAAAAGAACTTATTATACAAACATATCCTCAGGTCACGGAAGCCGCAGTAAACAGCTGGATTGAAAGCAAAGAGCTGGAGACATATTATTATGACGGTGAAGAATACTATTTTGAGGATGCGGCAGCGAACTTAATTTACAGGCATTTAGATCTTATGTATGCCGATGCGGCAAGGCAGGAAGCATATTATAATTTAGTTCTTGAAATAAACAAATTGGCTGAAGAAGAGCCGGAAAATACCTGGCAGCAGTATCAAAAACCGGTCACTTATCGCGGCACTCATACTATATCGATACCAAGACAGGAACTGCCCGAAAGCGGTACCTATAGAATCTGGATTCCGGTCCCCATTGTCGGGGGACCTCAAACTCAGGTTACTATAGATTATGTGACCCCCCTAAAGTGGGTAAAGCAGCCGCCCAGCATCAATGACGACATAGGTCTTTTGTACCTGGAAATTCCGATGGAAGAATTGTCTGAAGATTTGTTTATTCAGGTAAAATTCTCATTTGCCCACTATGAGCAAAGGTTTACTGTAGACCCGCAGAATATCGGGGACTATGATAAGGATTCATATCTCTACAAAGAGTATACCAAGTCTTACGGCAATACGGAAATAACGCCTGAAATACAAAGTAAGGCCCTGGAAATAGTCGGAGCGGAAACCAATCCGTTCTTTGCGGCAAGAAGAATATATGATTATATAGTAAATAATATTGATTACAGTTTTATGCCTCACATGGCCCTCTGGCCGAGAACCGCTCAAGCCGAGTCGGTCTATGTTCACGAAAATCTTCGCGGTGACTGCGGTGCTCAATCCATGTATTTTACAGCCCTGTGCCGTTCTGTCGGTATCCCGGCAAGATCTACAGGCGGCTATCAGCTTATATCCGGGGATTTCGGCGATCATTTTTGGGCCGAATTTTACCTTCCCAATTATGGCTGGGTCCCGGTAGATACTTCTGCCGCCCAAACTGCTTTTTATTCCGAGGACGCTTCTTCAGAGCAAAGGCAGTCCTATATTGATTACTATTTCGGAAATCAGGATTCCATGCGCTGTGTAATCCAAAGGGACACGGATGAGACGCTCATTCCAAAGGCAAACGGGATGGTTCTTGCGCCGCTGGCTATTCAATTTCCCGCTGCCGAGTATTCCATACCGACCGGAGATATAGAAGATATATTTGTAAACCACTGGACAATGACACTGGAGAAATAGAATAAATGCTCGCATAGATTAAAGGCGATGAAGACAATTCTCATACATCTGTCATGAGTCAAACGGTTGTTGTAACGGAGATTGTCCCCTACATCTGTACTTTGATCCGGCTTGGCTGCGGCATAACCGAATTATTTTTGTTTTAGCGCTTGACAGAATAGAACATTTGTACTATTATCTGTTCTGTAAACGTTTACATCTTCATGAAGATATCGCATAATCGCTTAAAAAAGCGAAAAAGAAGCTCCATAGCGGAGCTTCCCGCGGCGCGTACCCAAAAGCGCCCCTCGTCCCCGTAGCGGCGAGCATTGCTTGCCATCCGTTCCCCCGTTGCCCCCGCCCTCCGGCGCGCGTGTATGTCGCGCTTTCGCATCACGGGTGTAATGTGCGGGTACATCATGCGGGTACATCATGCGGGTGCATTGTGCGGGTGTGTTGCGCGGATGCGTGTGTATGCATAATGCGCCCCCGTCCGCGTCCGCAGGAAAAAATTTTTTTCCGGGAAAACAGCGCCCGCATCAAACACATCAAAAGCGAATAATCGCATACCGGCCAAGCCCACCGGGACTTTCTCTCAAGCTTCCGGACATGCCCGTAATACAAAAACAAGGCACGAAAACCTTTCGATTTTCGCGCCTTGACTGGCATCCCCGAGACGATTCGAACGTCCGACCTATCGCTTAGGAG
>JAAYBW010000220.1 GCA_012729975.1 Clostridiales bacterium
ACGAGGAGGATTAACCATGGAAACGACCATCGAGTCTGATAAGAGAATACTTATGAACGCCCGGATCGCGTCCGGCAAATGGGCTTTTGAGATTCCGCCTGAACCGATCGGCGATAATTTGATCTCAACCACCGTTGAATCGGAACTGGTGGTCGTCGGCGAAGGCATGGCCGGCCTTTGCACCGCCCTTTCGGCTCTGCAGGCCGGTGTTGACACAATTATTGTAACGGCGAGCAGCAGACCTGTAGGCAGGGGCGGTTCCGTAGCAGCCTCCTATAGTAAGATAATGCAGGCGCAGGGGTATCCCAGACAGGAAGTGGAAAATTTCTATCTGGAGGAGTTTGCTTCAGCTTCATACAACATTGACCAGCGAAAATGGTATAAATTTTACAACAACAGCGAGACGGCTATGAACTGGCTTATAGATATGCTGGAAGCCGACGGTGTGAGTGTCGTTTTGGAAAAAGACAACGAGGACGACCCGTGCAGCCCTACAAATCAGCCGGTCGGGACACATGCGTTTATGGGGAAGGGCGTCACTTTTGCCGGAGCCGGAATAAATCTCGCTCTAAAAACACTCGAGAAAAACTATCTGGAACTCGGAGGCCGCATTGCCCGAAATACCGTGGCAAAACAGCTTGTTCGCGTTGAAGAAGGTGCGGGCAGGGTTTCGGCCGTCATCGCGAAGGATCCGTCCGGAAATTACGTTAAATACACCGCAAAAAAAGCGGTCGTGCTTGCGACGGGGGATTTTTCGGCAAATCGCGATATGATGGCCAAATACTGCCCAGCCTATGCGAAATATTTCATAAACGACAAGCTCGATTATGACGTCGGATTCGTTGAAAAAGGATTATTCAAAGGAGAAGGCCACCTGATGGCGCTTTGGGTCGGGGCCGCCTGGCAGAGAACGTTTCCGAATGCCCCGCTAATTCAGGGCAGCCGCCTTTGTTCGAACCTGCCGTATGGCGGACATCGCGGATTGCGCGTTAATAAAAACGGCGAGCGCTACTGCAACGAGGACTGCAACGCGCCGTATACGGCATTGACGGTTTTACGCGAGCCCGATCAGGTCGCTTATGCCATCTGGGGCACGAACTATGCTTATGATATTGACTGGCATGCCCATGGCAGCGTAAGAGGCAGCGATAAAATGCTTCCCGAAGCAGTCATAGAAAAGTGGGAAAGAGAGGTCGCCAATAAAAACGCCGTTAAAGCCGATACCTTAGAGGAAGTAATCAGAAAGCTCGGACTGCCTGTTGATGAAACCCTTGCGACGATTGACAGATACAATGAGCTTTGCAGGAACGGGTATGATTCTGATTTCCATAAAAAAGCGAAATATCTCCAGGAAATAAAAGACGGCCCGTTTTACGGAGGGTCGATTGCTCAAAACCACTATTTCTCCGTTCTCGGAGGCCCCAGAACAAACCATAAAATGCAGATCTGCAATGAAAACGATGAACCGATCAGAGGGCTTTACGCCGCCGGCTCAATGATAGGAGATATGTTCGCAAACGCGTATAACTTCCGCATTGCCGGACACAATTACGGCTGCTGCCTTACGTTCGGTTATCTTACGGGCAAATATATCGCTGAGAATGAATAGTCTTTGTTTACACAGCAGCTTACCGGATGGGGAGCGGATCGGAGGCTGATAATGCCGGATAGTATTAAATCAAAGTGGGGGTCTTGGGCTATACCGCCTGACCCTGTACGGGCTGACGAAATAAAAGAGACTCTGTACGCCGATATCGTTGTGCTGGGCGCCGGTATTGCGGGCGTTTCATGTGCTTTGCGTGCCGCGCAGTGCGGCGCGAATGTTCTCGTATTAGAAAAAAGCGGAAGCTGGTCCGGGCGAGGCGGCAATATTGGCGTTGCGAACTCATCATATATGAAATCGTGCGGCATTGAAAACGATATTACGGAAATAGCGCGCGAATGGATTAAGCGCTGCGGTAATCGCTGCGACGAGAAACTGGTCTGGCAATTTCTTAAAAACAGCGGCAGAGCGATGGACTGGTTGACAGATATTCTCGCACAGCCTGCATACGGAGCGCGCCCGGCCCTTCAGGGCTGTGCTTACAGGGGCGAGACTTATCGCGAAAATTACGGATCCCATAGATTTTTCGGTGGTCCGATGGAAAAGAAGGGAATGCGCGCGGGAGGAGCGGACGCTGTTTTCGCGATGTACAGCGAAGCGGTAAAACTCGGGACCCGATTTTTATTCAAAACACCGGCAGAGCAGCTTTTAAAAGAAAACGGGCGTGTAACGGGCGTGTATGCGCGCCGTGAAACCGGAGATTATCTGCTTGTTATAGCACAGCGCGGAATCATTCTGGCGACCGGGGATATCGCCGGCAATGACGAAATGTGTGAGGATCTCGCGCCTCTGGCAAACCGCTGCGCTGTGAAGCTTTACTTCCCGAAAGGCGTTAACAAAGGCGACGGACACCGCATGGGTCTTTGGGCCGGCGGTTCATTTGAGGATGCCCCCTTTGCTGCGATGATTCATCCGCAGGCGTTTCACCCAAGCAACTTCTGCTTTCTGTATGTCAATCAGGATGGCTCGCGTTTCATGAATGAGGACAATTACATTCAGGGGAGATGCCTTGCGATCCTGCGTGAGCGTATTACATACGCTTGGTCGATAGTCGACTCGGCATGGCGGGAAAAACTGCCGGAAACGCTACGCTGCGGAGGCGGTATAGCCTGGGGGCAGGACTTTGAGGTAGGTGAGCCCGAATTTGACCTCGCAAAAGAGGAGAAAAGCTTTGAGCGCGGTATTGAGCGGGGCCTTATTGTGACGGCTGATACACCGGAGGAACTGGCCGGGAAAATGGGTGTTCCCGCCGATGAGTTTGTGTCTACTTTGACGCGCTACAACACATTGGCGGTCAGCGGATACGATGAAGATTTCGGCAAACGCAAAGAGATGATGATACCGCTTGAAAAACCGCCTTACTACGGGGTTAAAATCGGGCCTGCTCTTCTTGCTGTCGTGGGAGGATTGCGAGTAGACTGTCAGATGCGCGTTTTAGATGACGATAATATGCCGATCAGCGGGCTCTACGCTATCGGCAACACGGCGGGAGGCCGTTATGGAACCGACTATCCCATGGTAATACACGGCACAAGCCACGGCACGGCGCTGACATTCGGTTACCTGTTGGGAGAGCAGCTCGGAAATATATGAATCCTTAATATTGTGCTCAGGGAGATTCTCAAATGCTGAAAACGGACAGATTGATCATCAGAGAGTTTAAAAACGACGATTTTGAAGCGGTACACGCGTATACCTCGAACCCCGATAACGTCAGGTATGTGACATGGGGTCCTTATGACAGGGAGGGTACTAAAGCTTTCATCGACAGATGTATCGCAAGACAGAATTTGACTCCTCGTCCGAGTTACGACTTAGCGATTACTTTGAAAGATACCGGTAAACTGATCGGAAGCTGCGGAATATACATCAGCGATGACCGGATGCAGGCTGTTATGAGCTGGATTCTGCACATGGATTACTGGAAGCAGGGCTATATGGCGGAAGCTTTGAAAGTGCTGCTGAAATTCGGATTTGAGGAGCTTAAGCTTCACAGAATGTACGCAGGCTGCAATGCCGAAAACTACGGATCTTACAGGGTAATGGAAAAATGCGGCATGAGGAGAGAAGCGTACTTTATTAAAAGTAAGCGGGGCAGACCCGGAATCGATAAAGAATGGTATGACGAGTTCATGTATGCGATATTGGCTGATGAATGGCGCGCAGGCAGCGGGACGCCGGAGTCAGAAGACAGAATGAAAATATGAGATGATTTTGGAGAGAACGAATATGAAATATCCCAGACCCGAATATGAAAACGAGTCAGTTCCGAAACGTAAAGTAAAACTGGCTTTTTCGAATATGGAATTTGAAGTACCATCGTTTGATTTGCCTGTCACTCCGCTTGAAAACTTTCGCCGGGTCGTTGCCAGGAAGGATCCCCTTTGGGTGCCGGGCTCACTGACCGATTTTCATAATCTGATGTATCAGGATATGGGCATCGGACGGCAAATCAGCGCGGATTTTAACCGGAAAGCAACGGAAGATTACGATTTTATGGATTGGTTCGGTGTGCCGCTCCGTTGGTGCGTTATCGCCGGAGGCGCGACTAATAAACCGGGCACGCACCTGCTTGAGGACATCACCGAATGGGAAAAGGTAATAAAGTTCCCAGTCCTCAGCGACTGGGACTGGCAGACCAGAGCTGACGAATTTATGAAAAACGTATACGATCCTTCAAAGGTGGTGCAGATAGACCTGCATAACGGTCTGATTCAAAGGCTGATTTTGGTACTTGGAGGCTATACGGAGGGAATGCTCGCGCTGTCACTGGAGCCGGAGGCCGTTAAAGACTTTTTTGAACGCCTCGCCGACCATATGATCGAGATGGTCGATCTTTTCAGCAGTCTTTATCCGGTTAATCTCATGACGATACATGATGACTGGGGTACGGAAAGAGACACTTTCTTTTCGCCGAAAATGATGGAAGAACTTGTGTTTGAGCCGACCAAGAGAATCGTCGACCATATTAAGTCAAAAGGAATCAGTTTCATGCTGCATTCGTGCGGAAATGTATCGCGCTTTATTCCTTATATGATAGATATGGGTGTCGATCTTCTTCAAATCCAGCGTCGTGCCGTTGATATTCCGGCGATGAAGCTCAAATACGGCGACAGGATCGGATTCAATACGGGTATTGAGGGCATGCTGCCCGGCGTAACGCATACAAAGGAAGATCTCATACGAATGGTCAGACACACAGTTGATACATACGGCAAAGGCGGGGGTTTCTTCGCGAGTATATACGGGGGTAACCAGAGAACCGTCTGGGATTTAACCACTGAACTGTATGCATACAGCCGCGAGTTTTACGACGATGATAGATGCGCGCAATAGCATGCTTACAAATGAGGTATATATTATGAATCGATATGATGTAGATGTTCTCGTAATAGGCGGAGGGCCCGCAGGATTCGCGGCGGGAGTCGCCGCGTCAAGAAAGGGGCTCAGGACCCTGCTTATTGAGAACCTGACAAGCCTCGGAGGGCTGATGACCAACGGATACGTCACGGGGCCGGCCGGGATGATAGAAGGTATATGCAAAGAGCTTTTAGACCGTATGAGAAGCAAGGGGCTGTTATATGACACTCCCCACACACCGGCTGTCGATCCTGAAAAATGTAAGTTTGAGATGGAGACAATGCTTCTTCAGTCCGGATGCCGACTGCTTTACGGGATGCATGCCGTGGATGTGATAATGGATGGCGCGAACATTCAAAGCGTCGTTTGTTATTCAAAATCCGGGCGCTGCGAAATAAAAGCCGGCCTTTTCATAGACACGACAGGCGATGCGGATATTGCCGCAGTCTCCGGAGTACCGTATGAAGTCGGCGACGCGGAGTATATGGGTCTCAATCTTGCGCATACGATGGGTGTGCGGATGTCTGATGTGAACATGAAAAAATTCCGCGAGGCTATGAAGGCCTGGGTAGAGGACAACACAGGATATCCTGAAAACTTCAGCATAGTCGGGGAAATGATGGATAAAGCCGTGAAAAACGGCGATCTGCCGTACCCGATTTTCCCGGGGGGACTTATTTATCAGGTTCCGGGCACTCCGGACGAAGCGGCCGATATAACTTTTAATGTGGCGCACAGCTATTATAACCACAATTTGAGCGTAGAGGATCTGTCGCGCCAAATAGTTGAGCAGCATCAGCAGAATCAGTGGCTTGAGAACGCATACCGCAAATATGTTCCCGGATTTGAAAGCTGTAGGATATCCGGACTCGGCTCACTCCCCGGAATACGGGATTCCCGCAGGATAGTAGGTGAATATATACTGAAAAACTCGGATATAGCCGCCGCTTCGAAATTCGAGGACAGCATAGCAAAGTTCCCCGAACTTTACGACACGCATCATCCGACAAGCGGCTATTGGGGCTTCAGGCATCATATCCACTCAAAGGAACCGATTCCCGGCGCCGTTAATCTGACAGAGCCCTGCGACAAAGCTATGCACCCGTTTTGCCCGCCCGAGGAAGGGAGCTATTCGGTCTATCAGAATCCTGCCAATTACTGTGAGATACCGTACCGCTGCATAGTGCCGCTGAAAGTAGATAATCTTTTAGTAGCCGGCAGGTGTGTATCCGCGCAGTTTCATGCTATGGCAGCCGTGCGGATAATTTCCATATGCATGGCAACCGGACAAGCCGCCGGTATAGCAGCGGATCTTTGCCTTAAAAACCGCATCAGTCCGAGGGAACTCGACGGAAGGCTTGTTCGAAAAGCTATGATTGACGACGGCGTGCCGCTTGACAGAGCACCGGATGGATATTGGGCGTATCTTGCCGAGTCGGCAAAAGACGATCTGAATAAGCATGAGTTCGTTCGTTTACGCGGAGACATGGTCGGTGTGCGTCTTCCCGACGGAAAGATCACCATGCGCTTCGGAGATATAAAAAAGCAGTCGCCGGAGAAAGGATAACGGGAGAGCACGCACCCACGGCATAATTTTCCGACTGCAGCGCATGTCATTACAGATACCGCAGATCGATACCGAGTATCTTTCTGCGGTATCGTTTTTTTCATGAAAGCGAAGGGAAGTATTTGGGGGGATATATCTATTGCTTTTGTGTGATTTATGTTGGTTCGGATGGCTGCAAAACGCTTGATGAATTGCCGATATGATGTTATCATGTATATATATAATAAGCGAAATACTGACTAAAGAAGGTGGTTACCCTGACGGACCAGATTAATTACGGCAGCAGCCCGGCGCAATGGCCGTATCCGGTCAGATACGGATCGGAAAACAGAATTGAAACGGATGTGCTTGTTATCGGGGCAGGTGTCGCCGGATCAATGGCGGGTTTGATGGCTGCGAGAAGAGGCGTGAAAGTAGCGGTTGTCGATAAGGCGCCTATCAGTATAAGCGGCAGCGGAGGCGCCGGCCTTGACCACTACAACGGCTGTATTTCAAATCCCGATTGTGCGTTTACTCCGGAAGAATACATTGAGATGCAGGCAAAACATCCGTTTTTCGGACGAAGCGTTGACTTTAGGTCGTACATTCAGATAAAAGGATCCTGGGATAACCTTTTAGAGCTGGAGAAACTGGGCCTAAAGTTCCGGGACGAGGAAGACGAATTCGCGGGTGCGCCGTTCCGTGATGAAAAAACAAAAATTATGTATGCGTACGATTATAAAACCAAGTCTTCCATCAGGCTCCGCGGCGGAGACGCGTTTAAGAGAATAATGAGAGAAGGTCTTGAAAAAGAGAAGAATGTTAAGATATATGAGAGGGTCATGATCACAAATCTTCTCACCGAAGACGGAAAGCAGGGATCCCGTGCAGTCGGAGCAGCCGGTGTGAACGAGCAGACCGGGGAGTTTTATGTGTTCAGCGCGAAAAGCGTTATCATATGCACTGCGGGAGTCTCAATGCAGGCAACCAGCACCTGGACCTTCAACTCCGAGATGTTTGCGAGCGGTTACCGCAGCGACCCGAGAAACACCGGCGACGGTGTCGCGATGGCCTGGAAGGCCGGAGCGGAGTTTCACAGTGAAAAGCAGTTCGGTCAGACAAGGTCTACGGGGCCTTTCGGATGGCCCTGGTACGGTGTTGGCAATCCGGACAACACCTGGTGTCCCTGCACATTGGTGGACAACAAGGGCAAAGAGATTCCCTGGGTAGACTCCTTCGGCAATCCCATCTTTAAAATTGAGCAGAGGACGATTCCGGCCGAAGGCCAGCCGTATATCGGAATTCCCCGCCCAACCCCGTATATTAATCCCGAACTGATCAAAAGCGGCGAATATGAGCTGCCCCTTTGGGCAGATATTTCATCATTGCCGGAGCATGAGAAACGCGCTATCTGGGGGCTTATGGTCGGAAATGAGGGAAGAACCCGCATAGCGATTTATGACTACTATAACAAAGCGGGCTTTAACCCCGATAAGGATATGCTCCAATGTCCCATGATGAGCCTTGAAAACTTCGGAGCCTACGCTAAGGATTGGTTCCAGGGCGAAGCTAATAACAATAAATTCTGGAAAGCCGACACGCTCAGAGGCGTCGCGACGGACTGGAACGAGATGACAAGTATAGACGGCCTTTTTGCCTCCGGTTCCGAATGCGGGCAGGGGGGAGCCGGCGCCGGATCATCCGGAGCATACTCCGGAAACAGAGCGGCTGAGTTTGCCATGAGGGTTGAGCGGGGAGTAATTAACGAAGAGCAGGTAAGGATCGAAAAAGAACGCGTCTACGCTCCCGTTAACAGGATGGGTAATCCGCAGGCATGCATTAGCTGGAAGGAACTCTGGATGGGAATGAACCGCGTTATGCAGCAAGACTGCGGAGACATAAAGACTCCCTCCGTATGCGAGCACGGTTTGATGTGGCTTGACAGTATAAAGAAGCATGAGATGCAAATGACCTATGCCCGAAACCCGCATGAGCTTGTGCGCGTGCTTGAGTGTGAAAGCAGGATGACGGTAGCGGAAATATACCTCCATCTGTGCAAAGCTAACTTTAAAGCTCAGGAAGAAGGAGCGGGCAGTGGCAAAATAATGTTTGTCAAGCGTATCGGGGGAGAACTCATATTAACCTATAAAGAAGATAAATGGTGGCTGAAGCCTCCGTATGCGCCTACATATCTTGAAAACTACATGAAATGCAGGGCTCTTGAAAAGGAGGCAGTATCCAATGGATAAAGCTTATCTTGTTCCGAATCCGATAGCGCCGTGCCAGACGGTAATAATCGATGTCGAAAAGTGTGTCGGCTGCAACAGATGCGCCGACCACTGCCGCACGCAAACGATAATGCCGAATCCCGTTAAGGGCAAAGCGCCGATCGTCATATATCCGGACGAATGCTGGTTCTGCGGCTGCTGCATCGCAGCGTGTAAAAACGATGCGATAAAGATGCACTATCCCATTAACCAAAGAGTCTTTTTCAAGCGCAAGGAAACGGGAGAGGTTTTCCGTATCGGCGGACCGGATTCTCCCCCTCAAAGCTATTTTAAGCCTCCTGTAGGATAAGATTGCAAAACAGGCTGACACATGAACTTAAAGGTTGAGATTTAACAAAACACCGGAAAGGTTATTAAAGTCCCGTAACCGGCTCGGTTACGGGATTCTAAAATAATGCGGCGGTACTATACCGCTGTGTAAGGTGGACTCGGATAAGAAGCGCACAGTATATATAAATGTCGCGGACAAAAAGCAAGAAAGAGGCCGGAGTGTATGCAAACAACACTGACATCTGTAAAACGGAGTCAGGCTATTGACCTGCTCAAGAGTATAGCCATATTCGGTGTGCTGACAGTACATACCGCTGCCGCGGGGTTTAATAAGCCTATCGGGTCATTTGGCTGGGTTTCAAGTCTGCTGTGGGACTCCCTCGTGCGCGGTGTACCTATATTTTTAATGTGCAGCGGCGCTTTGATGCTTGACCCGGAAAAGGAACTGCCGCTGAAGAAACTGTATTTAAAAAACATACTTCACATTTTAGTCGCTCTGTTTATATGGGCGGCGGTATATAAGATATACCACCTTATCGATACGGGCTTTTCTGCGGCCGGGCTGTTTCAGGGTATGAAAGAGGTAGTTTTATTCAAACAGGAATTTCACCTGTATTACCTGCAGATAATCCTGCTCTTTTATGTGTTTTTACCGGTCATGAGGCTTTTCGTGAAATACGCAGATAAAAAGCAGTTACAGTACTTTTTAATCTTGTGGTTCATACTGGGAATCGTATACCCGACCGTCAAGGGATTCTGGCCGTTTACACTGCTTTCCGGAATACCGGCGCAATGGCTTATGAACATGACATATGCTTCCATTGGCTACGGCGTGCTCGGATATTACATAAAAAAATATCCCGCGCGCAGGGTGTGGATATATCCGATCCTTTATGCAGCAGGCATAATATTCGTTTTCTGCGGCACGTGGTATATGTCCGCAAAGCAGGGAAGCTTGTATGAGGTGTTCATGGAAGGAATGTCCGCCGGCGTATGCCTGATGGGGGCGGGGATTTTCGGGATATTAACGACAAGTAAGATAACATTACGGAAATTCGGAGCAGGAATTACCCGGTACATATCAAAAGCGTCCTTTTGCATATACCTTACGCATGTGTTATTCCTTTACAAATTTAAGGACTATAATATTACAATAGATATACTTCCCGGCGTAATATCCGTACCGCTTTTTGCGGCTGCGAACATGGCATGCTGTATCGTCGTGTATTATGTTCTTTCAAAAATCCCCCTTATTAAAAAGTGGCTCATTTAAGATACTCAGCCTAAATAACCGTTGCCGGTATACTCGAAATAAGTGGTGTCGTCCCTTATGCATATGACAACGTCCGGCTGCCATTCGAGAATATATTCCCGCAGCGTTTTTTCCTTGTAGTAACGCAAATCCAGTGAGCGCGTTTCGTTGAAAGCAGTATAAAGCAGAGTTTCCGCGGCGTTTGTGAATGAATCGCCGAATATAAGCGCATTCGGCAGCTCTTCGCGGTTTGTGCATATCCTCGTTTCGGTGAAGTCGCCGCCCATGTAGATATTGTAGGTTATCGTTTCGGTTTCGGTTTGCGGAAGTGAGAATACAACCGGCTCGGCTTTAGCTCCGTCATTGTATCTTTCAAACGGGATCGGCTCGTTCAGTATTGCGATATATGCCCGCTCACCCATATCGCGAAGGCCGTATAAGCGCCGGTTGCGGGATCCCATGAAAGGGTTCGGAAGGCGTATAAAACTGTAATCATCATTTGAGAGTATGGTAAGGCCAAGGCCGGTATCATTGTTAATGCGCTCAAGTACGGCGCGATAAGTTTCAATAGCTCCCAAATATGAGTAGTGGTGGTCGGTTGCCGAGTACATCTCATCCGGTCGCCCGAGCGAGTCGAAAATAAGCGCCATATCCACAAAGGCAATACCCCGCTCCGACAGCGCCGAGGAGACGGCAGACCGCGCAGCTTCCTTAAGCCATTCTCTGTTTTCAAGATAATCCGGATATTTAGATGAATAATATGAGTACTGATGCGGGAGACCTACATAGCATAAGTATCCTTTCATATCCTCCTGAAGGGAAAGCAGGCCATCGGCAAGCTCGTCCGCCGATTCGGAAAGGTAGGATGTGTCCCATACGCCGTAGCTGTTAAAGCCCAATAAAACATCGGGGCACACAAGGATGTCATTAACGACAGGCAAAAAGAGAAGGTCGAGCTCGACCCGGGTCTTTAAGCGCAGAAGAGTGGTACGACCCGCGGCATGGTCGCAAAGATAGCTTTCCCAACCGTCAAAGTATTCGCCCGATAACAGGCTTTCTCCGGAAAGCGTAGGTGCGGACGCGAGGGTTCGGTTTTCGTAATAAGAAACATTGCCGTCCGAGTAAAGGAGCGTAACGGCAACTACTGAAAAAAGGAAAAGTACGAAGCATATACAAAAGAATCGATTTGCAGCAGTTCTCATTTTTTGCCTTCTCCTCAAAACCTGAAGTAGATAAAAGGATTAAATGAAGAGCCGACCAGCCGGATATAGGATAGCACCAAGAGTACCAGAGCGGCGAGTTTAGGTCCCCATACACCGATAAACGGTAAAAAGCCGTGCTTATCGCCGTTGTTTTCGGTAACACGCTCCAGCAGCGTTTTCACAGGCAGAGCGGCCGCTGTGCCTGCCGCCAGAACCCACCAGTATTCTTTCAGGTAGTAGACGGTACGTCCGTCGGCGAAGCCGGCACCGAACATAGCCTTAATCATACCCAAAGCGTAGCCGATTGTCTGTGATCGAAACAGCACCCAGCTGAGCACTACCAGGAGCATTGTATATATATGGCTTATAAATTTAGGGACTCGATCTAAAATGCGTCCCCAGACGAAGCGCTCGCCGAGGAGAAGAACGGCAAAATATACGCCCCAGACGATAAAATTCCAGGCGGCTCCGTGCCATAATCCGGTCAGCGTCCAAACTACCAGTATATTGAAAATCTGCCGGCTGATTTTACAGCGGTTTCCGCCCAAAGGTATATACAGATAGTCGCGAAACCAGGTCGATAAGCTGATATGCCAGCGCCGCCAGAACTCGGTTATTGATTTTGATATATACGGGTAATTGAAATTTTCAAGAAAATGAAATCCGAATATCTTCCCCAGCCCTATAGCCATATCGGAATAAGCCGAAAAATCGAAATATATCTGACCCGTATAAGCAAGGGCGCCGAGCCACGCGAGACTCGATGTTAGGTCTGCCGGCGTAGTTGAAAAGACCGCGTCGGCCAGTTCACCCAAAACGTTGGCAACGAGCATTTTTTTGGCAAGACCGAAGCAGAATCGCACGCTGCCGGAGGCAAAATCTTCCGTTGATTCTTCGCGGATATGAATCTCATCGGCTATAGTTGTGTATCTCACTATCGGACCCGCGACAAGCTGAGGAAAAAGGAAAATATACAGCGCTACGCGAAGAGGATTTCGTTCGGCAGGCGCGTCTCCTCTGTAAACATCTATCAGGTAACTCATGCCCTGAAATGTAAAAAACGATATACCTATGGGAAGTGTGATTTCGGGTACCGGGAAGCCGGCACCGAGACGGTTTATATTCTCTACGGTGAAAACGGCGTATTTATAAAATCCGAGAAGGGCGAGATTAGCTATAACCGCTATAACCAGAGCCGCTTTGCGTCTTGGCGGAGAGCCTCCGGGAGCCGCAGGCAGCGCAAAGGAATAGTTGATAAGAACGGAAACAACAATCAGGGACAGAAATTTCGGGCCGCCGCAGGCATAAAAAAAGATGCTGAAGCCAAGCAGTATAATATTTCGCAGTTCGCGCAGCCGGGCGGGCACGATAAAATAAACCGCCAGCAGTGCCGGAAGAAAAACAAAGATAAATGAAAAACTTGAAAAAACCATTGCTCAGCCTCCAATAATACCGGAATAGTATATCACCGGGAGGGCAGCATTTCAAAGCTTAAATTACAGTCATTGGTAACAGGGAACAGGTTATTGGGCAAGGCGGAACAAAAGCCCGGCATCATCAACGCAGAGCTTCGGACTCGTTCACGTGTTTTCGCAAAAAATGTGGTTTGCGCTTGACAGGGATAAAAAACGATTGTATAATCACTAGGCTTTATGTTAAAGCAAGCTTTTAGCAGAGCGGAATAACGCCAAATATACACAATTTGCGCACCTATAGCTCAGTCGGCAGAGCGCGTCCTTGGTAATTACCGTATGGATGTACGCAGAATATGCGGTGAAGATTTTATCTTCCCTCTGTCTTATGGCTATAACAGTAAAACTCAATATGCATCTATAGCTCAGTCGGCAGAGCGCGTCCTTGGTAATTACCGTATGGATGTACGCAGAATATGCGGTGAAGATTTTATCTTCCCTCTGTCTTATGGCTATAACAGTAAAACTCAATATGCATCTATA
>JAAYBW010000221.1 GCA_012729975.1 Clostridiales bacterium
GATGCCCTCCCTGTCGACAGAACTAAAAATACAGAACGTTGCTATTACGCATATTGACAAACGCGGAGTGCGGAGATATACTGTTGATAATGTAACAGTTGCGCGGGCAACAGTTGCAGATGAAATAATGGCTGCGGAGCTTCGGCTTCGTAGCTTCAATATTCAGGGGGTGTTTTACTTAAACTCCAATATCGATTTAAAACGCGCCGAACGCCGGCGCATGATGCTTGAAGAGTCGGTTTTTAAGGTTGTGCCGATAATAGCTCTGCCCATGGTCATATCAATGCTCATCGACTCGTTTTACAACCTCGCCGATACCTATTTTGTCAGTCAGATCGGTACTGCGGCAACCGCAGCGGTCGGCATCAACAACTCACTGATGCATTTTATGCGTGCGCTCGGCATGGGCTTCGGAATGGGCGCCGCGAGCTATATTTCGCGTCTGCTTGGAGCCAAGCGCGGAGACGAGGCCTCGCGTGTTGCCTCTACAGCCGTAATAACCTCGATAGTCTTTGTCAGCGCAGGTGCGGCGATAGCGTTCGTCTTTCGCGAACCGCTCGTTACTCTGTTGGGAGCCACCGAAACCTCAAAGCAATATTCGATAGATTATGCCACCTACATACTGCTCGCCGCGCCGTTTACCGCCGGTGAGATAGGGCTAAGCCAGACACTGCGTTCCGAGGGCAGCACCACCTATTCGATGATAGGCATGCTGGCGGGCTGCTTCGTCAACCTGGCACTCGACCCGCTGTTCATCTACACCTTTAACTGGGGCGTCGCGGGCGCTGCCGCGGCCACCGCGCTGTCGAAGGTTGTCAGCTTCTTCGTTCTGCTCTCTCCGTTCCTGCGCGGTAAGAGCCTTCTTCGAATTTCCCCGAAGCTCTTTACACCGAGAAAGGACATATATGTCGAGGTCGCCCGAATGGGCATTCCGACCTTCCTGCGCGCGAGCCTTATGAGTGTCGCGAGTGTAGTAACGAACAACTACGCCGGAAGCTATAACGACTCCGTGCTCGCCGCCGTATCTATTTCCAATCGCATAATGATGTTCGTCGCCTCAATGGTCATGGGCTTCGGTCAGGGCTTCCAGCCTATAGCCGGCTACTGCTACGGAGCCAAGCGATATAAACGCGTTCGCATCGCTTTTTGGGCAACGACGGGCTTCGGTCTTGTGATATGCCTCACCTTAGGCGCTGTGCTGTATATCCTCGCTCCGCAGGCAGTAGAAGTATTTACCGCCGACGACAGCGAGATAGTTCGCATCGGCGCATATATGGTGCGCATTCAATGCATCACGCTCCCGGTCCATGTCTGGGGCATGATAATCAACGGAATATTTCAGGGGCTCGGCAAGCCGATCGGGTCGGCGATACTCGGCCTTTCAAGACAGGTCATATGCCTGATTCCGAGCATGATAATCCTTAACGTCCTATTCGGAGTCAGCGGCCTTATGAATGCTCAGGCTGTATCCGACTGTCTGATGATGTTCATCGCGGTACCGCTCCTCATCAGCGTCCTCAATTTCCTCAAAAAGAAGGAAAAGGAAGACCCGCTTGGCGACGAGGAAGAAATAGTCTTGCCCGATGAGATACTCGAACCATCCGAATTCTGAACTTATATCGGAACGAGGGAAAGTGCTATGCCGGAAAACGAATCGCGCCAGGATATCGCCAGAACAATATCAAGACTCGTGCTTGAGCTCTATCGGCAGCGTAAAAGCTACATGAACACCAAGCTGGCCGACAGCGGTCTGAAGGGTCCGATGTATATGCTTCTCATTACGCTTGATCATTTCCCCGGTTCGAGTCAGGATTTTATGGCTTCACACATCGGAATAGATAAAAGCGGCATTGCCCGCGCCGCACGCGAGCTCGAAAAGCTCGGCTTCATCCGGCGCGAGATAGACGACGGCAACCGCCGTCAATATCGAATGTATCTTACCGAAAAAGGAAGCAGGCAGCTGCCGGTGATACGCGGCTATCTGAGCGAATGGGGAAAAATGCTCACAAAGGGCCTGAGCGAGAAGCAGGTACTGGAGGTTATAAGCCTGATGGAGCACATGAGTAAAAACGCCGAACAGTGAAGTTCAGGCGCTGCCTTATTACGCCAACCATAAACAGAGCAGGGCCTCGGCCCTGCTCTGTTTATGGTTGGTTTTCTTTGTCACGAGATGTAAAAACAGCGCGTGGCAGGAAAATATCATGCTTTCGCAGCCTGATCCTCGGAATGAGCATCGATCTCATCGTCCTCCGGATGGGCCGCGTACTTTTTGCTTTTTTTACTGGCCAGGATCGTTACGCCCAAAATAAGCAGCAGCAAAATGCCCTGGATCGACTGTGAGTACTGAGTCTGCGACAATCCGATGAGAGCCAGACCGTTGACGATGATAGTGATGGAGAAAGATCCCAGCAGAACTTTGTACAGTTTTGCCGAGGTGCCTCCTGTAACCAGCACGCCGCCAAGGAATACGGCCATGGCAACCCTCATTTCAAAGAACAGGCCGATCTGCTGACTTGTGCCCCCTATCGAGCTGAGAGAAAAAAGCGCTCCGAATCCGACGGTCAGCCCGCACACGGCGAAGGCGACGATCTTCATAAATGTCACCGGAACCCCGACAAATCGGGCCGTAGTCTCATTCTCGCCGATGGCTTTGCAGTATCTGCCGATCTTCGTATACTCAAATACATACCCCAGTACTATCACAATCAGGACGAAAGCAGGGTACTTTATATACGGCTCGCTTAGAATGCTCATTGAGGCGGGTATTGCCTGGGTATGGATGAAAGATTGTATAAAGTTGACTATCCCGCGTATACCGATGAGCATCGCGATCGTCAGCATGAAGGACGGAACCTTGAATTTGCTTACGACAGTACCGCTGAAAATGCCGACAAGCGTCCCGACTAACAGCGCCACCGGTATAAGCAGCCAGCCGCCCCATGCGTTAGCGGCCCAGGTGGCAATAACACTCGTGAGCGCCAGATTTACTCCTACCGAAAGGTCTATGCTGCCCTGCGCTACTACGAACAAGGCGCCGCAGCCGACAACAATCGTCATGATTGACTGATCCAGAAGTATACTAAGGTTATACGCCGAGAGCATTCTTCCTTTACTTACGATGGCAAAGAAGAAAAATATCACGAAAAAAGCCGCGAAGGGCACAATGTCCTGCAGAGTTATCCTCGATTTTTTAATCATATCATCACCCTAATAACGGATTGCTCCGTAAAGTCCTCGTCCCGGCGGATAACATCTGCTACTGTGCCGTCTTTCATTACGATAAGCCGGTCTGACATTCCGAGGACCTCAGTCAGCTCATCGGAAATCAGGATTGTAGCCACGCCGTTATTCTTGGCTTCTTTCATCAGGAAGTATATATACGCTTTAACTCCGACATCGACTCCGCGCGTCGGGCAGTCGAGAATGAGGAGCTTAATGTCCTTTGCAAGCCATCGGCCTAAATTGACCTTCTGCTTGTTTCCGCCGGAGAGCGCGTCTATGGTTTGGTATATATCCGTGCACTTGACCGAGAGCTTATCCGTCATATCCTGCGCCATCTTTTTAAGTTTGGCGGGCGAAAGATACCCGACTTTGCCCTGAAGCTCCGTAAGGGAAGGAAGAACAAAGTTGTCGTGAATGCTCGCCCGAATCATAAGCGCTTCGTTGTCCCTGTCCTTGGGGACATACGCCATATTGTTGCGGAGCGCCTTTGAAGCGCTTTTTATCATCAGGTCTTTGCTCTTGAGATGAATGCTGCCGCCGGAAGGCTTGATCAGACCGTAGACGGCTTTACCCACCGAGTGTATACCCGAGTCGGACAGGCCGCAAAAACCCAGTATCTCACTTTCATGCACGTCAAAAGAGACGTTTTCGATCTCTCCGGGCACTGTCAGGTCTCTGACGCTGAGTACGACCTTGTCCGCGTATTCCGGCGTCGTATCGGCCCTGTAATAGTCGCCGCTGATCTCGCGCCCGACCATCATGTGCTTTATCTCGTCGGGCGTTGTCTCGGCCGAGACAACGTCACCGACTACCTCGCCGTCCCGCAGAACGGTGATTGTATCGGTTATGCGGATGAGTTCTTCGACGTCATGAGTTATGACGATGACGGAGCGTCCCATGGCTTTGAGCTTGTTTATGAGCTCGTATAGCTTGTTGCGGTTGTTCATTGACAGCGACTGTGTTATCTCGTCGAGCAGCAGGAGCCGGGGGTCTACAGAGAGGGCACGCGCCAGCTCGATAATCTTTCGGGTCTCGATCATCATGCCGTCGGTGAGCTTGCTTAGCGGAACCTTCGGAAGATCCCACTTTTCAAACTGCTCCGCGGCGGCTTTGTTCAGAGCCTTCAGGCTGACGACTCCGTTTTTAGTGAATTGCTTCGTCCTGCCGAGAAATACATTCACACCGGCAGGCAGGCTGCCGATGACGCCCAGTTCCTGCATGACTATCGAAATCCCCCGGTTGTTGGCATCGATCGGGCTGCCGGGACTGTATGGCTTGCCGTCGAGCAGCATCTGCCCGGAATCGCTGGAATACAAGCCTGCTATCTGAGAAATAAGGGTTGACTTACCGGAACCGTTTTCCCCGATAAGGCCTTTTATCTCGCCTTTCTTTACAGAGAAGCTCAGATTTTTATTGGCGTGAGTAGGACCGAAATATTTGTTGAGGCCAATGATCTCAAGCATTTTGTCCGTGTTCATTTCACAACCCCCTTGTAGCCTCTCTGTCCGATTATGCCGAACGCGATCAGGAAGGCGCCAAGGAAGGCCTCCTGCAGGGTACCCGACGGTACGCCCATGATTGTCATAAGATTAAAAATAGCAAAGATAATAATCGAGCAGAGGGGAACTGCGATTATGATATTGAGGCGCTTTTGCAGAACCTGCGCAAGGAGAACTATCGCCAGCGGCTGAAATACCATGTTGATGCTCGTCAAACCGGTTTTAACAAGCGTCCGTCCCGCTATGCTCTGCTGAATGATTGCGGCAATGCCTATAAACAGACCGCAGATTAAGCCGACCATCAGCAGCGTCTTTGTGATGTTGATGCCGAGCGCCTTGGCAACGTCTTTGTTGCCGCCCAGCGCGCGTATGTTAAGGCCTACAGTCGTCTTGTTATAGATTATGTAGGCAATAAGGAGCCCGACGGCGAGTATAATGACACTCCAGGGTAGGTTTCCGAGGTACCTTAGGCTCTTGCTCATTTCGGTATATATCAGCGTCTCGGTCGTTTTATTGACCTTAAAGAACACGGCAACGGCTTCATAAATCATCGCCAGACTGATACCGGCGATCCACGAGGGTATCTTCGTGAAAGCGAAGATGTTGAAGTTAAGAAAAGTCAGCAGTATTCCGACGATGAGGCCGCCCAGAATGACACCGGGATATCCCAGCCAGCTGCCCAGTATCGTAGTCGCAAAGGAACCAAGAACCAGAATTGCGCCGACGGAAAGGTCCGTATACCCGCAGGCGAACAGAAAGCAAAATCCCCAGGCAACAAAAGTGGGCCAGACGATGTGAGAGATAATGATCTTGACGTTTGTACCATCGAGGAATTTGCCTCCGGAGACCGCGTTGAATATAACCGAGATAACTACTATGACTGCAATCAATAACAGAGCAAATACAGCCTGATTCTGATGCTTTTCCTGAGGTGGATTTTGTTTTGATTGTATTAGCCGCATAATGCGATACCTCTTTTTTCAGAGATTATCTGATAAGTACAACGCGGATAGCAGGCTGCCGGTTATAGCCTATCTGTTGCTGCTGTTTGCCTTACCGTTTACCCGAAACAGCCCGCCGAAGGGGCAGGCTGTTTCGGGCGATAGCCTTATTGAAATTTATCCTTTGCGGGGTGATTAATTAACCTCGGGCTTGCCGTGCGCTTTCAGAAGCGCGTTGAGTGAAAGGCCTTTTTCGATCAGGTCGACATAGTCCTGATAAGTTACGTTCTGATTGTAGCGCCAGCACAGGTTCTTGAGGGTCGCATCGGCGATAGGCGCTATGCCTTCCGTACCGAAAATGGAAATGTAGGCGTCGACATTGTTCGCGTTGACCTCAAAGGGTTTTGTGAGAAGTTCGGGAGCTTTGCCGTTTTCGTCCTTGATAGCATGCCCGTCCATATAGTTTAAAAGGAGGGTGGGGGCGATGAAAGATGCCAGGAAAAGACCGTCGGCTCCGGCTATGACGGAGCCCTCTTTAATATAGACGGCAGAATGCTTATCTACGCCTGACATATACAGGTTAACCTGATCTTTCATGCCGAGCGCTTCAAGAGCCGTAACAGAAGCGGGAACATAGTCGCCGACCATAGCGAACATGCAGTCGGCGTCTTTGTTGGCCGAGAGCATATCCTGTGCCTTTGTTGGAGCTTCGGAAGCGTCGGTACAGCGGGCTACGCTCAGAACCTTGCCGCCGCCGGCTTCAAAGACCTCTTTGAAGCCCTGTACACGCATATCCTGCGTGCTGTCGCCTATGTTGCCGCCGATGATGACAGCCGACTTGCGGCCGGCGTCAAGAGCCATCTGAGCAACAACTCTGCCGTCGCCGATCAGGTCGTTGTCGACGCTTCCCACATAGTAGGTGTTCGACTCACGAAGCTGGGCGCGCACATCAGCCGCACCGATAAATGTGAAGAGCACAAAGGGTGTCTTGCCGCCCGCGAGAATTTCGGCCATCCTGGGCAGGTTGGTAACGCCGGCGGCCTGAAGAGCTACGCCGTCAACGCCGGCAGAGACAAAGTTCTGAACGTTTTCCGTCTCTTTATCCGGTGTGAAGTCGTCGCTTGCACGCATGATGGTGCAGCCGAAGAGCTCGGCAACATAGGCGGCATTGTCGCCGAAAGCATCCAGAACAGGAACTCCGGAACCCCACGTGTTAACACCGATTTTATATGACTTGTCTGTGGGGGTTGTGTCTGAATCCTTCGTTTTTTTACTGCAGCCCGGCAGCAGAAGAGAAAATACCGTAATTACCGCCAAAAGTACCGCCAATTTACGTATTAGGCTTTTTGACATTCTTATCTTCCTTCCATACACTTTTTTAGAGTTTCTTACACCAGTTTGAACGAATCGCATAAACTGCTGATACCCCAGCCTGAGAAACAGTGCTTCACGCCGTTTAGCAGCGCTTAGTGAGTCGCGCGCAAATACGGTACGAACGCGCCTGCGGGTTACCGCGCGCCAAAATCCCCGATACCATCCGGGTACCCGGGTACGCTCACCGCAAGTCAAGCCATACCGGAGTAATACGGCTTGTACTTCCCTGTCTTCAGTAACAGAGCCTATATCGTTCATATTATTATATCTTTTTTTTAATTACAGTCAAGTGAGATAAGATAACGGAACTAATATTCCGTGCGGACAAAGTTAACACAATCTATCAATACAAAAGATTTACGCGAGATTTTTGTTATCACATTTATTCTGCTTATAACATCTGCTTATAACATTTACACAATTATTTGATTTCATCCGTAATAAACCTTATAATTTATATGGCTTAGCTGTCGAAAATGCTCGCAGAATATGTCTCACGGATTAGTTATTACTTTTAACCGCGACATTATTATACAAGGAGCTGCAATAATGGAAAACTTTCGGAAAACGTTATTTGATTTTATCACGGAGCACACTCGGGACGGCAATGAGGAGTCAATAGCATCTGTCTTAGACAAGCATTTCAACAAGCGGCATGAGGACAGCTTTGACCGGGATACTTTTATGAAAGATATTGATCTCATAGCGTCCATGCTTAAGCCGGATGCTGCTGCGGAATTTCGAAAAATGATGCATCCTTTCGGCGAAACGGAAGAAAGCGGCGATCAGCGGGAGATATTGAATGTTCTCAGACAGCCGAACAAGCTCAAATGGAAAGATGATTATTCAAAATCTTCGCCTGATGAGATTCGCGCGGCATTCGAGTGCTCCGATAAGGCGCATGAGATGAAATGTGACTGCTGGAATACTAACTGCGTGTTTTTCGGCGATTGCCGCAAATGCATCGTATTCCATTTATCTTTAAAGC
>JAAYBW010000222.1 GCA_012729975.1 Clostridiales bacterium
AACCAGCTCCGCGGCCGAGCCGGACGTCAGGGCGACCCGGGCGAAACGCGCTTTTATCTTGCTTTAACGGACGATATTATGCGTCTATTCGGCTCCGAAAGAGTTATGGGCATGATGGAGGCCCTGGGCCTCGAAGAGGATATGCCGATAGACAACAAGCTGCTGACAAACGCGATCGAGCAGGCCCAGAAAAACGTTGAAAGCAAGAACTTCCAGTCCAGAAAGAACGTGCTCGAGTATGACGACGTGATGAACAAGCAGCGCGAGCTGATATACGGACAGCGGCGCAAGGTGCTCGACGGAGAAGACCTCAGGCACGTGGTAGAAAATTATATACGCGATGTTATAACCATGGAGGTTCGCTCGGTCATCGGTCAAAACAGCTATGTGGAAAGTCAGGCGCAGCTGGCGCAGGCCGTCGCTCCGTTTGATAAGCTGTTTTTAAAAGGCAGGAAGATAGTTAAGTCTGCCGTGGATCTTGACAGCCTCGACTGCGAGGAGGTCATCGAACGGCTTTTCAAGATTGCGATGGAGGTTTATGAGGATAAGGAAAAGCGCTTCGGCATGATACCGGGCACGGAGCAGCCGATAATGCGCGAACTTGAGCGGGTTATACTGCTGCGGGTGGTTGACGAAAACTGGATGGAGCATATCGACGCCATGCATGAGCTCAGACGGGGCATTGGCATACGGGCTTTCGGCAACGTCAATCCGCTCGACGAGTATAAGCGCGAGAGCTACGACATGTTCGAGCAGATGATCAACTCCATTAAAGACGAGGTCGTGCGCAGGCTGATGATCTCCGAAATCAAAAAGGAGCAGAAGATTGAGCGCAAGAGCGTGAGCAAGACTTCCGTTGAAAATATAGGCGGGGAAGCCGCCGTGAAAAAGCAGCCCGTTAAAGTGGGCAAAAAGCCCGGAAGAAATGAACCGTGCCCCTGCGGAAGCGGGAAGAAATACAAGTACTGCTGCGGCAGGAACGCCTGAGTATGGATAAGCTTCGCGCAAACTCCTCAATAAGCCCCCCCGTGATGACTGCGGATGCCTTTGATAGGGTAGGAGGGGTGCGGCATGCCTTTACAACCCGCCTGGGCGGGGTAAGCGGCGGGATTTTTTCCTCGCTTAACCTCGGGGTCCGGCGCGGGGACGACGAGAACGCGGTGAGAGAAAACTATCGCATCATATGCGGCGGTATCGGTATTGACCCGAAAAACCTTGTGTTCTCAAGACAGACGCATTCGGACATAATAAGGACTGTAACTGCGGCCGACAGCATCGGAGACATTTTCGCGCCCGTGCCCTATGAGGCGGACGGGCTCATTACGGATTTACCGGGACTGCCGCTTATCGTTTTTGTCGCCGACTGTGAGGGGATATTGCTCTACGACCCGGTTAAGAGGGTAGTTGCCGCGGTGCACGCGGGATGGCGCGGAACGGCGGCGGATATAGCGGGCAAGGCGGTGGCGAAAATGAAGGACGAGTTCGGATGTGACCCGCGGGATATACTCGCCGCGCTCGCTCCGTGCATCGGTTCCTGCTGCTACGAGGTGGGCCCGGATGTTTATAACGCGGCTGCCGCGCTCGGCGGCATAGACGTAGACAGCTTTTTCGCTCCGGGAAGAGCGGACAGGCTTATGATGGACCTTCGCGGAATGAACGCCGCTTTGCTCATGGCCGGGGGTATAAGCGATGAGCATATCACGGTTTCGGACGAATGCACGATGTGTAAAAGCGATATCTTCTGGTCTCACAGGGCCTCAAAGGGAAACAGAGGCTCGCAGGCCTGTATAATAATGCTGGAACAGACGACGGTATGTATATGAAAAAAGTAAAACGATATATCCCGATAATGCTTGCCCTGCTGCTTGTCATTACCGGGGGCTGCGGATATTATGATCTCCCGCAGTCCGTGGAGGAGCAGATAAACGCCGATTCGGGCGGCGCCGAACGAACACCCGAGCCGACGGCGACCGCTTCGCCCAGACCCCGACCCGAGGGCGACTCGGTATTTACTCTCGACTACGAGCCCGGACGCGGCTTTAATCCCTATTCAAGCGAGAGCGCCACGAACTACCGGCTTTCGGGGCTCTGTTACGAGAGCCTTTTCATACTGGGCGGAGACTTCACCTATTCTCCCAACCTCTGCGACAAGTGGAGCATGGAGGACGGCGGCTATAAATACAGATTCGAAATAAAGTCCGGTATAAAAATGCACGACGGAAGCGATCTGTCAATTTTCGATGTGGTGTATTCGATAAACCTGGCAAGGGAGAGCGAGCGCTTTTCAAAGCGCTTCAAGGACGTATCCGCCGTATATATTTCCGAGGGAGACGTTTGCGTCGAGCTTGATACGCCGAACACGGAATTTTGCGCGCTGCTTGACATACCCGTTGTTAAGGACGGCACGGGCTACGATTCGATACCCGTGGGCAGCGGCCCGTATGTATACGCCGAGATAAACGATTATGTGTGTATGAAAGCGTTCGAAGGCTACAGGACCTACGATACATTGCCTATATCGCGTTTTTACCTTAAGAATTACGGCTCCGATAGTCTGATAAATGCCTTCAGCGGCGCATTCGTGGATCTGGTGGTAAGCGAGCTGAGCAACACGACGCATCTCGAGTACAAAGGGGACTGCGAAGTCCGCTACTGCGAGGGCACCACACTGCATTTTCTCGGATTCAATACGGGCAGAGGCTTCTGCGCGAAAGCGACGCACAGGATAATAATATCCTCCGCCGCCGACAGGGAGCTTCTTTCGAAAAAGTATGTCGCGGGAACCGTGCCGACGCGCCTTCCGGTGAGTCCGTTCAGCAGATGGTATGACAGGCAGATAGCCGATATCTCGCTCGTGAAGCCGGAGGATATGCCCGAGTATCTGATAAGGAGCCTCGTGGAGGACTATGACGGCGACGGACAGCTTGAGTATATCGAGGACAACATCGTATGGGATTTTGTGCTCGAATTCATAGTAAACAAAGACAACCTTCAGAAAGTGGCCGCGGCGAGGAAGATAACCGCGCAGCTCACAGATATGGGCTTTGACGTGAAGCTTCTGGAGCTCGGGTGGTACGAGTATCTGACAAGACTGAATACCGGCGAATATGACATGTACTACGGCGAGGTTAAGCTGCCGGCGAACTTTGACCTGTCCGAGCTGCTCTGCTACGGCGGCGGCGCCTGTTACGGCTTTTATGACGCGACGCTGCAAAATTATGTATCCATATTTAACAGCGCGGGCGAAGAGCAAAAACCGCAGGCGGCCTCGGACCTGTTCGTTTATCTAACGGATAACGCCTATATTGCGCCGCTGCTGTTTGAAAGGGTTGCCGTTTATACTCACAGAGGGGTTGTTTCGAATATGACCCCAAGTTTACATAATGTGTTCAGCAATGTCGCGGAGTGGACGATCGACCTATCCTGACGGCTGAAGGGGGATGCGGGAATATGGTATACAGATGCTTTTCCGTCAAAAAAACGGGTTTTGACATAGAAGCGCGGGGAGTCCTGAAGGATCTGCGGGAGAATCTGGGCGTCACCGCGATTCATGACCTAAAGATAATAAACAGATACGACGTGGAGGGCATCGACAGGGAGACCTACGAGGCGGCGCGCATGTGCGTGTTCTCCGAGCCGCAGTGCGACGACTGCTATGATTCTGAATACCCGATTCCGGAAGGAGATTTCTGGCTGCTGGCCTCCGAGGCTCTGCCGGGTCAGTATGACCAGCGCGCGGATTCCTGCGCGCAGTGCCTGCAGCTGATGACCTGCGGTGAAAGACCCCGCGTCGCGTACGCGCGGCTGTATCTTTTTACGGGAGACATTTCACGGCGCGACAGGGAACGCGTGACGGAATATCTTATTAACCCCCTGGACTCCCGCGAAGCCTCGCTGAGCATGCCGGAAACGCTGGAGCAGAAATATCCCGAGGCTGAGCCTGTCGGCCTCGTTGACGGATTTCTCGCCGCGGATACCTCCGGACTTGAGGCGATAATCGACGAATACGGTCTCGCGATGGATATAGACGATATTCGACTGATGCAAAAGCACTTTAAAGAGAGAGAGATGCGGGAGCCGACCGTGACCGAGCTGCGGGTGGTTGACACCTACTGGTCCGACCACTGCCGTCACACGACTTTTTTAACGCATATCGATGATGTGGCGATAGACGATCCCCGGGTGCGGGAAGCCTTCGGGAAATATATCTCAGCGCGGACGGAGGTCTACGGAGACGCCGCCGCGGCGCGGCCGGTGACGCTGATGGATATTGCCACGATAGCCGTGAAAACACTGAAAAAGCGTGGCCTTTTGCCGGAACTCGACGAGTCGGAGGAGATAAACGCCTGCAGTATCCGTGTTAAGGCGCAAATCGCCGGCAGGAGCGAAAACTGGCTTTTAATGTTTAAAAACGAGACGCACAACCATCCAACCGAGATAGAGCCCTTCGGTGGCGCGGCCACCTGCATAGGCGGCGCGATAAGAGATCCGCTCTCCGGCAGAGCCTATGTTTATCAGGCCATGAGGGTGACGGGAGCGGCGGATCCGACAAGGCCTGTATCGGAGACGATACCGGGCAAGCTGCCGCAAAGGAAGATTACAACCTCGGCTGCCGCGGGCTACAGTTCCTACGGGAACCAGATAGGCCTGGCTACGGGGCTGGTGCATGAGATTTATCATCCGCGATACGCGGCAAAGCGCATGGAGATAGGCGCGGTCGTAGGCGCGGTGCCGGAGGCGAACGTGGTAAGGCAAAGGCCCGTGCCCGGCGATATTGTGATCCTTCTCGGGGGCAGAACCGGACGCGACGGCTGCGGAGGGGCAACGGGCTCCTCGAAGACACACGACACCTCGTCACTCACGGAGTGCGCCGCCGAGGTCCAGAAGGGCAATGCCCCGGAAGAGAGAAAGCTGCAAAGACTCTTTCGAAACCCGGAGGCTTCAAGGCTGATAAAACGCTGCAACGACTTCGGAGCGGGCGGCGTTTCGGTGGCGATAGGCGAGCTGGCCGACGGTATAAGGATAGACCTTGATAAGATTAAAAGAAAATACGAGGGTTTAAGCGGCACGGAGCTGGCAATATCGGAATCACAGGAACGCATGGCGGTGGTTGTGGCGCCGCAAGATGTGCCTCGATTCATGGAGCTCGCCGATTCGGAAAACCTCGAGGCGACACAGGTGGCGGTTGTAACTGATGATAACCGCATGGTTATGACGCTCGGCGGCAGAAAGATTGTGGATATATCCGGCGCTCTGCTTGCCTCAAACGGGGCCGAGAAGCATGTCACCGTAAAAGTGGGGAAGATGCCGGACGCAAACGGTGGCACGACCGATGACGCCGCGCGGTATTTAAGCGAACTTGTATGCGACCTGAACTTCTGCTCGCAAAGGGGACTCGGAGAGCGTTTTGACGGTTCCATAGGCGCCGGAAGCGTGCTTATGCCTTTCGGAGGCAAAACTCAGCTCTCGCCCGGGCAGGTGATGGCCGCGCTGCTGCCGTCTTTGGAGGACGGCATGGAAACCTGCTCGGTTATGTCCTTCGCCTTTGATCCGTTCCGATCTGTCACCGACCCGTTTGCCGCCGCGAGAAGAGCCGTTATCGTATCTGTGGCGAAGCTTGTCGCCGCGGGCTGCGACTATAAAAAGGCATACCTGACGCTTCAGGAGTATTTTGAAAAGTTAAGAAAGGATCCGGATCGCTGGGGGTTGCCGTTTTCGGCGCTGCTGGGTGCTATGGACGCCCAGCTGGGACTCGGTACGGCGGCTATCGGAGGGAAGGATTCGATGTCCGGCAGCTTTAACGACATGGATGTTCCTCCTACTCTCGTTTCCTTCGCGATAGCGCCGGAGAACGCCGCGAACATTATCTCACCGGAGTTTAAAGAAGCGGGAAAACCTGTTTGTCTGTTTTCACCCGGGCCCGGCTACGAAGCGCTCAAGAGCTGCTGGGAGCGGGTGAGAGAGCTTGTATTGTCGGGACGGATACTGTCGGCCCGTGCCGTCGACGAGGGCGGCGTTATAGGCGGAATATTCAAGATGTGCGTGGGAAACACGCTCGGATTTGTTTCCGGAAACGACAGCGCGCTTTTAAACGCGCCGGACGGCGCGATAATAGCCGAATGCGACTTTGTTCCGGAAGGCGCGGTTTTGCTGGGAATGACGGCGGGTGCTCCGGAGATATCCGTTTGCGGTTCAGGTTTAAGTCTTAAAGAACTCACGGAGCGCTGGGAGTCCCGACTGGAGCCCGTGTTCCCGGTTAAAACCGACGATAATGGAAGGACAGCCGCTTTTCGGAGCGGGAAAAAGGCAATCGCTGCGCCGGCGGTTAAAACAGCTTTGCCCATAGCCGTGATACCGGTTTTCCCCGGTACGAACACGGAATACGATACCGCCGCGGCCGTGGAGCGCGCGGGCGGCAAGGCGGAGGTTTTGGTTATAAAAAACCTTACCTCGTCCGGTTTGGCGCAGTCGGCGGCGGCTCTCGAGGCAGCCATAAGGCGCGCGAATATGCTCATTCTCCCGGGCGGATTTTCGGGCGGGGATGAGCCTGAAGGCTCGGGCAAGTTCATCGCGGCGTTTTTCAGAAATCCGGGCCTGACGGACGCCGTTCACGAGCTCATACGCTCACGGGACGGGTTGATACTCGGCATTTGCAACGGCTTTCAGGCTCTCATAAAGCTGGGGCTTGTACCCTACGGTGAAATAAGGCCGATGGACGCGCAGTGCCCGACGCTCGCGGTAAACACCGTCGGACGCCATCAGTCGCGATACGTTAATACCCGCATTTGCTCTGTAGCCTCACCCTGGCTTTCGCGCTGCGGGGTTGATGATATATATACCGTGCCGGTCTCACACGGCGAGGGAAGGTTTATAGCCGGGGATGCTCTGCTTTTAAAGCTCGTGGAAAACGGGCAGATCGCGACGCAATACTGCGACGCGGAAGGGGCTCCCGGTATGGATGTGTCGGTGAATCCGAACGGTTCGGTTATGGCGGTGGAAGGTATACTGAGCCCGGACGGAAGGGTATTCGGCAAAATGGCTCACACGGAGCGAAGAGGGCCGCTGGTCGCCAAAAACATACCAGGGGTATTGCACCAGCCGATTTTTGAAGCCGGTATCGATTATTTCAGATAACTGTTAGTTTCTTGGATTTGTGTGCTGTGAGGGACATGATAAAAAGGTTCTTTGAAAAACACAGATATTTTATACTGTACGCTTTGTGCGGAGTTTTTAACTCGGTGCTCGACTTTTCTGTGTATTCGCTGCTGACGGCGTTCACAAACGCCGACATAGGATTCTGCCACGCCTGCGGCTATATCGCGGGATTCGTATCCAGCTTTATTCTGAACAGACACATCTCCTTTAAAAAGGGCTGCACGACGGTATTGGGGCAGCAATTGTGGCGCTTTTTTGTCGTGAACGCCGTTTCTCTTTTAATCAGCGTGTTCTTCATAGGCTGGATCGAGGACATAGGCATCAACAAGTATCTTGCGAAGATTCCTACACAGGGTCTTATAGTGCTCAATAATTACCTCGGCTATAAGTATTTCGTCTTCAAGGTAAGCAAAACGCGAAAAGAG
>JAAYBW010000223.1 GCA_012729975.1 Clostridiales bacterium
CACATCCTCGGCAGAGCGGACGGGCAACTTGCTGGTCATGATCTGGCTGATAAACTTCTGCTTGTTTTCCACAAGCTGATAGAGGTAACTGTCGAAGGTTCCCTCGGTGACATAGCGGAAGATATCCACCTCAAGATTTTTATTACCCTGGCGGACAATTCTGCCGAGCCGCTGCGCCAGATCAGAGGGACGCCACGGACAGTCGAGGTCATGGAGGGCAATTAGTTTGTCCTGCACGTTGGTTCCCGCGCCCATCTTCTGGGTGCTGCCCATCAGGATGCGGATTTGACCTTTGCGAACTTTGGCGAACAGCTCTTTTTTCCTGGCCTCGGTGTCGGCATTGTGGATAAAGGCGATCTCGTGTTCCGGGATGCCCTTGGCCATCAGCTTTGCTTTCAGATCATCATAGACATTGAAAGTGCCGTCGGTCTTGGGGGTCGAGAGGTCGCAGAACACAAGCTGAGTCAGCCGTTTTTCACGGTGCTGCTCCCAAATACGGTACACATTGGCGGCGCAGACGGTAACCTTGCCGTCTGCGTCGTCGGGCAGCAGGGGGTTGATAAGCCGCTGGTCAAGGGCCAGCTTGCGCCCGTCGTTTGTCACCTTGAGCATATTATCGGTGGCCGGGTCTACCTTGCGGTTTCGTATCCGCTCCGCGCGTTCCGCCAGCTCCGCGATCATATCCCGCTGCCACTGGCTGGGCCTAATAACCTCCGTGTGGAAATTGGCCTTTGGGACAGGGAGGTTTAGCATATCGGCGGTCTGAATGTCGGCCACCATGCGAAACATGGACATAAGCTCCGGGAGGTTATAAAACTTGGCAAAGCGGGTTTTGGCGCGGTAGCCGGTTCCCTCCGGCGCAAGCTCGATGGCCGTCACCGTTTCCCCAAAGGTGGAAGCCCAAGCGTCGAAATGCTGTAAGCCGTTCTGCACAAGGACTTTGTACTGGAGATACCGCTGCATGGTATACATTTCCACCATGCTGTTGCTGATGGGCGTGCCTGTGGCAAACACTGTGCCGCGCCCGCCCGTCAGTTCGTTAAGATACTGTGTTTTCATAAAAAGGTCACTGGATTTTTGCGCTTCTACCTGTGCGATACCGCCCACATTTCGCATTTTTGTAACGAGGAAGAGGTTCTTGAAATAATGGGCTTCATCAATAAACAGGCGGTCTACACCGAGCTCCTCAAAGGTGACGACATCATCCTTGCGGGATTGGTCGTTCAGCTTGGCCAGCTTTACTTCAAGGGATTTTTTCATCCGCTCAAGCTGCTTGATGGTGTAGCGTTCACCCTTGTTGCGCTTGGTTTCGTCAATAGCGTCCACAAGGTCGAAAATCTGCCGCTGAATCATACGCTCCTGACGCTCTATGCTCATGGGGATTTTCTCAAACTGGCTGTGGCCAATAATCACGGCGTCGTAGTCGCCGGTGGCAATGCGGGCGCAAAATTTTTTGCGGTTCCTAGTTTCAAAATCCTTTTTGCTCGCCACTAGGATATTCGCGGAGGGGTAAAGCTGCAACCACTCTGCCGCCCACTGTTCAGTAATATGGTTTGGAACAACGACAAGGCTTTTATGAGCAAGCCCCAAGCGTTTACTTTCCATTGCGGCGGCGACCATTTCATAGGTCTTGCCTGCACCTACCTCATGCGCTAGCAGGGTATTCCCGCCGTAGAGAATGCGGGCAATGGCGTCGATCTGATGCTTCCGCAGGGTGATTTCGGGATTCATGCCCACAAACTTGATATGGCTGCCGTCGTACTCACGGGGGCGTATGCTATTAAAGCGGTCGTTGTAGATGCGGCACAGCCGTTCCCGCCGCGCGGGGTCTTTCCATATCCATTCCTCAAACTTGGCGCGGATGATTTCCTGCTTGGCCTGGGCGATGGCCGTTTCCTTTTTGTTCAGGACGCGCTTTTCTGTGCCATCCTCATAAACTGTGTCAAAAACACGCACATCTCGCAGGTTCAGGCTGTCCTCAATGATTTTGTAGGCGTTGACGCGCTGCGTGCCATAGGTGTTGAACGAGTGGATATTAGAGCGGTCAGCGCTTTTTTCGGTGATGTTCCATTCTCCCAAGCGGTCGGAGTAATGCACCTTGATACGGTCGCGGGCATAGCCGGAGGGTTGCAGCAGCTCGACCATGAACCGCTGGATTACGTCTACCGGGAGCCATGTCGCGCCCAGCCGCACCGAGATTTCGGCAGCGGTCAGGTCGGGCGGGATTGCCGCTTCGAGGGCGCGGACGTTGACATCGAGAGAGCCGTCTCCCAAAGCGGCCTGCGCCGCCTTTGCGTAGACCAGCTTTTCCCGGACATTGCCGGAGAGATATTCGTCGGCGGTAACGTAGGTTTTAACCTGGGAATCGGCGGAGTCGACATTCAGGAAGATGACGCCCTCCAACTCATTTATAAGCGTTTCACGGCTCTGGCCGGTCAGTTCGGTCATGTACTCTAAGTCTACACGCGCCTTTTCGGACATGGACACGGCCAGCGCCTCGCTTGCCGTGTCAACGTGGGTAATGTGGAGATGGGGCTTGATGGTGCGCTTATGAAACATGTCGGCCTTGCGTTCCAGCTCGCCGTTTTCATCAATGATTTCAAGGGAGCATAAGAGGCAGTAGGCACTGTCCTGCCCGAAGGCCATGCTGTTGCCGCGCGAGTTGATGAGGCCGTACTTCTTGGTAAAGCCATCGTACAGGCGGTTTAACCGGGCCTGCTCCGAGCGGATGTCGCTTTCAGGGTAATCATCGGCCTGGTACTCGATCAGCCTGCGAACGCACTTGCGCAGCTCAACGAGGCCCTTGACGCGGTTCTGCGCCGTCACCGGCATTTCCACGGGGATCATGCGGCTGTCCTGCCGGTAGTAGATTTGGCCGTCCGACAGGGTATAACTAAAATTGCGCACGGTTGGATCGGCGGGGATGGAGTTATCTTCCTCCGGCTCATCATCCCCGCGCTCATAGTCGGGGATTTCCGCATGAATATTGGTGATGGCCCCGTCGAGCTGCTCCGCAAGGTCGCTGTAGGGAAACGGGATGCAGGCGGTTTCTGTCTTATTGCCGTACATCCTGTCGTCAAAGGCCATTTCCCCTAAAACCATATCGGGGTGGTTCAGAAAATAGCTGTTGATAGGAATGCCGTCTTCGGTTTTGCCCAGATGTACCCAATCCGGCTCAAGGTCAATTATTCTGTCGCGTTTTTGTAAAAAGATGATGTCGGTTGTGACTTCGGTTCCGGCGTTTGCCTTAAATGCGTTGTTGGGAAGCCGGATCGCGCCCAGCAGATCCGCGCGCTGCGCAATGTACTTGCGAACAGCGGGGTTGGCCTTGTCCATCGTCCCCTTTGAGGTCACAAAGGCAATCACGCCGCCCGGCCTGACCTTATCCAGCGTCCGGGCAAAGAAATAATCGTGGATTAAAAACTTGTGCTTGTCGTAGCGTTTATCCTGCACATGGTATTCACCAAAAGGGACATTGCCGATGGCGAGGTCAAAAAAGCTGTCGGGCAGATTGGTAGTCTCATAACCTTGAACGGCAACACTGCTCTTTTGATAGAGCTGCTGTGCAATACGGCCGGTGATGCTGTCTAGCTCCACACCGAACAGCTTGCTGTCACTCATGGATTCGGGCAGCAAACCAAAAAAATGGCCAATGCCGCAGGACGGCTCCAGCACATTCCCGGTTTTGAAACCCATATTTTCAACAGCTTTGTAGATGGCCTTGATCACGGTGGGGCTGGTGTAATGAGCGTTCAGCGTGGAGGCCCTCGCGCTGGCGTATTCCTCCGGCGTCAGCAGTGCTTTCAGTTCCGCGTATTCGTCCGTCCATTGCTTATGATCGGGGTCAAACGCCTGGGACAAGCCGCCCCAGCCGACATAGTGCGCTAAAATCTCCTGTTCCTCCGGCGTAGCAAAGCGCTTTTCTGCTTCGATGCTACGCAGGGTGCGAATGGCCTCCATGTTGTTCTTAAATTTGGTTTTTTGGCCGCCCGCGCCCAGGTCGTCATCCGTAATGCGGTAATTGTGACGGGACGACTGTGGGATTTCCGGGTGGGGGTCAAAGGTCTGCGTCCGGCTACGGGGCTTGGGCTTTTCCCATGCAGGGGCCAGGGGTTCTAGCTCAGACAGTGAAATATGGTCTTGTGCCGGTTCATCACCACGCGGCGTAAGGTCAATTACAATTTCTCTCAGGCCGCTGGTAGGTTCTTTGGCCTGACCTGGTGCAATCGACTCCGGCTCCGGTTGAATGGGGGTGTACATACGAATAAAGTCAAAGGATTCAGAACGAAAAATTGGAAAGCCAGTATTGCTCTGAAAGGTGATATCTCGCAGGCTGACAGTTTCAAAATCCGTATCAACCGCATCCACTACAAACAGTCGACCCTGAATCTCGTAACGCTCTCCCTTTTGTGGGATATACGGCTCCTGATCCGGCGCGGGTTCTTCGGTGAGGTATTCGCTTTCAATAAACTCAGCGATGGTTTCATGGTCGCTCTCACCGGGGTTGGCTTCGATCCCCTCAGAAATCAGTTCATCCGACACGGCAAAACCGCGCAGGGATAAATCCTCGCGGATCTGTTCTTCCAGCGGCGGGCGCTGCGCCCATTCCGGGGCATCGGCGTCGCACTCATGCAGTTCGACGCCACCATTGCCTATGGACACATCCTGATAGGTGCGGTCTAAAATGTCCTCAATCAACCATTCCCGGAAGTCCGGGAGAGCAAAAGCTTCTTCCAGACCGGGGTAGTCCTCGAAGGTCACCGCAGCGTCTACAAATGCCGCAATAGCTTCCTCAGCCTCGTCGGGCTGCGTATCCGTGTCGCGCAAAAACGGATATATTTCGCTCCGCGTGACCCCCTCCGCCAGCTTCGCCAGATACCGTTTATATAGGGCGCGGGGCGTATCCACTGTGGCAAGGGGGGGTGCCGGGGTAGGCACGGCTTTAATAAGATGGTCGTTCAGGCGGTTCTCCCGCAGCTTGCGGTCAAACTCATCGCGGGGCATTTCCCGCGTGAACAGGGGCATGTTTGGATCGCGCAATTCTACGTAGGCATCGTCAAAGGCAATAATTTCGTATTCTTCAATACCCAGGTAGACGGCTGCGCCAAGCCGAAGGTCATATTGTGCGTCCTTATCAACGGAGTGCGCGGCGGGGGCAACCGGCTGTGCCGGGGCCTTTGCCGGTGTTTGCTCTGTGGGTTTAACATGCGTGAACAGTGAAAATGTGCCGTTTTGGTAGGCAGTCAAGTTCTGGAATGCCTTTTGCATAAACCCATAGTTTCGGTCAAAGTCAGCGGTGTTGTCGAGAAGCGCCGCCATCTGAGAGAGGATTTCCGCGACGCACTCCGGCCGGTCAAGCTGGGGGAGGACGATTTTTACGCGCTCGCTATAATCTGTTACATCACTGGGGAATGGGCGCGGCAAGTCCTGCGGGAGATTGGTATAAAAACCTGCAACCTGTCTTGCCAGTTCCACCCTCTCATACTCAGGGATAGAATCCAATTCCCGCTGGCTCATGTAACGGCCTTCCGCAATCAGCTCGTCAATCCGCCTGGCAACCTTGGGCCACGACAAAACTACCTTGTCATAGGGCATATGATTATTCTCGCGGCTGTACGCAATGCCTTTGGCGTCATGCCACTCATCGAAACCGAGGCGGCTATACCCGCCTGTACCGTACTCGTTTTTCAGGAAATCCATTTTTTCTTTAGCGGCATGGCCTTGCAGGAAAAAGGAATAAATGCGGAATTTCCCCTGCGACACATTACCGCCGCCGCAAAGCACCTCGTCAATCTCGTCCTGGGTGATAAATGCCGCCCGCGCCGTGGATGCAGTTTCGTTGGCGGCGAAAATAAGCGGCTTCCGTTGTAAATCTACAAGCCCGCCCAAGGCATTGCGCAGATGACGCTCGGAAAAACGGAAACGAAGAAAATTGCTGGCCTGCTCATATACGGTTAAGAGCTTTAGTCCATCAATGATAGCTTTTTGATGCTCCGGCTGTGAAATAAATTCCGCAATCCGCGCCGTACTGTCGGGGAAGCCACCCTTGAAGATTTCCTTGTCCATGCCGGGAAGGGTCATGTCATCTAAAAGGTCGCGTTCCAGATACCATAGCTGTTCGGCAAGCGTCTTAATTTCAAGATCGTCAGCCTTGTCCAGCTCGCTTTGAGGCATATACCGCCCCATATCCAGCAGTTCCCGGATTCGCTTCGCGGCCTGCTCATAGGTGACAAGGGTTGCGGCGGGAGTGAGTACAGTATCGCCTGTGGCGACGCGGATTCCGCTTTCATTAAACCAAACCGACACATGCTTACCGCCGAAGATGAAACCCTTGCCGCCGCTTTCGTATTCTTTACGAAGAAAATCGGCGTTCGTGGTAGTGGGGTGGTCTTTTTTGAAATGGGAGACGATGCGGAGAGGGCTGTTCGGCTCGTTGCCGCCGCTGGTCAGTACCTCGTCGATAATTTGCTGAGAAATGGAAAAAGCGGAGGCTTCGGCTTTCGCCGGTTCCTCCGCTCCTCCAAAGAGGGTAAGCTGGTCTGATAATGTGGGTAAAGGCTTTAGGTGTAAATCAGGTCGCTGAGTACCAATTCCTCCGCTGAGTGCCGGATGTTGTTCATCAGCCCCACCCATTGCATCTGACTCTCGGCTTTCATCTGCTCCGTCACGCCCTGTGCCGCCGCCATCTGCGCGGTGAGCTGCTCCACCCGGCTCATGGCCGTCTGTTCGATCTCTATCAGGTGTTCGTTCAGCATCCCCGCTGTCAGGAGATTCAGGTACAGGACGCGGCGGTGCTGCTTCAGATACCTCTTGCGGAGTAATGCGTATTTGCCAAGGGCTACGGGGGATTCCTCTGGCACGGTCAGATTCGGTACGCGGTAGTCGCCCTCCCTCCGATAAGTCAATTCCATATTCAGCACTCCTTTCGTCGTTTTGCTTTGTAGGTACAGGATACGCCGGACTTTCCGGCTTTGCAAATGTACGATTTTCTTCTCTCTCCTGAATCCGCACGCTCCGCACCGTGGCGGCAATCTCCCGCAGGCACAATTCCGCAATATCGCTGGAAGCAACGCCCAGGGCATTGGCTGTGCTGCGGGTGTTAAAATCGATCACATAGCGGAAATCGTGGGCGTCAAAATAGTCGTCTGCGTCAATGCCGCAGCGGGCGAGAAGCATATATGCCACGCTGTTTTGGACGGCGGTGCGGTATTCCACATCCACATTGAAATCGTCTAATTCCTCCAAAAAACTGTCCTCGCGGGAATCCATCAGGTGTTACTGTCAAGTAGAAAAGGGCCAATTTTGGCCAACAAGAATCCCCCAGTTTGGGGTTAAAAATGAATTAACTGTTAAAAATTTGCTTACGGTTGGCAAGCCTGTAAC
>JAAYBW010000029.1 GCA_012729975.1 Clostridiales bacterium
CTTTGGAGGTGTGACACGGGCCATTGTACCGGACAATCTCAAGACTGGTGTAGAGAGAACGGATTGGTATACACCCACAGTCAACAGGACATACCGTGAACTGGCGGAGCACTACAATACCGCTATCATACCTGCACGGGTTCGCAAGCCAAAAGATAAACCCAATGCAGAAGGAACCGTCGGTATCATTTCCACGTGGATCATCGCCGCTCTTCGAAATGAGAAGTTTTTCAGCCTCGCCTCACTCAATGCCGCCATTAGAGAAAAGCTGCAAGTCTTTAACAGCAAACTCTTCCAGAAGAAAGAGGGCAGCCGGGAGAGTCTCTTCCTCAACGAGGAGAAACCCCTGCTCATGCCGCTTCCGGCCAATCCGTATGAGTTGGCATCATGGAAGAAGGCTACAGTAGCTTTCAACTATCATATCTCAGTGGAAAAGATGTATTACTCAGTACACTTTAGCTATATCAAGCAAGTGGTTGATGTGCGTCTCACGAGAAATGTGGTTGAAGTGTTTATCGGCGGAAACCGCATTTGTTCTCATGCAAGGCTCTACGGCAGGACGGGGCAATACAGTACTTTAGCAGAACACATGCCGGAATCGCACCAGAACTACTCCAGTTGGGATGCCGACAGGTTCATTGCCTGGGCTAAGAAGATTGGCATCCACGCGGAGATGACGGTAAAGACAATCTTGAGTGCCAATAAGGTACAGCAACAGGCATTCCGCAGCTGTATGGCGCTTCTCAAACTAGCAGAGAAATACTCTGACGCACGCTTGGAAGCCGCCTGTAAACGTGCACTTACCTACACAAGCAGCCCCAGCTATAAGGTTGTCAAAATGATTATCACCTCCGGTCAGGATGAATTGTCAGAAGACAATACTGCTCAAAGCAAAAACGTCGAAAAGTACGGCTTCACTCGCGGCGCCGGTTATTATGGAAAGCGGTGATAGTCATGACGAATGAAGCGACGATTAAAAGGCTTATTGAAATGCGGCTGACAGCCATGGCAAATGCCCTAATTCATCAGATGAGGGACAATTCGGCAGATAATTTGTCTTTTGAGGAAAGAATCGGGTTGCTGGTTGATGTTGAGTATACCAGCAGAAAGAACAACAAGCTGAAACGTCTTGTCAAGAATGCACGCTTTGACCAGCCTCAAGCCTCTATCGCTGATATCAACTATACCGCGACGCGCAAGCTGGACAAGGGGAAAATCACGCGGCTGGCCGGATGCGGATTCATATCAGAAAAGCATAATATCATTATCATGGGAGCTTCCGGAGCCGGAAAGTCGTATATCGCTTGCGCCTTGGGGATGGAAGCCTGCAAGCAATTCTATTCGGTCAAATACATACGCTTGCCGGAACTGTTGGAGGATCTCGCAGTTGCCCGAGATACAGGAGGCGCGAAAAGGCTGCTTGCGCAATACCGGAAATATGACCTTCTCATCATTGATGAATGGATGCTTGTATCACTGAAAGAAAGTGAAGCGCGCGACGTTCTGGAAATCGTTCACTCCCGGCACAAACGTGCATCGACTATTTTCTGTTCTCAGTTCGCTCCCGCAGGGTGGCATGCTAAAATCGGGGAGACAACGCTTGCCGATGCGATCCTCGACAGGATTGTGTACGATTCATTCACTATCGAAATTCACGGCGACAAAGACAACGACAAATCTATGCGAGAGTTCTATGGTATAAAAGATGACTGAACCACTGGCTCAGAGTTAACGGAACACTGGCTCACTTTTCTCCGGACGGGTGGCTCTCACCCGTCCGGAACACCGGCTCTCGTCAACCGAAATACTCATGGTTTCCGCAGAAAGAGCGCAGATGATATCGCAGAGCCTATCAACTACTTTATCAAGGGTCTGGAAAAGCTCATTTTTAAATCCACGCTTGCGTAGCTCTTTCCAGATCTGCTCAATCGGATTCAACTCTGGCGTATAAGGCGGAAGCGGGATTATCTCGATGTTAGCCGGGATGGATTGCATCTACAGCACAGGTCATATCCCTGTGCAATAAGGTCGTCCCTGCTTCCTGTATACTCCTGCTTATTAGCCTCGTTCATTTGGTCGACGCTTGAACAGGTGGGATAGTGGAATTTATACGTGTTGGTGTTGAGTATCTTTCCTCCAAAACCCTATTCTATAAATCGCCGCTTCAGCTTAATCTGACTATTTCTAGTATCGCCATAGAAACATCCGTTCCGTTCGTCTCACCTCACATTTAATATTCGAGTTCATGTCAGCATCTGTAATTGCCATCGAAGATCTCGCTTTAAAACGTGTTCCGGGTTTCCCAGTAATTCGCATGTTTTACAGTCATTCTTGCCAATTATAACACAAATTCCCATAATATTTAAGAAATATGGTTAATAATATGGTATTAAATTGTGACTCTTTCGCAAAATCAGTCGACCTGAAGTCTCCGATAGGAAAATAATAGAACATTTGTTCTATTTTCTATTGACAATCCGATTGTCTGATACTAAGATGAACATACCCCGTTCAGCTAACGTGCAGGTAACTGCATGTAGAAGCGCAAAAAAACCTTGGCTAAGTGGACATGCTTCGGAAGTCAAGTTTGAAACACTGTGAATTAAGCACTATCCCGAAAAAGAGCGCAAAAAACCAGACCACCAGCTAAGGTAGCCGAAAAAGCAGGAAAGAACCGAGGTCAAAAAACAGAGCTATGTGGATACAGGAGAAGCCTCGTCCTTAAAGATGTAACCTCTTTTGCGGAGAAGCTCCAAGCCCTGTGACTTAGAGATGACAACAGAATGCTCTGTGAGCTTATCATCGAGATAGCCCCTTGCAGAGTAAGGCTCCAGCTTAGAAAGTATATTCCAGATAGCGGTCAGGAGCATACGGCAAACAGCGATGATAGCTTTCTTGTGGCCACGGCGAGCCTTGATTCTGCGATAGCGTTCTTTACATTCGGGATATTTGTCAGATTTAATGACGGCATTTGCAACCTGTACGAGAAGCGGCTTCAAATAAACACCGGCACGGGAGATGCGAGTGGATTTAACCTTGCCGCCGCTCTGATCATTGCGAGGACAGCAGCCTGCCCAAGAGACCTGGTGCTTTGCCGTTGGAAACACCGACATCTCTGCACCGATTTCAGACAAGATAGCAATAGCCGTCAAATGGTCGGAAGCAAAACCCGGAGCAGTACGCATCAACTCCAACTGGTGCGGATACGATTCAGCAAGGCGAAGAATTTCGCTTTCAATGCTTTTCTTGTGTGCGCTGATTTCATCGATGTGCTGTAAGCATTCCTTAAGTTTTGCGGCCTGTTCACGGGATACCGCCCCGTCAACAGCAGCCTGTATCTCTTCAATGGGATGCTTGCAGCGAGCATCGACAAAAGGGGCGACATCAAAGGTCTCACCGGGGTGCTCCAAAATGTAGCTGATGATGGAACGCGAGGATTTGCCAAACACGTCAGAAAACACATCATCCAGTTTCAGATTGGATACGGTAAGGCAGTTGGAAGCACGGTTCTTTTCTCCGGTAAGCATATTGGTAAGCTTTTGGCGGTAACGCATCAGGTCGCGGAGCTGATGGATATCCGGCGGCGGAATAAAACTGGGTTTGATCATGTCGCACATAAACAGATCGCAGATCCACTTGGCGTCCTTCTTGTCGGTTTTATTGCCCTTCTGAGGCTTTGTATACTTTGGGTGCGCCAGTGTGACCCAACAGCTTTTTTCGAGGATGTTGAACACCGGTATCCAGTACTTTCCGGAAGATTCCATACAAGCTTCGGTGCAAGAGTATTTTGCAAGCCAGTCAGCTAATTCCCGTAACCCTTTGGAGAAGGAAGAAAAGCGAGCCTGTTTATACTCTGTGCGTCCGTTCGTGTCGGTAATTCCGATGCAGGCATAAATCCATGTTTTGTGGACATCCAGACCGCAGCAATTCTTACGAAAAATCTTAAATCCCACATTGAACCTCCAATACAAATTTGGAAGGTTCGGCAGGGACTGGTCGTCCGGCAAAATCGAGTCGATTTGAAAGAGATAAGTTTACGGGCTACTTGTTTGCGCCATTCGTTGATGCCTTACCGTCATCATTGCGCCAATCACCAGCAAGCCAAAGAGCTACTATCTGCCTACACATGTGTTATTGCCAAACGAGTTGGGACTGCCTCAAAACTCAATGGTTCTATTAGAGCAAGTGAGAACCATTGACAAAAGTCGCCTTACCTACCTTGTTGGCTTAGCTAACGAAGAGGTCATGTGTTGCATCGACAGGGCACTTGGAATCAGCGTTGGATTGCTCGAACTGTCTGATGTCTTTCGAGATGAGCCTGAACGGCCCGAAGAGATGACGCTGTGCCTTTGCCCGGTTTGTGCAAGTCAGTTCTATAATTCACCAGATCATATAATACGGCGAGTTAATCCGCTGCAAAACCACAAAGAAACCTGCACATATTGTGACGTACGAAACGGTTATGATTACATTATTATCAAAAAGAAAAAGCGACTTGGCGATTAAAAACGCTGGACAGTCGCGCCGAAGCACAGGCCGCTGCAGTTTATGGCAATGCGGGAAGTACAAAACCGGCGCGACTAATTCCAGCGTATTCATACTTAAGGGAGGATGCTGTTTTGACTTACATCAACGAATCCGGGAAAAAGTGTTCTTTTAAAGAGTCTCAGGTGTTCCTGGTAGATGGTTGCAGAGTGCTCAATTCGCTGATCACCGAAACAGACGAGCAAATCCGCGACGCGCGAGCCAATGCGGATGTAGCAGAGAAGCATTATTTAGAGTTGCTTGAATCCGCTGAAAATCTGCGGAAAGAGTATGACCGCCTTCTGACATGGGCAGATCTCTACGACAAGAGCTCCTTTGAAGCGAAAAAAATGATAGCTGCCCAGTTCATCAAAGCGGTACGCGTTGGCCGGGATTACAATATTGAGATTGATTTTAACGTCTCATTTGAAGAATTTCAGGGCTTTTGTAATGTGGAATCTGCAGAAGAGAATTTGACGACCTTGCGTTCGCATACCGCATAAAAAATTTCAGGAAAACCCACTTTTTATGGATTTTCCTGAAATTGGCAAAGGACTCATTTTTTGATAGAAATGCACCCCCTTGGCGTTTGGGGGGTGCATTCGCTTTCTATGGTGCACCCCCCAGCAAAGGCAGAGATGGCGCCGCACTTGATGAGGAGACCTTGACAAGCCACGGGTTTCTGTAGCGCACCCCAACAAAGGCAGAGAAATTGCTGATCATGCAGATGATGCCTCCCGTCAGAACTGCGCAAGCGGTTCGTAGATACTGATGAGAAGTTGACCGGGTTAAAGCAACGCCGAGAACTGATGCAAAATGACGGCATTTCCATTTATATGGGTGGATATTCAATGCCCTTTTGCGGCGGATTCTAGGGGTTCAAAACAATCCAACCCCCGCCGGTATTGGTCCAGCGGCATAACCATGATCTTGTAAAAGGCCCGGGTGAAGGTCTTGTAGTTGACAAACCCTACATCCTCAGCAATCTGCTTCAACGTCGCCTCGGTTTTTTGCATGACATCTATGGATTGCCGCACCCGATAGCGGTTTAAGTAGTCCATAAACAGGCAACTAGGGATTTCTATTAGCCATATTACAGGGATTCCTGCTTGACAGTTACAGAATGGGTCGAAGAGGTGTGAGGTCTTCAGCAGCATGTCCACGCTCTGGTTCTCAATCATATGCACCACCGTGTAATTGAACCATGTTGTATCTTCATTGAGCGGCGGCAACCCCTTCAGCCTTCGGTAATATACCATCGGCGTCAAAATATCTCGACTGTGAAAATCTTTTGCTATCGTATGGGTGCTGTCGCCCGCAATGAACCGCCTGAATATTTCACGCACGATTTCAGCGGAACAATCGTCTATTTCCCATTCTTGGTTACTTTTACCGTCCTTGGCGCGGTAACCGTAAGGCGGTCTGCCCGCACACTTCCCCGCGAGAGCGTTGGAGCGTTTAGATCCTCGCACATGGCTTCCGTTTCAAACGCAAGAAGCGCTTTCTTTGAATGCTACAGGGCATTGTTTTCATTGCCATCCCTTTTGAAAAATACTTGACTTTACTTAACCGTTCTGGGATTTTAGCGGCCTTGTAATCTTCGGGTATAGGAAGTATAATAATGATATGCAAATCATATCGGGAGGTGCGTAATGGACTACATAACAACCCGTGAAGCAGCGGAAAAATGGGGCGTTTCCGGACGGTCGATCAACTATCATTTGGTTGCCGGGCGCATCCCCTGCGCGGTCAAAAAGGGAAAGCTGTGGCTGATACCCGCCGACGCGCAGCGGCCCGCCGATAAAAGACGCCACGGGCAGGAATTGTCGGAGCGAGATTTGTCCTTTTCCTCCGACCTTACCCGCCTGCTTAAGGCAACCTCCGTGCCGCTGCCCGCCCATAACCCCGATGCCATTCTGGAGCGCGCCAGCGACGAAAAGGCGCGGCGTCAATACGAGGCGGAGATTGCCTATCTGCGGGGCGATTTTAAGCGGGTGATAGACTGCTTTCTCACAACAGAGAGTGACGACGCGGCGCGGCTGCGTGCCTGCGTGGTGGCAATAGCGGCGGCCATCAGCACAGGTGATTACCACACCTATACACAGATCGAAGCGTATCTAAAACGGTGTGCGAAAACCCATCCGGACGGCGACATCCCCGCTGCGGCCGAGATGGCTCTTGCCGTCGCCGCCGTGAGCTGCATAGCTCCGGGCATGGCTCCGAAATGGCTCCAAGAAGGGGAGTTTAGCGCCCTATTACCGCAAACACGCCCCTATGCACTGTATCTGCGGGCAAAATATTTCCAATGTACGAACCAGTATGAGGCCATGCTGGCCGTGGCGCAGACCGCCCTTTCCTTGAGCGAGCCGGAGCACGGAATCTGCCAGGCCTGCCTGTACCTGCGGCTGTGCTGCGCGATGGCCTGCTATGCGCTGGGGCGGGAGGACAAGGCCCGGCGCTGGCTGCTGGATACCATGCGCGTCGCGCTGCCCCACGGCTTTATTACGCCGTTTGCGGAGGTCGTAACCGCCATGGGCGGGCTGATAGAGGAATGTCTGGAGCGGGAATTCCCCGACAGCTACGACGCCGTTCTCAGGCAATGGAAGCGCACCTTCGCAAACTGGATCACCTTCCACAACCATTTTACCAAGGACAACATCACCCTCATTTTGTCCCTGCGGGAATACCATATCGCCAGCTTATCGCGCGACGCGTGCCATACAAAAAAGTCGCAGAGCAGCATTGCATTTCGTTGGGAAGGCTCGGGAACATCATGCAGGATATTTACCAAAAGCTGTTCGTTTCCGGACGGGAAGAGCTTGAAAAATATATTTTATGAGCTGAAAAAACGTGAGTTTTTGAGGGCAAAAATACACTACCGGAAGTGATGGTTTCCCCCTATGATAGTATTAGAATACTATCATAGGGGTTTTTATTCCGTTGGGGAAGGGGGAACAGGATGCACGGGGAAGAAAAGCATCCCTACAGGGTCTATTGGGTGGGTGGCCGCCGTTTTCCCGTTTACCTCGAATACTACGAACAGATGGAGGAGAGCTACCCCGCCTACCCCGACTTTATGGAACACCCGGAATACACCGACGAGGGCAGACCCTTCGCCAAATCGGCGCAGGAGAGCTGCCCCCATGCCAAATCCAAAGCGCCTGACAAGCCGCTTCCCGGCGACTGCGGAAGCTGCGGCTGGTTTTACCGGGAGCAAACGCCCTGCGACCCCATCGGCGTCTGCATGTGCGACGCGCGATGGCGCGAATTGAAATCGGATAAGGAGGAATGAAAATGAACGCGAAACGTTTTTTGAGCGTGGTTCTGTGCGTGGTATTGCTAATCACGCTAATGCCTATATCGGCATGGGCGGCGACCGTCCAGGTCGATAATCCGGATGATTTCAAGCTGGCCTTGGACAACGCGGCCGACGGGGACGTCATCAAACTGACAGGGGACATCACATACGCCGTGGATATCACATCCCCGGCCATCAGCATCAGGGGCAAAACCATCACCTTCGACGTGGGCGCGTTCACGCTCAACGTGGTGAACACCTCCGGCCAGGGGTTGGATGTGGGCGCGGGCGGCGTCGTGAACCTGGAAAAAACCACGGGTGCGTTCAACGTCACCAGCCAGTCGAATCATAGTGATTGTGTATACGCCCATGACGGCGGTAAAGCCACCGTCACCAACGCCATATCGACCGGTATAGGAAGCTCTGGTGCGGGAGCCATCGGCACGGGCAGCAAAATCACGGTGACCGGTGCCGCCCAGGGCAGCTACTCGGGCGTAGCTGCCAATAACGGTGGCACCGTCACAGTGGGCAGCGCCGCCCACCCGGGCAGCGTCACGACGACCAGCTGGGGCTGTCCCGGCGCGGAAGCCATCGGCGGCACCATCACGGTATTCGGTGACGCCCAGGGCGTGCTCGCAGGCGCATATGCCTCTAACGGTGGCACCATCACGGTATACGGTGACGCCCAGGGCGTATACCACGGCGTGATAGCAAACGATAACAGTATAATAACTGTTACGGGCAAAGTCACGGCGACGGACGAAAACGGCATCTATATGCAGATCGACTTTGAAGACAAGGCGCCTGGGGACGGCCTCCCCGGCACGGGCAGCGACGCGGGGTATCTGGTATATATCGGACAGTACTCTGGCGGCAGCAAGGTGCGGGTGAAGGACAGCAGCGACGCGGCGCTTTTGAGCCTGACCGTTGCGGGCGAAACGCTTCACGAACCCTTTTCGTCGGACACCTACGCCTATACCGCGTCGGTGGCCTACGACGTGAGCAGCGTTACCGTGACGCCCACCGCCAGACATGCGGGCGCGACCATCAAGGTGAATGGCACGGCCGTGGAAAGCGGCAAGGCGTCGGCCCCTATCCCGCTCTCCGTGGGCGCGAACACCGTCACCATAGTTGTGACCGCGCCGGACGGCACGGCAATGCAGACCTATATCCTCACCGTCACGCGGGAAGCTGGACCTTATGACTATCTCGACGAAACCGGCGTTTTACGAAGCACCGGAAGCGCAACCGTCACGCCAATCAATAGCGGCACCGCAACGCTCACAAGCGGCTGGTATGTGGTGGAAGGCACTGTGAACCGTTCCGGCACGATCACCGTCACCGGTGGCGTCCATTTGATACTAGCGGACGGTGCAAACCTCACGGTGACGGGAAGTCTCACTGACGCGGGCATCAACGTATCCGGCGAAAACAGCCTGACCATTTACGCCCAGTCCACGGGGGCGGCCATGGGCGTGCTCACAGTCACCGCAATTCACAGCGGCATCGGTGGCGCGGGCATCGGCGGCGGCATCGGTGGCAACGGCGGCACCATCACCATCAACGGCGGTGCGATTACGGCCAATGGCGGCGGAGAGGGCGTGAGCATCGGTGGCGCGGGCATCGGCGGCGGCGCGGGCGTCGGCGGCTTCGGTGGCAACGGCGGCACCATCACCATCAACGGCGGTGCGATTACGGCCAATGGCGGCGGAGAGGGCGCGGGCATCGGCGGCGGCGGCTTCGGTGACAACGGCGGCACCATCGCCATCAACGGCGGTGCGGTCACGGCCAACGGCGGCGTAGAGGGCGCGGGTATCGGCGGCGGCATTTACGGCGACGGCGGCACCATCGCCATCAACGGCGGCACGGTCACAGCCAATGGCGGCGACAACAGCGCGGGCATCGGCGCCGGCTATGAGGGCAACGGCGGCACCATCACCATCCGCGGCGGTACGGTCAAAGCCAACGGTGGCATAGGCGGCGCGGGCATCGGCGGCGGTAACAATGGCAGCTTCCCGGGCGGTGGCGGTGGCGAAATCAGCATAGAAGGCGGCGTCGTGTTCGCGCGGGGCGGAACAAGCGTCTCGGACATCGGTCCGGGCCCTTACGGACAGGACGGCACGCTGGGCATTTCCGGCACGGCGGCGGTGTTCCTCAGAAACGACAGTTACACCACGCCCAACACAACGACGCATCAGCATTACCTTTTCACCGATCACACGGCGGGCGACAGCGTCTACGACATACCCGTGCCGTGGGACGGCAGTTTCGGCGCATACCTGCCGGTCGCATTTTCCGACGCAGCACTGTCGGGCCTGATATTGAGCAGCGGTACACTTGACCCAGACTTCTCAAGCGGTACTTACGCCTATGCCGCATCGGTTGCGCAAAGCGTGGAGAGCGTCACTGTGATGCCCACGGCAAACGACGCCAACGTGACCATCGAGGTGAACGGTGCGGCCGTATCAAGCGGCACGGCCTCGGACGGTATTGCCCTTTCGGTGGGCTCGAATACCATCACCATCGTGGTAACCGCGCAGGACGGCGCGACTACACAGACCTATACCGTCACCGTCACACGGGAGGGCGACCTCGGTCCTTCCACCTACACCGTCACGTTGAACCAGGCCACAGGCGGCACGGCGACGGCTTCGCATACGAGCGCAACCGCAGGTACACCCGTCACCCTTGGTATTTCCTCGCTCGGTGCGAATTACAGCTTTGTACGGTGGGATGTGTCACCCTCGGTGACATGGACGAGCGGCAGCGCGACAGAGGCGAGCGCGGCATTTGCCATGCCGGACGGCAATGTGACCGTAACGCCGGTGTACCAATACAACGGCGGCACGACCTACGCCGACGCCTTTATCTCGCCTTCCAAAGTCACCTTTGATAAGGCCACGGGCCAGGATGTAAGCGTTACGCTGAACAGTGGCAGCTACACGCTGCAAGACCTCAAAAATGGAACGTACACGCTCAAGAAGGGAACGGATTATACGGTAAGTGGCTGCACGGTTGCCATCAAGGCCACATATCTTAATTTCCTGGCCACAGGCAAACAGACGATCACATTTGACATGAGCGGCGGCGCAGACCCGATTCTGACCATAACCATAGCCGATAAGGCGAACCCTGACACCGGTGCTCATATTCCCTTTGAAGATGTTACAGTGGACGACTGGTTTGTGAGCAATGTCATGTGGGCCTTTGATTCCGGCCTGATGAAGGGCGTCAGCGAAAAGCCGATGCTGTTCGCTCCCCACGGCACCACGACGAGGGGCATGATCGTCACCATCCTGCACCGACTGGAAAGCACTCCTCCGGGCGGAACCACCAATATCTTCGTTGATGTGGCGGAGGGAAAATGGTACACCGACGCGGTCGTATGGGCACATGAAACAGGTATTGTCAAAGGGTATGATGCGGAAACGTTCGGCCCCGAAGATCCGATAACGCGTGAGCAGATGGCAGTTATTTTATATCGGTATGCCGGGTACAAGGGCTATGACATAAGCGTCGGTGAAGAAACCAATATTCTTTCCTATGACGATGCGTTCGATATCTCTGAATACGCTATTCCTGCCATCCAGTGGGCTTGCGGCGCCGGCATCATGCAGGGAGAAGGGGCAAAGCTTGATCCTCAAGGCAATGCCACCCGCGCACAAGTCGCGGCAATGCTCATGAGATTTGTTGCTTACCGGGGATAATACGATCCACAAAGCAATTCGGGTTTATCCCCAATAGGAGGCTTCTTTTTGAACCCGGTCATAAAGAGAGGGTGCGGATGCACGATGATACCCCTCTTTTCACCCTTGCACTCTTAAATAAGCAGCCCATTTGCCGCGCCGCTCGCCGCTGAACAAATGGGCTGTTTTATTATCCCTCAATCTCTATCCCGTTTTGGAACTTGAACACCAGCGTTCCGTCACTCTTCACCGTGACCGTATCGATGGTCTTCTGCCACAGTTTATCGTCAAACTCGGCGGGGATGGTGTCCATATCCCTCACCGTGCGGATGAAGGTTTCAAAAGCGTCCGCCCGTGCTAACCGCAGCGTCCGTTCCTGTTCCAACGCCTCGACCTTCACTTTTGCGGCGTCATACCGCTCCACGTAGCCGTTATAGCGGGAAAAGTACTCGTCCTGGTTCTGGACGCTGACGGCGTTTTCCTCGATGCACTTTCGCGTCAGCTCGGCGACAACATCGAGCTCACGGAGCAGCTCCGCAAGCCCAGCGTCGATGGCGGTACAGTCCGTGTACATGGCTCGAACCTGTTCGCAATTCTCAAGAAGGGCCTCCTTGCTGCCGAACAGGGTGTCGAAGGCGACGAGGAATCGGATCTTGATTTGCTCCTCGTCCAGGTGGGGAGTCGTGCATTTGTGGTCGCCTTTGAATTTGGCGTTGCACTGCCAGACCGTGCGGCGGTACTTGCTGTTGGAGTTCCAGACCTTGGGACTGTAGAAACCGCCGCAGTCTCCGCAGATGATGCGGGAGGAGAGTATGCTTTTCCCGCTATAGCTTCGTCCCAGAGCCCTGCGCCGTGCAAACTCTTTCTGGACGGCATCCCATTCATCCGGCTGAATGATCGGCTCATGGCTGTGTTCAACATAGTATTGAGGCACTTCGCCCTCGTTGACTTTCATTGTTTTAGTAAGAAAATCCACAGTGAAGTATTTTTGAAGTTTTGCCGACCCTCTATATTTCTCGTTTATGAGGATACTTTCGATGGTACTGACAGACCAGTTCTCCTTGCCGCCAGGAGTAGGAATATTGAACTGCTCAATTCTCTGACCGCCGAATCAAACGAGCAGATCCGCGATGCGCGAGCCAATGCGGAGAAAACTGAGAAGCATTATTTAGAGCTTCTTGAGTCCGCCGAAAATCTGCGGAAAGAGTATGACCGTCTTCTGACATGGGCAGATCTCTACGACAAGAGCACCTTTGAAGCGAAAAAAATGATAGCTGCCCAGTTCATCAAAGCGGTTCGGGTTGGCCGGGATTACAATATTGAGATTGATTTTAACGTCTCATTTGAAGAATTTCAGAGTTTTTGCAATGCGGAATCTGTGGATGAGGATTTGACACCACTGCGTTCGCATACCGCATAAAAAAGTTCAGGAAAATCCACTTTTTATGGATTTTCCTGAACTTGGTGGAGACGAAGAGGATCGAACTCTCGACCTTACGGATGCGAACCGTACGC